>CAJTOM010000058.1 GCA_910577915.1 uncultured Oscillospiraceae bacterium
GGCGGGGCAGGTGGATTTTGGCCGTCTGCCCCGCCATATCGCAATTATCCTGGACGGCAACGGCCGCTGGGCCAGGAAGCGGGGCCTGCCGCGCCCCGCCGGACATAAGGTGGGGGCGGAGACCTTCCGCACCATCGCCACCTACTGCCGGGACATCGGCATCGAGTATCTGACGGTCTACGCCTTCTCCACCGAGAACTGGAAGCGGCCGAGAGACGAGGTGGACACCATCATGGAGCTGCTCAGGCGGTACCTGCTGGAGGCCATCGACACCATGGAGCGGGACAACGTGCGCCTGCGGTTCATGGGGGATATGTCCCCGCTCAGCGGGGAGCTGCGGGCGCTGGTGGACCGGTGCAACGCCATCTCCGACCGGCTGGACGGGTGCCTGTGCAGCATCTGCATCAACTACGGCGGGCGGGCGGAGCTGGTCCACGCCGCCCAGGCCTTCGCCGCAGAGTGCGCGGCGGGGCGGGCCCGGCCCGAGGAGCTGACGGAGGAGGGCCTGGGGCGCTACCTCTACTCCGCCGGGATCCCGGACCCCGAGCTGCTCATCCGCCCCGGCGGGGAGCTGCGGCTGAGCAATTTCCTGCTGTGGCAGTGCGCCTATACGGAGTTTTACTCCACCGATGTGCTCTGGCCGGATTTCAAAAGAGAGGACCTGCTGCAGGCGATTGCCGCGTTCCAGCGGCGCAGCCGCCGGTATGGCGGGGTGTAGGAGGGTGCGAGATGAAATCAAGACTGTTGGTGGCGGCGGCAGGCGTGCCCGTGCTGCTGTACCTCGTACTGTGGGGGCCGCCCCTGGCGCTGCTGGCGGCGCTGGCGCTGCTGGCGGGCATCGGCGGCGGGGAGCTGTACCGCTGCGTGGGCGGGGAGAAGGACTCCTGGCTGGCCGAGACCGCCGTGTTCGTCCCCTGCTGCACGGTGGGGTGGTACTACTTCCAGCCCGAGCTTGTGAGCGTCTGGTTCATCCTGTCCGCCCTGGCCGTGTGCGGCTACGCCATCTGCAAGGGGGGCGCGGTGCGCTTCCACCAGATCGCGGCGGTGCTGTTCGGCGGCATCGCCATCGGCTACGCCTTTTCCTCCTTTGTGCACATCTACGCCTCCGGCGTCAGCCGGGGGTATCTGCTGCTGCCCTTCCTGCTCAGCTTCGGGTGCGATACCTTCGCCTACTTTACGGGGCTGGCCCTCGGCCGGCACAAGCTGGCCCCCCGCGTCAGCCCCCACAAGACCGTGGAGGGGGCGGTGGGCGGCCTGGCGGGCAACGTGCTGTGCGCGCTGGGGTTCGCCTATGTCATGAACCGCTGGTTCGGCGGGGCGGTGCCCTATGGGGCCATGGCCCTGCTGGGGCTGTTCTGCGGCGCGGTGGCCCAGGTGGGGGATCTGAGCTTCTCTCTCATCAAGCGGGAGTTCGGCATCAAGGACTATGGGCGGATCTTCTTTGCCCACGGCGGGGTCCTGGACCGGTTTGACAGCGTGATCTTCGTCGCGCCGGTGCTGGCCGCCCTGCTGGAGCTGCTGCAGATCGGATAGGAGGCGCGTATGAGCAAGACAATTTCCCTTCTGGGCTCCACCGGCTCCATCGGCCGGCAGACCCTGGAGGTCTGCCGGGAGCAGGGCATCCGGGTGGCGGCCCTGACGGCCCGCGGCAGCATCGGCCGGCTGGAGGAGCAGGTCCGGGAGTTCCGGCCGCGGCTGGCGGCGGTGTACGAGCTGGAGCCCGCCATGGAGCTGGCCCGGCGGCTGGCGGGGCTGGACGTGGAGGTGGCCTACGGCCTGGACGGCCTGCGGCGGGCGGCCTCCCTGCCGGAGAGCGAGACGGTGGTCACCGCCGTGGTGGGCATGGCGGGGCTGTGGCCCACCATGGCCGCCATCGAGTCCGGCAAGCGGGTGGCCCTGGCCAACAAGGAGACCCTCGTGTGCGCCGGGGAGCTGGTGATGGAGGCCGCCAGGCGCTACGGGGCGGAGATCGTCCCCGTGGACAGCGAGCACTCCGCCATCTTCCAGTGCCTCCAGGGCAGCAGGGGGCGGGGGGAGATCAGGCGGCTGATCCTGACCTGCTCCGGGGGGCCCTTTTTCGGTCTGAGCCGGGCGGAGGTTGCCGGGAAGACGAAGGCCGACGCCCTCCGCCACCCCAACTGGACCATGGGGGAGAAGATCACCGTCGACTGCGCCACCCTGATGAACAAGGGGCTGGAGTTTATCGAGGCTATGCGGCTGTTCCGGGTGACGGCGGACGAGGTGGAGGTGGTGATCCACCGGCAGAGCATCATCCACTCCATGGTGGAGTTCCGGGACGGCGCGGTGCTGGCCCAGATGGGCACGCCGGATATGCGCCTGCCCATCCGGTACGCCCTGACCTACCCGGAGCGGATGCAGTCGGCGCTGCCGGGGCTGGACCTGCTCGCCTGCCCGCCGCTGACCTTCGCGCCGCCGGATCTGGAGGCGTTCCCGTGCCTGAAAATGGCGATGGAGTGCGCCAGGACCGGCGGGACCAGCTGCGCGGTGCTCAACGGGGCCAATGAGGCGGCGGTGGAGCTCTTCCGGCGGGAGGAGATCGCCTTCGGGCGGATCCCGGAGCTGGTGGAGAGGGCCCTGGACGCCATTCCGGTGGTATCTGCGCCGGGGATGGAGGATATACTGGAAGCAGACCGGCAGGCCCGCGCGTGCGTCCGGCGGGCGGCGGGGAGCTGAGGCCTTCGCGGCGGCGCACCGCGCCGGCCTCACCGGCATGGAGGACGGCTGGTTCCACACCGGGGCCCAGCTGGCCTTTCTGGACCGCTGGATGCAGCGGGTGATCTGACCGCGCCGGGGGCGCGGACACTATCCCATTGACCGAGGTATCTGTCTATGTATATTATATTAGCCATTCTCCTGTTCGGCGTCCTCATCGCCGCCCACGAGTGGGGCCACTTTATCGCCGCAAGGCTCTGCGGCGTCACCGTCCACGAGTTCGCCATCGGCATGGGGCCGCAGATCTGGCATAAGGACGGAAAAAAGGGGACGAAATTCTCCCTCCGCGCCCTGCCCATCGGGGGCTTCTGCGCCATGGAGGGGGAGGACGAGGCGTCTGACGACCCCCACAGCCTCTCCAACCAGAGCTTCTGGAAGAAGGTGGCGGTGTTCGCCGCCGGGGCCGCCATGAATTTTTTGGTGGGCGTGCTGATCATCCTGGTGCTGAACTTCCGGGCGGCGGGCTTTCTGGTGCCCGTCATTCAGGGCGGCGCGCCGGAGTTCGCCGCCGTCAACGGCGCGGCGCTGGAGGAGGGGGACGTGTTCTACTCCATCAACGGTGCGCGGATCTACCTCACAGGGGACGTGGACGTGCTGCTGCGCCTGGCGAACCGGGAGCCCATCGACCTGGTGGTGCTCCGGGACGGGGAGAAGGTGGCGTTCAACAACCTGGCCGTGGGGACCTACACCAGCCCCGAGGGGGAGCCCTACCAGGGCTACGGCTTCACCCGCACCGCTATGGTGGAGGAGGCCACCCTGGGGAACCGGCTGAAGTACACCTGGTACAACTCCATCGACTTTGTGCGCATCGTCTGGTACAGCCTGCAGATGCTGTTTACCGGCAGCGCGGGGGTGTCGGACCTCAACGGGCCGGTGGGGATCGTCTCGGAGATCAACGCGGTGGGGGCCCAGAGCGCCAACGTGACCGCCGCGCTGGAGAACATCGCCTACTTCGGCGCGATGATTGCGGTGAATCTGGCGGTGATGAACCTGCTGCCCATCCCCGCCCTGGACGGGGGGCACATCCTGTTTCTGGTGATCTCCACCGCGTCGGAGAAGATCTTCAAAAAGAAGATTCCGATCCGGTACGAGGCGGCCATCAACATGGTGTTCCTGTTCCTGCTGATGGGGCTGATGCTCTTTGTGACCTTTAACGACGTGATGAAGCTCTTCGGAGGAGGCGGGGCCCAATGACAAAGCAGATCATGGTGGGGAACGTCCCCGTGGGGGGCGGCGCGCCCATCTCTATCCAGTCCATGTGCAATACGAAGACGGATGACATCGACGCCACCGTGGATCAGATTCTCCGACTGGAGGCGGCGGGGTGCGAGATCGTCCGCGTGGCGGTGCCGGACATGGCGGCGGCCAGGGCCATCGACAGCATCAAGAGCCGGATCCACATCCCCCTGGTGGCGGACATCCACTTCGACCACCGGCTGGCCCTGGAGTGCGCGGCCCGCGGGGTGGACAAAATCCGCATCAACCCCGGCAACATCGGCGGGGAGGACCACGTCCGGGCCGTGGCGGAGGCCTGCCGGGAGGGGCGGATCCCCATCCGCATCGGCGTCAACGGCGGCTCCCTGGAAAAGGAGCTGCTGGGAAAGTACGGCGGCGTCACCGCCCAGGCCCTGGCGGAAAGCGCCATGGGCCACGCGGCCCTGCTGGAAAAGTACGATTTTACCGACATCTGCATCTCCGTCAAGTGCTCCTCCGTGCCGGTGACCGTGGAGGCCTGCCGGCTGCTCAGCGAGAGGTGTTCCTACCCTCTGCACCTGGGGGTCACCGAGGCGGGGACCCCGGAGATGGGGATGGTGAAGTCCGCCATGGGCATCGGGGGGCTGCTGTGCCTGGGCATCGGGGACACCCTGCGGGTGACCCTCACCGCCGACCCGGTGGAGGAGATCGCTGCGGCAAAAAAAATCCTGATGGCCGCCGGCCTGCGCCAGGAGGGGCCCAACCTCATCGCCTGCCCCACCTGCGGCCGGACCTGCATCGACCTGATTTCCATAGCCCGGGAGGTGGAGCGCCGGCTGGCCGGGTGTTCAAAGCCCATCACCGTGGCGGTGATGGGGTGCGCGGTGAACGGCCCCGGCGAGGCCGCCGCCGCCGACGTGGGCATCGCCGGCGGCAGGGGGGAGGGCCTCCTCTTCCGCCGCGGGAAAATTCTACGCAAGGCGCCCCAGGAGCGGCTGGTGGAGGAGCTGATGGCAGAGATCGAGACCCTGTAAGACGGATGGCGCAGGGGGAGCCGGCCCATGGACAGAATTCTGAGAAAGCGAGATAGTATATGGAGATCATCCATCGAAAGGAAAACGGGGTGGACATCGCCCTGCTCTCCGGTCCGGCGGGCTGCATCGCGGACGCTGCGGAGGCCCTGGAGGCGGCGATGAGCGCCCGGCACGAGACCGGCGCATCCCGGCTGGTCATCGACAAGCGGCTGCTGGCGGAGGATTTCTTTATCCTCAGCACCGGCCTGGCCGGGGAGGTTCTGCAAAAATTCATCAACTACCACATCAAGGCGGCGATCTGGGGGGACTACACCCGCTATACCAGCAAGCCCCTGCGGGACTTTATCTACGAGTCCAACTGCGGCAGGGACTTCTTCTTCGTGGAGACGGAGGAGGAGGCCGTCCGCAGGATGGCGGAGGCCCGGTGAAGGCCTCCGTTTTCTGCAGTGAGATATTTTGAAACGATGTAGGGGCAGAGTATGGCACAGAAAATCCCATTTTTTGAACTGTTTTCCAGCGTCGTCCTGGACTGGGGTCTCCGCTCCCTGCTGGACGGCGCCTATCTGACCGCCGTGGAGGTGGAGCGGGAGGCCAGGGTCATGCACATGGCTCTCACCGTCCGCCGCGACATGGGGGAGCAGAAGGACACCCTGGCCGCCGCCCTGGCGGCGGCCTACCGGATGGAGCGGGTGAGCATCCACCAGTCGGTGGCCGCGCCGGCCAAAGCCCCCGCCAAGAGCGGGGGCGGGGAGGTCATCATGGGCGCTCCCATCAAGGGCGCGGTCCAGCCCATGGCGGAGCTGAACCCCAAGATGGGGGGCGCGGTGGTGGCGGGGAAGGTGTTTTTCGCGGATCTCTATGAGACCCGCCGGCCGGGGGTGTTCTGCCTCACCTTCGATATGACGGATTTCAAGACCTCCGTGCGGGTGACCAAGTATTTGGAGAAGGAGGAGAAGGCCAAGCTCCGGCGGGACGTGAAGCCCGGCATGTGGGTGAAGGTCCAGGGCTATGTGAAGCTCAACCGGGACGGCAGCGACATCCTTCTGGACCCCCGGAACATCTCCACCTACCCCCACGAGACCCGGCAGGATACCGCCGAGGTCAAGCGGGTGGAGCTCCACGCCCACACCACCTTCTCCAACATGGACGCCCTCTCCCCCCTCAGCCCCAAGGCGGGGCCGGAGGGGAACCTGGTCAGGCGGGCGGAGAGCTGGGGCCACCCGGCCATCGCCATTACGGACCATGGCGTGGTACAGGGCTTCCCCGACGCGTGGCACTCCGCCAAGGACATCAAGATCCTCTACGGTATGGAGGGCTACTTCGTCAACAACCTGGACGACCGCATCGTGGTCCACGGGGACCGGGAGGCCGCCTTTTCCGACGAGTACGTGGCCTTTGACATCGAGACCACCGGGTTGAAGGTGCAGAGCGAGGCTATCACGGAGATCGGCGCGGTGGTCATCCGGAACGGGGAGATCGGGGAGCGGTTCCAGACCTTCGTGGATCCGGGGCGGCATCTGACGGCGGAGATCATCGCCCTTACGGGCATTACCGACCAGATGCTCCGGGGCGCGCCCAAGGAGGAGCAGGCCCTGCGGGACTTTCTGGCCTTTGTGGGGGACAGGCCCCTGGCGGCCCACAACGCGGAGTTCGACATAGGCTTCATCCGGGCGGGCTGCCGCCGGGCGGGCCTTAACTTCGACCCCACCTACATCGACACCCTCATCCTGGCCCAGAACCTGCTGCCGGAGCTGGGGAAGTACAAGCTGGACATCGTGGCGGAGCATTTGCGGCTGCCCGCCTTCCAGCACCACCGGGCCAGCGATGACGCCGCCACCTGCGGCCTCTTCCTGCCCCACTTCTTCAGACGGCTGGAGGAGCTGGGCGTCCGCTCCCTCCAGGCCATTAACCCCGCCATGCCGGCGCTGCGGCGCCAGGGGCGGGCCAGCCGCCGGCCCCGGCACATCATCCTCATCGCCCGGAACAAGACGGGGCTCAAAAACCTCTACCAGCTGGTGAGCATGTCCAACCTCAAGTACTTCAAGCGCTACCCCATCATCCCCAAGGACGAGCTCATCGCCCACCGGGAGGGGCTGATCGTGGGGGCCGCCTGCGAGGCCGGGGAGCTGTTCCAGGCGGTGGCGGAGTACAAGGATTGGGCGGAGCTGCGGCGCATCGCCTCCTTTTACGACTACCTGGAGATCCAGCCCCTGTGCAACAACGCCTTCCTGATCCGGGACGGCAAGGCCCGGGACGAGGAGGAGCTGCGGGAGCTCAACCGCACGGTGGTGCGCCTGGGGGAGGAGCTGGGCAAGCCGGTGTGCGCCACCGGGGACGTCCACTTCCTGGACCCGGAGGACGAGATCTACCGGCACATCCTGCTGGACACCAAGAAATTCTCCGACTGCGACGCCCCCCTGCCCATCTACTTCCGCACCACGGACGAGATGCTCCGGGAGTTCGCCTACCTGGGGGAGGAGAAGGCCATGGAGGTGGTGGTCACCAACACGCGGGCCATCGCGGAGCAGGTGGAGACCTTCGACCTGCTGCCCAAGGGAAAGCTGTTTCCGCCCAGGCTGGAGAACTCCGAGGAGGACCTCAACCGGCTGGTGTGGGACAAGGTCCGTGAGCTCTATGGCGACGACCCGCCGGCGCTTATCGTGGAGCGGCTGAACGTGGAGCTGGGGGGCATCCTGGGGAAGTACGACGTGGTGTATATGTCCGCCCAGAAGCTGGTCCAGCGGTCTCTGGAGAACGGCTACCTGGTGGGCTCCCGGGGCTCCGTGGGCTCCTCCCTGGCGGCCTACATGTCCGGCATCACCGAGGTCAACGCCCTGCCGCCCCACTACCGCTGCCCCCGGTGCCGGCACAGCGAGTTCATCACCGACGGCTCCTTCGGCTGCGGGGCGGACATGCCGGACAGGGACTGTCCGGTGTGCGGGACCAGGTACGTCAAGGACGGCTTTGACATCCCCTTCGAGACCTTCCTGGGCTTCGGCGGCGGCAAGGTGCCGGACATCGACCTGAATTTCTCCGGGGAGTACCAGGCGCGGGCCCACCGCCACGCCATCGAGATGTTCGGGGAGACCCAGGTCTTCCGGGCGGGCACCATCGGCACCGTGGCGGAGAAGACCGCCTACGGCTATGTAAAAAAATATTTGGAGGCCCGCGGCCAGCACCCCGGCCACGCCGAGGAGAACCGGCTGGCCCTGGGCTGCGTGGGGGTGAAGCGCACCACCGGCCAGCACCCCGGCGGCCTGGTGGTGGTCCCCGACGATCTGGACGTGGAGGACTTCTGCCCCGTCCAGCACCCGGCCGACGCCGCCGACAGCGACATCATCACCACCCACTTCGAATACCACTGCATGGAGGACAACCTGCTGAAGCTGGACATGCTGGGTCACGACGACCCCTCCATGGTCCGCATGCTGGAGGACCTCACCGGGGTGAACCCCCGGCAGATCCCCTTGGACGACCCGGACACCATGAGCCTGTTCACCACCAGCCGGGCCTTGGGCTTTGAGAACGACGAGATCTTGGGCCCCACCGGGGCGGTGGCTATCCCGGAGTTCAACACCAAGTTCACCCGCCAGATGCTCGTGGACACCCAGCCTAAGGACTTCAACACCCTGGTGCGCCTGTCCGGCTTCTCCCATGGCACCGACGTGTGGATCGGCAACGCGCGGGACCTGATCGTCAGCGGCACCGCCTCCGTCACCGAGACGGTGGGGTGCCGGGACGACATCATGCTTTACCTCATCTCCAAGGGCCTGGATCCCAAGATGAGCTTTAAGATCATGGAGTCCGTCCGCAAGGGCAAGGTCAAAAAGGGGGGCTTCGAGGAGGGCTGGAGGGAGGCTATGGAGGCCCACGACGTGCCCGCCTGGTATATCGAATCCCTGGCCAAGATCGGCTATCTCTTCCCCAAGGCCCACGCGGTGGCCTACGTGATGATGGCCTTCCGCATCGCCTGGTTCAAGGTCCACCGGCCCCTGGCCTTCTACGCCGCCTTTTTCACCATCCGGGCCAAGGCCTTCGACGCGGAATACTGCTGCGCCGGGTTTGACGCGGTGAAGCGGAAGCTGCTGGAGATCTGGAACAACAAGGACGCCGCCGCCGTGGAGCAGGATCTGGCGGTGACGCTGGAGGTCTGCTACGAGTTCTACCTGCGGGGATTCCGGTTCGAGCCCATCAGCATCTATGAGTCCGAGGCCGTCCGCTTTCTCCCCAAGGGGGAGGACGCCCTGATTCCCCCCTTTACCGCCGTGCGGGGCCTGGGGGAGACGGCGGCGGTGGACACGGTGGAGAAGCGGCAGGGGAAGGAGTTTATCTCCGTCGAGGAGTTCTCCGCCTGCTGCAATAAGCTCTCCAAGACCCACATTGACCAGCTCAAGGCCCTGGGGGCCTTCGCCGGGATGGCGGATACCAGTCAGATTACGCTGTTTTAGAGAGGACAGGTTATATGGACACGCTCCCGCGTTCAGGCGCGGGGGCGTGTTTGCGTTTGCCCCCGGCGGCTCCGGAGCATTTCGTGACATCCAGCGCGCATTTCAGTACAAAAGCCTTGAAGCGGCGCGCTCCGCCCGATAAACTTAGAGCGGCAACACCTGAAATCTGGATATAGAAAGGGGAACCGACATGAATGTACAGATGATGGAGGGGCTTCTGGGCGCGAGCGCCAACAGCAAGCTGTCGGGTACGCCGATGGGCGTGTACCGGCAGGCCAGCGCCGAGGGCGACACGGAAAAGATGAGGCGGGCGCTGGGCTGCGCCGGCGAATGTACGGAGAAGGCCGTTAAGTACCAGGAGAAGTTGGACAAGGGCATGGAGGCGGAGGCAAAGGCTGTGCGCGAAAGGGCGAAGCTGGAGCGGGAGGCCGCCGCCGAAAAGCAGCGGGAGGAGCGTAAGCGGACGGAGGAAGGCGCAGAGCCGGGCCGCCTGCAGGGGGCCGATGTGGTGCAGATCAGCGAGGCGGCGAAGGCGGCGCTGGAAAATGCGCCTGTGGAGGCGGTGGAACCGGCTGACAGCGAGCCGGTTACTTATACGCCGTCCGGTGAGATTATTGTTCCTGCGGCGGAGTCCGAACCAACTGTTTCGTTTAGCGCATGAAGACTGGAGGAATGAGCGATGATGCCGATTTCTGGCGTAAACACGGCTGCGGTTCAGCCGCTGACGACCGCTGAGAGGACGCCGGGGGCGTCCAAGGCGCAGAAGCCCGAGGAGGAGGCCCGGGGCCGGCTAAAGCCCGCGATGGATGAATACGTCCCGGAGGAGCCCCGGGAGCCGTCCGGCTGCTACTGGATGGGCAGGGACGGGGAGGGGCGGCCCAAGGTCTACTTCGACGGCCCGGAACGGGCGGCGGATGAGGGGGCGAAGAGCGCGGAGAAAAAAGACGGGGAGAATGGGCGCGAGATCTGCAATACCGATAAGGTGGACCGGGAGATCGAAAAGCTGAAAAAGGAGCGGCAGGAGCTGACACAGCGCCTCAGCAGGGAGACCGACGAGGCCAGGATCGAGGCTCTGGAGCGCCGGCTGGCGCAGGTGGAGCGGGAGCTGAAGCAGAAGGACAGCGATGCCTACCGGAGGCAGAACGCCACATACACACAGCTCTCCTGATTTCTGAAAAGCGGCGGTTTTGAGGTCAAAGCCGCCGCTTTTCTGCATGACGGGGGAACAAACGTAAGAGGATGGCGGCTAGGGAGGATTTCATATCACATGGATTGCGGATTATGGGGCGAAATATTCAGCAGTACGCGCAGATAGTACCGCTGGCCGTTCTTCTCCGTCAGCAGCGCCCCATGATACTTTTCCGCCACCGCCTTGATGTTGGAAAGCCCGGTGCCCGCCGGGGGAAGGGGTTTGTCCGAGCAGGTGTTCTCAAAGGTCAGCATGCAGAAATCCCCCTGCTGTTTCCCGCTGATGCGGATTGCCTTGGCTCCATCGCCGGCGCGGCAGGCGGCGATGGCGTTGTCCAGGGCGTTGGCGAAGAGTACGCACAGGTCAAAGTCGTCGATCCCGCAGGGCTGGGGCAGGACCAGGGACACCTCCGCCGCAATCTCCTTCGCCAGCCCCAGCTTCTCGCCCAGCAGGATGTCCACCACCGGGTTGCCGGTCTGGTAGGGGAAGGACAGGGATTCTGAGACGGTCTCCAGCTTTTCCAGGTACGCCCTGCTCTCGTCCAGCTTTCCGCTCCGCAGCAGGCCGTCCAGGACGGACAGGTGGTTTTTGATGTCGTGGCGGAAGGATTTCGTCTGCTCACAGCGCGCCTGGGCCTCCGTAATATAGATCTTTTGCGCCTGGGCAGCCTGGGTCAGCGATTGCAGCGCGGCCTGGGCCTGGAACCCCTGGCAGAGGTGCCGGTAGGCGTACAGGGTACACAGCAGGGCCGCCAAGCCCATAACTTGCAGGAGCAGCAGCGTGCTGTGCTTTCCGACTTCCTCCAGAGAGACGATGGGGGCAAAAAAGCTGTAGGCGGTCTCGAGAATATACAATTCCGACGCAAAGAAAAACAGTCCGGGAAACAGAAGAAGTCCGATATAGGGCGTCTGGCTGTCCTCCGTCCAGGCCAGGAGCTTCCCTGCGGCATAATAGCAGCCGGCGCACAGCGCGAAGAAAAGAACCTGCGCCGCCAAAAGCAGCAGGTACAGCAGAGGACTTCCGATCAAGGGGGGAAAGAGCGCCGCCTCCACTGAGTTGATCATGCCAAAGGAGAGCTGGGAGATGTAGCACGCCAGCACGGCGGCCAGCCAGGACACGGACGGTGGATTCCCCATCCAAAAATGGCTGACAGCATACAGTTCCAGCACACATGCGGCAATGGAGAGCGTCCCGCTGAGGGAAAGCCTGACCGCGGCAAGCTGGAGCGCGGTCAAAAGGAGGATGTAGCCGGCAAAGTGCGGCGGCTTCAGCTTTTTCCCGGTGAGGCGGCCGACGAAGAGGATGTGCATCACGCCTTGCCCCAGGAGGCATATCCCGTCTATAAACAGCGCGAAATAGTCCATGTCAGAGCCCCCTCTCTTTCATGTGGCGCAAAAGGGCTTGGGTCAGCTCCCGCTCCCGCAGCCGGGAGGCGGGGATGCGCTCCCCCTGGGACAGCAGGACCTGCCCGTCCTGGCATCCGCACACGTAGTCCAGGTTGACCAGGTAGCTCCGGTGGCACTTGAAAAAGCGCCCGTCCACATGCCGCTCCAGATCTGCCAGCTTGTGGTAGTAGTCGATTACGGCCCCGTCATTTTTGTGGAGGTAGATTTTTCGGCCCAGGACCTCACAGTAGACGATGTCCGAGAGGGGGACGACCTCACAGCCGGTTCCCCGCTGGATCACGAGGTCTTTTGCTGTCCTCTGTTCCAGGGAGCAGAGAACCCGGCCCATGGTCTGACGGAAGCGGGCGCCGTCCATAGGCTTGAGCAGGTAGTCAAAGGCATCCACCTGAAAGGAGTCGAATACGCACTCCTTCAGCACCGTCACAAAGATCAGCAGGCTGCGGTCTCCCCGCCGGCGCAGCAGTCTGGCGGTCTCCATGCCGTCCGGCTGCTCCATCCGGACGTCCAGGAAGATGGCGTCAAAGCTGCCGGCCCTCTCCAGCAGGGCGCGGCCGTTGGGAAAGCTGCTGACGGAGTAGGCGGTGATGGCGTTTTCTTTCATGCAGTTCGTGAGATGGCCGGCAAGGTCTTGGGCCATCAAGGGGTCGTCATCGCAGATCGCAAAATGTATCATGTTCACCACCACGTTTTCTTATCAATCTATCAGATTAGCAAAAGTGGGACACGGTGACAACCCCAATGTAGTGGAATGCCGCAGAAATGTCATGAGATGTTTTGGCTCAGTACCCGTACCGCTTCCGGTATCTCAACAGCACCACCGCCGCCATGACCGTCCCCAGCAGCTCCGCCGCCGGCGTCGCCAGCCATACGCCGGTAACGCCGCCCAGCAGGACGGGCATGATCTGGATACTGGCAACCGTGAACAGGAACGACCGGGAGAAGGCCAGCACGGCGGACACCACGCCGTTGGACAGGGCGGTGAACATCCCGCTGGCGAACACGTTGATCCCCACGAACAGCAGGGCCAGAGAGCACAGGCGGTTTCCCGTCACTGCCAGCGCATAGACCGGGCTGTCCGGCCGGGTGAAGATGCTCACCAGGGGGACGGTGGCCAGGATGGAGGCCACCGTACACAAAACGGAGACCCCGACGATGAAGCGGACGCTGAAGCCCACCAGCTTTTTCAGCTTCTCGTGATTTTGCTCCCCGTGGTAGTAGGAGATCATGGGGGCCACGCCGTAGGAGTAGCCGATGAACAGGGCGCTGACGAACATGAGGACATACATGATGATGGTAATGGCCGCCACGCCGTCCTCGCCGATGTATGTCAGCATCGCCATGTTGAACAGCAGGGTGGTGATGCCGGACACCAGCGAGGTGGCCAGCTCCGACATGCCGTTGGCGGCGGCGTGGAACAGGACCCCTCCGCGGAACACCGGCTTTTCAAAGTGGAGCAGATTGCTTTTCTTCCGAAACACCAGGAAGCCCACCACGGCGGTGATGGAGTAGCCCAGGCCGGTGGCGATGGCCGCGCCCTGGATGCCCAGGTCAAACAGGGAGATCAGCGCGTAGTCCAGGATGATATTGGTTACGCCTCCCGCCAGGGTGCAGATCAGGGACAGGGTGGACTTGTCGGCGGCAATTAAATAGAGGGAGAAGTTATACATGAGCAAAATGGGGATGGTGAACAGCAGGTAATTGCTCAAATAGGCATGGCAGTAGCTGAACACCGCCGGGGAGAGGCCCATGGCCCCCAGCAGGGTATCCAGCAGGGTATAGCCCAGCACCATCATCACCCCACCCACGACGGCGTTGGTGAGAATCAGCAGGGTGAAGTCCTGCCGGGCCTCCTGCTCCTTGTGCGCCCCCATTTTCTTCATCACCACGGCGCTGCCGCCGGTGGACAGCATCCCGGACACCGCCGTGACCAGGGCGATGGCCGGGGCGGTGAGGTTGATGGCGGACAGGGCTTCCATGCCGATGAGGTTGGAGACGAACAGCCCGTCCACCATGGTGTAGAAGGTGTTGAACACCGTCATCACAATGGTGGGGAAGGCGAAGCGCAGGATGTTTTTGCCCGTAACGGGCAGATGGTAAGAGTCGAGCTTGGTTTCCATGAGATTCTCCTTTCGTGTCGCAGGTGGAAAAGATTTTTTATATGGCAAAACCGGCTTGTATTTCTTTAGGGAGGGTGCTATGATGGGAGCGGTCAATTGGGCGCTGTGGAGTGAAATAGATGCGAAAAACATACAAGCTGAGTTTTGAAATAGGGGGAGTATTGCTGTTTCTGCTTGTTATGATACCGAATGTTATTTGGTTTGCCGTCCCTGCGCCAAACGATGTATTACGGGCGGCATCAAGGACAGAGATGGTTGATGCAGCGGCGTCTGTGTGTCAGATTTTGATGATTGCGGCGCTGTGTTTTTTCCGGAACAGAGAATGCAGGAAAATGTGCGTAACGCCGTGTATCATCATGGCGGCAGGGTGCTGCTTATTATATTTTTTGAGTTGGATCGTTTACTATGGCGGCATAGTAAATGCGGCTGTAATATTCGGATTGACGGTTCCGCCCTGCTTGGCGTTTTTGTTCTTTGCGCTTGATAGAAGGAATGTGATCGCGGTAATCCCGATTTCAATTTTCACAGTTTGTCATTTGATATATGGCGCAGTAAATTTCATCATGTGACTGCTTCCGGTTTATCGGGGAACTGCCTGGAATGGTGGTTCCCCGATTTTTGATGTTTGACATGTTTCTTATCAGAGTGTATCATAAACCGTGTGGCCGCCACGCAGTCAAGCGGTATTTTCATTTTGGGGAGGAAATTTTTATGGAGCGGGAAAAAGGGTGGCTGACCTCCGGAGGATTTGCCAAGTTATGCGGCACGACGAAGGAGACCCTGCGGCACTACAAGGACATCGGCATTCTCTCCCCGGCCTGCCAGGGGGATAACGGCTACTTCTACTACGACGTGGAGCAGTTCTATGATTTTTACGCCATCTCCATCTTCCGCCAGACGGGGACGCCGTTGGAGGAGATCCGCCGCTGTCTCCAGGGGCAGGACGCCGCCCAGACGCTGGCGCTTCTGCGGGAGCAGCGGGGCCGTCTGGAGGCGGAGCGGCAGAAGCTGGCGCACATGGATTTTGTGCTGTCCGGCGCCCTGCGCAATCTGGAGCTTGGGACGGTTCCCGACATGGTTCCACAGACCGCCTGGTTCGAGAAGGAGCATCTGCTGGCCCTCCCAGCGGGGGAGCTGGAGGGGCTGATGACCCCGGCGGCCGGCGAGGACGAGATGCTGATCGCCGTGCTGGAGCGGTGCCAGAGGCTGTGCGGGCAGTACGGGATACAGACCGATTTTCAGCTGGGGGCCATCCACCGGCCGGGGGAACAGGGCGGACCGGGGGCCATCAGCCACCTCTACACCCGTATCAAGGAAAAAGCGGACTTCCCCTATTACATGGAGAAGCCCGCCGGGAATTATGTATATCTCTGCTGCCGGGGACGCTGGGATATTTCTGAGGGCTATGCTGTCCTTAAAAGGCATATTCTGGAGCAGGGGGTGGGGGTTGCGGGGGATTTTTACGCCTGCGATTTGGCGGGGTTTATTCTCAATTCGGTGGAGAAAAACGCGGTGTCGATGATCTCGGTGCGGCTGGGAGGCGGCTTTCGTCCCTTTTTGAGCAATGGAGATGAATAGAGTGGGACAGAACGCAAAAGGAGCCCGCAGGCGGCTGATGCGCCCGCGGGCTTCCTGCGTTCTTTTATTTACCGTCTCCGGCCCCTGTACCCCGTGTTCCGCCCGCTGCGGGCGCTGCGGCGGCTGTACCGCCGGCGGCGGGATTTCAGCACCGCGCGCAGAACCAGCAGCAGTACGACAACACCCACCGCGCCGCCCGCCGCTATCCACACCGCGGGCCGC
>CAJTOM010000059.1 GCA_910577915.1 uncultured Oscillospiraceae bacterium
GGAAAAGGGGATATTCTGGCCAAGCTGCGCAAAGAAGCAAAGAAAGCTGACCGGGTTTATCTTGCCACGGACCCGGACCGGGAGGGAGAGGCCGGGATCCAGGGTCAGGTCCACACGTTCCGGGCGGAAGGGGGTGCCGCCGGTCTTGGCCAGACGGGCGCGGACCTCCTCCGGGTCCAGGGGGCGGGTGTGTGCGGGGGCGGGGACGGGGCCCTGGGCGGCGGCGGTCTGGCCGCCGGGGCCGGAGACCGTGAGGCGGCAGGGGATGCCCGCGCGCAGCTCCGCCGCCATGGTCACGGGGACGGTGCGGCTGTCCTCACGGTTGTAGGCATTGCGGGCCTCCTGGAAAAGAGCGAAGGGGTCCGGGGCGCTCTCAGAGCGAACGCCGAACATCTGGGGGCCGGGGCGGCCCTGCCAGTAGGCGTCGGTGAAGCCATCGCGGGAGAAGGCCAGGGCCAGACGGTCCAGCTCCCGGGAGGTGGGGAGGCGGTCCTCCCGGAGAAGATCCGCGTAGATCCGGGTGACCACCGCCACGTACTCCGGGCGCTTCATGCGGCCCTCCAGCTTCAGAATGGAGACGCCCATGTCCCGCATATCCCGGAGATGGCCGGCCAGACAGGCGTCCTTCAGGCTGAGCGGGTGGGAGACAGGGCCGCCGTCCACACGGCAGGGCAGACGGCAGGGCTGGGCGCACAGGCCCCGGTTGCCGCTGCGGGAGCCAATGAGGGCGCTCATGGCGCACTGGCCGGACCAGCACATGCACAGGGCCCCGTGGGCAAAGACCTCAATGGCGATGGGACTGCGGGCGCAGATGCGGGCCACGCTGTCCCGGTCCAGCTCCCGGCCCAGGACCACACAGCCCATGCCCAGCTCCGCCGCACGCTCCACGCCGGAGAGGGTGTGGACCGTCATCTGGGTGGAGCCGTGGAGGGGCAGGTCCGGGAACATGGTCCGGGCCAGGGCCGCCAGGCCCCAGTCCTGGACAATCACACCGTCTACGCCGCAGCGGGAGGCCAGACGCAGCATGTCCGCCGCCGCTGCCAGCTCCCGGTCCGAGGGGAGGGTGTTCAGGGTCAGATACACTTTTACGCCGCGGATGTGGCAGTAGTCCACCGCCTGGGGCAGCTGTTCGGCGGTGAAGTTCTTCGCGCCGCGGCGGGCGTTGAGTTCGCCGCAGCCCAAGTAGACGGAATCCGCCCCGTTCTGAACGGCGGCCACCATGGCCTCCCAGTGGCCGGCGGGCGATAAGAGCTCCATCACTTCTTCTGCTGGAGCTTGAACAGCTCCCGGCGGCACTCGCTGAGCTCGCTCTTAGCCTTGTTGGCGTCGTCCAGATAGTCCTTGAGCTGGCTGCGGAGGTTCTCCGTGCTGGCCTGCTGCTTGAGAAGCTGGTCGGCCAGATTGGCGGCGGCCAGAACCGCCGCGTCCAGACGGCCCACACGGCCGGAGGCCATGATCTCCCCCATCTCCGCGTCCACCATGGCGGCCACCTTCTGCATGTAGGAGGGGCTCTCCTCCGCCATGAGGGTGTAGTCGTCGCCGCAGATGCTGACTGTAATCCGATTCGCCATTCTCGCGTCCTCCCTCTGTACATGATTTTGCATTCTAAAGTATAGCAGATTCTCCCAGAAAAGCAATTGGAAATGTGTAAAGGAACAGTAAATTCTCAGCAGACATCAGCAGACGGGGGGCGCGCCGCCGGTGAGGCTGAGAACCAGGCGGGCCCCAACCCGCATGCCGTCGAGGAGCCCCACCCAGCGGGCGGCGTCGCTCAGCTCCTCCACCGTGCGGTCGGGGGGCAGATCCTCCTCAATGGGAAGGTCCAGGTTCGTGAAGCAGCAGGCAAGCTGCTTCAGATTCGCGCGGCGCAGAAATTTCGTCATGTCGTCCATCGGTTTGTTTCCTCCATAAAAATTTGAATCATTTTTGTTTTCTTTAGATTCATATGAGGTGTATTATAGTCACTATTCATTCTTTTGTCAATACACAAAGAAACAAATCAGTTGATTTTGCAAAGATTTTCCGCTATATTAACAACACATACGTTGCAGGAGGTCAGTTAAAATGGGAATGGCAGTCAAGGTAAAAATGCTGATGGCGGCGAGGGGACTGACGCTGTCCGCGCTGGGCGAGAGGATGGATCCGCCCACATCCGGGCAGAATATCGGGCGGAAAATCAGACATGACAACCTCAGCGAAAGCGATCTGGCGGCCATTGCCAAGGCATGCGACGCCAGGTTCGAGGGCGTGTTTGTGCTCAACGACACGGGGATGGAGATTCGGTAGAGCCGGGCCGCCCGCAGGCACCGCAGGGCTTAAAAGAGCCCCCAATAGACCCGCCCAGAGTGCTATTAAAAGTTCTTTTTGATTCTTTTTCTTTCAAGAAAAAGAATGAATACCGACAGAAAAGAGTAACCAGCCATGAAATACCTGAAGCAAGCCGTCATCATCGCCGCCGTGACCGCAGCGGCGGAAGGAATCAAGTATGTGGTACCGCTGCCGGTGCCGGCGAGTATCTATGGGCTGATCCTGCTGTTTGGGCTGCTCAAGAGCGGAGTTCTGCGGCTGGAGGAGGTAGAGGACGTGGGGGGGCTGCTGCTGGAGCTGATGCCGCTGCTGCTGGTGCCGGCGTCGGTGAGCTTTTTGACGGCGGCGGACACCATCGGGGAGATGCTGGCGCCGGTGCTGATAATGGGATTTATCGGCACAGCGGCGGTGATGGCCGTCACGGGTCGGGTGGCCCAGGCGGGAATCCGGAGAGGGAAGGGGGACGGGAAGCGTGGGTGAGTACTTTGCCTATTCGGACTACTTCGGGCTGCTTCTCTGCCTGGGTTCCTTTCTGGCGGCCCGGTGGATCAACGGAAGGATGGGGCGGGAGGTGTGCAACCCGCTGCTGTTCGCCACACTGGCCTGCGGGGCGGTGCTGGTGGGGACAGGGACGGAGTACGGGACGTTCTATGAGAGCGGGGCGGACAAGCTGGAGTTTCTGCTGACGCCGGCCACCATCTGCCTGGCCATCCCCCTGTACCGGCAGTTCGCCCTGCTGCGGAAAAACGGGGCGGCGGTGCTGGCGGGCTGCGCGGCGGGGGTCGCCGCCCACATGGCCGGGTGCGCGCTGATGCTGGTCCTCTACAAAATGGACGGGGCGGCCTACATCACCCTGCTGCCCAAGTCCATCACCACCGCCATCGGCAAGGGGCTCAGCCAGGAGCTGGGCGGCTACCCGGCCGTCACCATGGCCTCCATCATGGTCACCGGCCTCTTCGGCGCCGTAGCCGCGCCGGCTCTCCTCAAACTCTTCCGGATCACGGAGCCCCTGGCCCAGGGCCTCGCCATCGGCACCTCCTCCCACGCCGCCGGCACCAGCCGCGCCGTGGAGCTCGGCGACGTGCAGGGCGCCGCCAGCAGCCTCGCTATTGTGGTTACAGGACTGCTCACCGTTGTGGCCGCGCCGGTGATGGCGGGGCTGGCGGGGTAGGCATACATTCTTTTTCTTGAAAGAAAAAGAATCAAAAAGAACTTTTGACAGCACCTTGGGCGGGGCTATGGGAGATTTTGGGGGACTTGCAGTGCCGGGGGGCGGGGATCTAAAGCCGGCCGCACGGCTCCGCCGCGCTGGGGGGCCCCTCCGAATTGCTGCGGCGGTGGGGAGGGGGGGAACCTCTGCTATCATAAAAAACCCGTCTGCCGGGGAGAGGCAGACGGGATTTTTTATTGCTGTTTGGCTTTTTGTTTGGCCAGGAAGGCGTCAATCTCCTTTTTGATGTCGGCGGGCTTCGAGTTCTTGAGAAGATAGCCCGCGGGCTTGAGGGGCATGACCTTGATCATGCTCTCCGTATCCCGGCGGCCCGTGAGAAAGATGACGGGGACATCCTCAAAGGAGGGGTCCGAACGGAGCATCTCCAGGGTCTGGCGGCCGTCGCATACCGGCATCTCGTAGTCCAGCAGCACCAGGTCCGGCCGGTCCAAGGTGATGGCGCGGATGGCCGCTACGCCGGAGTCCGCCACGGATACGTCGCAGTCCCCCTCCAGCATCTGCTTCATGCCCTGGCGAATGGTCATGGAGTCGTCCACCACCAGGACCTTCGGGCGGTGGTGCTTCGCGTCCCGCCTGTCCTGGGCCGCCCGCTCCTTCAGATACTGCTCCACCTCGTCCATGGAGGTCTCGTCCTCGATGGCCGCGCCGACCCCGTCCTCCAGAAGGTGGGGGGCGATGACGCAGTAGGCGAAATAGCCCGCGCCGCCGGTGTTGAACAGAAGGCTTACCTGGGGCGTCTCCTTCTCGATAATCTTCTGGAACTGCTCGTAGCTGAGCAGGTTCTCGCCCTGGAGGGTGTAGGCGTCCATCTCCGGGAAGTGCTCCATGATCCGGCCCACAAACTGGCGGGCTGTGTACCGGGCTGCGTGGACCAGCATGCTGTCCAGCTTGTTGGTCTGGAGGCCCAGAGCCTTGCCTACGGTGTTCACCAGCAGATTCTCCTCGAAGACCAGGAGGATCTCCTGCTTTTTCTCGCCCTTCCCCGTGCCGTAGACCAGGCGGTAGTAGACCCCCCGGCCGAATTTTTCGCCGCCGTAGGCGTCGCTGATGAGCTGGGACTCCAGACGGAACATGTCGAAGACCAGCTGGATGATCACCTTCTTCATGGCCGTCAGCTCCTCGCCGGGCAGAAGGTTCTCCCACTTGCGCATGTGCTTGCCGGTGATGGAGAGGTCCTCCGTCAGGGTGTGGCCGATCAGCCAGCCGGCGCAGACTCCCAGGAAATGGTTGACCGCGTCCGGGGCGTAGCCCGTCCGCTCCAGCTCCTGCTCCAGGGCGGGCAGGGTGTTCTCCCGGAAGCCCTTGTGAATCAGACGGTGCTGCTCAAGGCCCTCGTAGCCGATGGACAGCATGTAGGCCTCCTCGTCCATGAAGTGCTTCATGGCGTGGCTGCGGAAATATTTGATGCCCTCCTGACAGGTCCACTGGCTGTCCTTTTCCTCTTCCCGGAAGGCAAAAAGCTTGTTGATGATCTTGAAAAGGCGCTGGTGCTCCTTGTCGATCATCTCCACGCCGATGTTGTATTCGTCCTTCCAAACAAATTGGGTGTCCATATACACTCCTCCTCTGCTGCGGGTCCCGCGCCGCCCGCAGTCTCTCTGATAGGAGCCCCGCTTCACGGGGCTCAACGCGTAAAACTGACAAAAGATTGAATGAGACGGCACATCACGATTCCTTCTCCTGTATCAACTCCTGTCCCCATTCATTTTATGCCGGTATTATATAACAAGTACTTGGTCAATGCAATTGCTTTTGCAATAATTTTTGGGGCACTATTCCGGAAGATTTCCGGAGCGGGGCCCCTTGCGCCGGGGGCCGGGCCGTGGTACAATGAGATATTATGAGAAGAGAGGACGCGCACGTGAAAAAAAGGCTGGAGGAGATGACCCTGGAGGAGCTGTGGACCCTCTTCCCCGTCCGGCTCACCGCCCACAGGGCGGAGTGGGCTGCGGCGTACCGGGAAATGGAGGCGGCGCTCCGGGCCGCCCTGGCGGGACGCGGGGCGCGGCGCATCAGCCACATCGGCAGCACCGCCGTGGAGGGGATCTGGGCCAAGCCCATTGTGGACATCCTGGTGGAGCTGGAGCCCGGCGCGCCTATGGAACCTGCGGCGGAGGCCGTGGAGAATATGGGCTTTCTGTGCATGTCGGCGGCGGAGGGGCGCATGGCCTTCAACCTCGGCTACACGGAGGAGGGCTTCGGAGAGCGGGTTTTCCACCTCCATCTCCGCCCCGCCGGGGACAACGGCGAGCTCTATTTTCGGGACTACCTCAACGCCCATCCCCCCGAGGCCGCCGCCTATGAGCGGCTGAAGCTGACCCTGTGGCGGATGTACCCCAGGGACCGGGACGGCTACACCGGGGCGAAGACGGCCTTCGTCCGGCGGCGCACCGAGCGGGCCAAGGCCCTCTGGCCGGACCGGTACCGCTGACGGGGCGGCACGGTAGTGCGCCCCGCTGACGGCATATCGCCGGTATCCCTTGCAAATTTCCGCCGGACGGCGTACAATGGGACAAACGCGTGGGGAACCGGCGCGACAAGGACAATGAAGGAGGAGCTATGATTTTTACGCTGCGAGATACCATGGGCCTGGCCGCTTCCGCCGGGCTGGAGGAGGAGCCGGAGAGCCTGGAGGGCTTTTCCCTCTGCCGCTTGACGGCGGACTGGAGCCGGGTGGAGCCGGCGGACGGGGTGTTTGACGAGGCGGTTCTGTCCGCCTGCAGGGAGAGGATTCAGGGGCTGAGGGAGAGAGGCGTTTGCCCCGTGCTGGTCCTCCACCGCCGGGGCCTCCCCGCCTGGCTGGAGGAGCGGGGCGGCTTCGCCAGCGGCGGCGGCGTCACCTGCTACCTCCGCTACGCCCACCGCATGGTGGAGGCCCTGGGGGACCTGGCGAGCAGCTACATCACCTTCGACGAGCCCAACTGCCTGGCCCTGGCGGCCTACCTCCCCGGCGGGGAGGGAAAGCGGAGCCTGCTGGCGGCGGCCCGGTCCATGACCAACCTGACCGCCGCCCATATCGAGGCCTACGGCCTCATCCGCAAAACCCGGCTGGCCATGGGCTTTACGGACACCAGGGTGGGCGTCTCCCCCCAGCTGCGCGTCTTCGCGCCCAAAAATCCCCAGGACCCGGTCCACCGCTTCTGGGCCTCCCGGTCCCGGCAGATCTTCCAGGCCAGCCTCATCAGGGCCATGTACACCGGCCGGGCGTCCTTCCCCATCGGGGGCCACCCCTCCATTGTGCCGGGGCGCTACTGCGACTTCCACGCCCCCAGCTACGGCGGGCGCTCCGTCCTCTCCGGCCCCGCCATGCCGGCGGAGCGGGAGGCGGACCCCGCCGGGGCGGTCCAGATCTGCCGGGCGCTGTACGCACTGCTGCCCCGGCCCCTCTGGGTCACCGGTGAGGGCGGCGCGTTGGACGCCGTGCGGCAGCTGCAGGCCCTGTGCGCCTGCGAGCTGCCCGTAGAGGCCTTCTGCTGCCGGGGGACGGAGGCCCGAGAGGCCCTGCGCCGGATTGCCGCCCAGGGCGGCATGGATGCGGCGCTGTATGAACGGCTCGCCGGGGAGGAGGACTGCTGATGGACTGGTGGAAGGACGCGCTTATCTATCAGATTTATCCCCGCAGCTTCCAGGACTCCAACGGCGACGGCATCGGGGACATCCCCGGCATCATCAGCCGCTTGGACCACCTGCAGGAGCTGGGGGTGGACGCCATCTGGCTCAGCCCGGTGTACCAGTCCCCCAACGCGGACAACGGCTACGACATCAGCGACTATCGGGAGATCAACCCGGAGTACGGCACCATGGAGGACATGGAACGGCTCATCGCCGAGGCCAGGGACCGGGGCATCCGTGTGATCATGGACCTGGTGATCAACCACACCTCCACAGAGCACTACTGGTTCCGCCGCAGCCGGGATAAAACCAGCCCCTACGCGGACTACTACTATTGGGCCCGCGGGGGGGCCGACGGCAGCCTGCCCAACAACTGGACCGGCTTTTTTGGGGAGGACTGCTGGGAGTTTGACCCGGAGCGGTGCGAATATTATCTCCACCTCTTCGCCAAGAGCCAGGCGGATTTGAACTTCCACAACCCGGCGGTGCTGGAGGAGGTGAAGGACATCCTCCGCTTCTGGCTGGACAAGGGGGTGGCGGGGTTCAGGTGCGACGTGATCAATATCCTGTGGAAGGACAGCCTGGACAGCTCCAAGAAAAAGCTCTCCCTCACCGGCAGCGAGCACTATCTCACCCTGGAGGGAACCCACGACATCCTGCGCCAGCTGCGGGCCATTCTGGACGAGTACGGCGCTTTCACCGTGGGGGAGGCGGTGTGCGTCATCCCGGAGACGGCCAGGGCTCTGTGCGGCCGGGACCGGCACGAGCTGGACATGGTCTTCTCCTTCGAGCACATGGACTGCGATCAGTACAAGGTGAAGTGGATCAAGCGGAAATTCCGGCCCAAGGTCTTCTTTGACTGCCTGGTGCGGTGGCAGAGGGAGCTGGAGTGGAACACCCTCTACCTGGAGAACCACGACCAGCCCCGCTCCATCCCCCGCTTCGGCAGCGAGGCCCACTGGAAGGAGAGCGGCAAGCTGCTGGCGGCGCTGCTGCTCACCATGCGGGGCACACCCTTTATCTACCAGGG
Organism: uncultured Oscillospiraceae bacterium; assembly: GCA_910577915.1. Lineage (GTDB taxonomy): Bacteria > Bacillota > Clostridia > Oscillospirales > Oscillospiraceae > Pelethomonas. The sequence continues at coordinate 8,181 of CAJTOM010000059.1, forward strand.
GCAGGAGATCGGGATGCTGAACTTCGACTTCACCCGCATGCGCCAGCTCGACGACGTGGAGAGCAAGAACGTGGAGCGGACCATGCGGCGGCTCCACCTGCCCCAGAAGCTGCGCTGGAAGCTCATCGCCCGCACCAGCCGGGACAACGCCCGCACCCCCTACCAGTGGACGGCGGAGCGGGGGGCCGGCTTCTCCGACGCCCGGCCCTGGCTGGGGATCAACCACAACCATGAGACCATCAATCTCGCCCAGCAGCGGGAGGACCCGGACTCCATTTTTCACTGGTACCGGGATCTCATCGCCCTGCGCCGGGAGCGCCCGGCTCTCCGCCGGGGGGATTTTGAGGCCCTGGAGACTGGCGATCAGGTATTTGCTTACCGGCGGAGCCTGGAGGGGGAGGCGCTTACCGTGGTGCTGAATTTCAGCGGCAAAGCGGCCCAGAGCGGACAGCGGGGGAGGATCCTGCGGTCCAATCTGGGGAGAGAGGGAGGGTTCGACGGAACCCTCCAAGCGTGGGAAGCGGTGATCCTGGAGTAGAGCGTCGCGCCATCCGGGCGCGAGGGGTGAATTGTTCGATTCGAGAGCCCCGGGGGCTACGCGCCCCCAAGATTCTGCACGGCCACATCGAGTGGCCGCGCAGAATCTAATTGTGTATGACCCCTCGATGGGGTCATTGCACAATCATACCCTGCGGTTACTTTTTGTGCGAACAAAAAGTAACCAAAAAATCGCTGGAACCGGAGGTTCCAGACCTCCCTCTCGGGGCCGCCCTTTGGGCGCGCCGCCTCGGCGGGGGATTTACGGGGGATTGGGCGGAATCTTTGATGGATTGGGTGCCACGTGAATTAGTATATCCTACGGGGTTCTGATCTAGTGGCTCGGTACTTGAATAACTCCGCCTGCCGGCCTTTTAAAGGGGTAGAGCCATCAACGGGGAACGCCCTATTGAGATTCGCCTAAATCCTTAAAAAGGAGTCCGTACCCCTTCCTGCGGCGCATGTCAGAGAGGCACCGCAGTCTGTTCCCCCAGGTATTGGCACTACCCTAAGAACACTCCCGAATAGAAGCAAAAGTCCAGGTAAGCGGTCGGTACCGATTTAGACAGGTCAGACTTAGCCTCGGGCGCAAAACAAAATCAACACATGAGGAATCCAAAACCCTTGGTTTTGGCAACTTTTTGGTTACTTTTTGTTTGCACAAAAAGTAACTGGGCGGCCTGTGGCCGCCGGGCCGGTCATTCGGCCAAAGCCCGAATGACGGCCCCGAGGGCGTGGGGGCGCGCAGCCCCCATAAGCTTCCGAATAGAAGAATCCACCCCTCGCCGCCGGTCGGGCGGCGAAGAAAGGACCCCCCATGCCGGACGAAAAGCAATTTCACCGCCGGTCCAACCTTTTGATTGGGCTGTTTCTCCTCTGTCTCGCCTGTTTTGCGGGCATTCTCTATGAAGCGCAGATCATCAACGGCAGCGAGTATCTGGCCCGCTCCACCACCCAGGTGACCACCACCCAGACGGTGGAGACCTTCCGGGGGATCATCACCGACCGCAATGGGAAGGTCCTGGTCTCCAACAGAGAGATTTACACCGTCTCCTTCGATCCCTCCCTGGTCCCCGATACGCCCGGCATGTCCCACGGCGAGGCCGTGGCCCGCGCCCTGCTGCGGCTCACCGACCTCTGCCGGGAGTATGGCGTGGAGTGGACCGACGGCCTCCCTCTCTCCCAGAGCCCCCCCTTCCGTTACACCTTCACGGAGGCCGCCTCCACCCAGCGCGCCCGGTTTCAGAGCTACCTCGCCGACCGCAGGTGGTCCGATACCGAACTCACCGCCGCCTCCTCCTACCCCCTTATGAGCGCCGCCCTTCTGGAGCGCTACCACCTGGAGACCTCCTCCATCCTCACCGCCAGCCACCTCCTGGAGCTCATGCGCGCCGACTTCTCCATCCCCTCCGACTTCACCGGCCTCCAGGCCCGGCAGGTCCTGGGGGTGCTCTACGAGCTGCGCCTGCGGGAGCTGCGCACCGCCTCCGGCGGTATGGTGGTCACCGTTCCCTACCAGTTCGCCGAAGACATTTCCGTGGAAATGATCTCCGTCCTCAACGACGGCGCCTTCCATGGCGCGGTGGTGGGCAGTCGGGCGGACCGGCAGTATCACACCGACTCCGCTGCCCACATCCTGGGCCGGGTGGGCCCCATCTACGACGAGGAGGAGCGGGCCGCCCTCAACGCCCCCTACAGCGAGGCCCGGGAGTCCGGCGGCGACGCCTCCGCCTACCGCTACTACTACCGGGACGACAAGGTGGGCAAGGACGGGGTGGAGAAGGCCTTCGAGACCTATCTGGCGGGCCGGGACGGCACCCGCCTGATCACCACCAATCAGGAGGGGAAGATCACCAGCGAGATCTACTCCATCGAGCCCGAGCCCGGCGGCACCGTGGCCCTCACCATCGACATCGATTTCCAGGCCCAGGTGGAGGCCATTCTCACCCAGTCGGTGGAGGCCATGAACGCCGAGGACGAGGACGCCCTCCGGGGCGCGGCGGCGGCGGTGGTCAGCGTGAAGGACAGCGAGGTCCTGGCCCTGGCCACCTACCCCACCTTCAGCCAGCGTACCTACGGCGAGGACTACCCCGTTCTCTCCCAGAACCCCGCCTCTCCCTACACCAACCGGGCCATCAGCGGGGCCTACGCCCCCGGCTCCACCTTCAAGCCCCTCACCGCCGTGGCCGCCCTGGAGAGCGGCATCATCACCCCCGCCGCCAAAATCAATGCCCTGGGCTCCTGGACCTACCCCGGAGATCCCAACAGCTACGCCAACTGCTGGCTGTACAACTCCTCCCGTGGCCGTCACGGCCGCATCAACGTCAGCCAGGCCATCACCGTCTCCTGCAACTACTTTTTCGCTCAGATGGGCTACTCCCTGGGCATGGACCGGCTCAACGAGTTCTCCGCCGCCTTCGGCTTGGGCCAGCCCACGGGCATCGAGCTGACGGAGCGGGTGGGGACCCTGCCCGCCAACAAGCCCGGCGAGGATCAGGCCCCCTGGGCGGGCTTCGGCCAGGCCAATATGCTCTTTACGCCCCTCCAGCTGGCCAACTACATTGCCACCCTGGTCCGGGGCGGGGAGCGCTACGGGGCCCATCTTCTCAAGGACGTCACCGCCTACGACGGCAGCGGGGTGCTCTACAGCCCTGAGCCCCAGCTCCTCTCCCAGCTGGAGCTGGACGAGGCCAACCTGGCCGCCGTCAAGAAGGGCATGGGCGATCTGGCCTCCACCGGCAGCGTGGGAGCCCAGTTTGCCCGCTGCGTGGTCACCGCCGGCGCCAAGACCGGCAGCGCCCAGACCGGCGACGCGGTGGCCGACGGCGTATTTGTCTGCTTCGCTCCCTTCGACGAGCCCGAGGTGGCGGTGGCCATCGTCATTGAGCGCGGTAAGGCCGGCGCGGCCCTGGCCTCCACCGCTGTGGACATTCTCAACGCCTACTTCTCCCCCGGCGACGTGGGCGTACTCCTCACCCCCGAGGGAACCCTCCTCCCCTGACCGGCTCCATTGCCGGTCCGCCCCGCCAACCGTGCAGCTTAGTTGTACTGGCTTTCAAAATGTTTCACGTGAAACATTGTCAATTCTATTTTCTCAAGGAGAGGCTCTGCCTATGGAAACATTTGCCTTCGACTCCCGCGACCCCCTCTGCAAAGCGCCCTTCGGGGCGGTCCCCTGCGCGACAAATATTACCCTCACCCTCCGCCCTAATCTGGCGGAGGGCTTTGTCTCCGCCGCGCTCCTGCTGCATCTGGAGTTTGCCGGAGAGCGCCGGGAGCTTCCCATGGTTCCCGCCGGTGTTGCCGGGGACTGCGCCCTTTTCACCATCACCTATGCCGCCCCTTCCCAGCCGGATCTCCTCTGGTATACCTTCCGCCTCACCCGGCAGGACGGCAGCACCCTCCTCCTGGACCGGGACGGCCTCCCCTGGCAGCAGACGGTCTACGACGACTCCTTGCCCACGCCGGATTGGTTTGGCCGCGGCGTGACCTACCAGATTTTCCCGGATCGCTTCCGCCGGGCCGGCCTCCTGCCGGACCTTGACGGCCTGGTGGGCCGCCGGGAGCTCCGCCAAAACTGGGAGGACCCCCTGACCCTGCCCGAGGACCAGGGGGACAACCCCAGCTGCGACTTCTACGGCGGCACTCTGGCGGGGATCGAGGAGGGCCTGGACTACTTGGAGCGTCTGGGGGTTTCCACGCTCTACCTCTGCCCCGTCTTCGAGTCCGCCAGCAACCACCGCTACAACACCGCCGACTATGAGCGCATCGACCCCATGCTGGGCACGGAGGAGGACTTCCGCCGTCTCTGCGCCCACGCGAAGGCCCGGAATATCCGGGTGATGCTGGACGGCGTCTTCAACCACACCGGCAGCGACAGCCGTTACTTCAACGCTCAGGGCTGTTATCCCGCCCCCGGCGCGGCCCAGAGCCAGGACAGCCCCTATTTCCCCTGGTATACCTTCCGGCGCTGGCCGGAGGAGTACGAGGCGTGGTGGGGCATCTCCACCCTCCCTGCTGTTAACGAGATGCACCCGACCTATCTGGACTACATCGTCCGGGACCGGGACTCCATTGTCCGCCGCTGGCTGCGCTCCGGGGCGGACGCCTGGCGTTTGGATGTGGCCGACGAGCTGCCTGACGTCTTTATTGCCGAGATTCGCCGGGCCATGATGGAGGAGAAGCCGGACAGCTTCCTCCTGGGCGAGGTCTGGGAGGACGGCAGCACCAAGATCGCCTACGGCCAGCGCCGCAGGTATCTCCTGGGCCGGGAGACCCACGGCCTGATGAACTACCCCTTCCGGCTGGCTGCCCTGGCCTACCTGCTGGGCCGGGATGAGGAGGGCGCGCCCTACGCCGCCCAGGACTTCCGGGAGGCCATGGAGACCCTCCGGGAGAACTACCCCGCCCCCGCCTTCTACAGCGCCATGAACATGCTGGACACCCACGACACCCCCCGGGCCCTGACCCTCCTGGGCTGCGGCGGTGACCGGCCCGAGGACCGCCGGGCCAGGGCAGCCTTCTCCATGTCCCCGGACCAGCGGGCGCTGGGTCTCCGCCGCCTCCGCCTGGGAGCTCTGCTGCTCTACGCCTTTCCCGGTTCCCCCACCGTTTTTTACGGGGACGAGGCGGGTATGGAGGGGTGGGAGGACCCCATGAATCGGGGAACCTTCCCCTGGGGCCGGGAGGACCGGGAGCTTCAGTGGTACTACGCCCTTCTGGGCCGCCTGCGGCGCGGCCTGGCCCCCCTCCAGTCCGGATCTCTGCATTGGCTCTGGGCCCAGGGTCCTCTGTTGGCCTTTGCCAGAGACCAGCGGGGTGAAACTGTGATCGCCGCCCTGAACGCCGGCGAGGCGGATGCCCGCCTCACCCTGGACTGGCCGGCGGGCCGGGCTATGGACGCCCTCACCGGCCGGGAGCTGGCGGTGCAGTCCGGAAAGGTGGAAATTTCTCTGCCAGGAATCAGCGGCGTGCTGGTAACCGCGCGGAAGTAAGAAGCTGTATGCACAGACGTTGTATGAGTCTGAGCGCGTCCTTTGCCGCCCTGCCGCGTTAAAGCATCTGAATCATGCGCCAAGTGCTCCAGGGATTATTGTCTTAGCAGGGCGGCAGGCTCCCTCGCCTATAAAAGCAGGTTACAAAATATGAGAATGTTTCACGTGAAACAAACCGGCATTTTGAAATAGCTGATTGTTTCACGTGAAACTTTTTATCCGGCCGCCCGCCGGTGATCTGTTCTGCTTCCCGCAAAGCGGGTGCCTGCGCGAATCAAACAAGGAAGAACCAAAGTCCGGGGCGGCTGGCGGAATGTCAACTGCGTTGTACGCCGGTTTCACCTCCCCCTCCCTGCTGTGGGATGGATATACTCGCTGAAAGGAAGTTGCTTTTGGACGGGAATTGCTTTATAATGAAGAAAATCACAATTGCTCCGATTTAATACAGAGGGAGGCCGCTTCCCTATGAAATTATGGAAGTCTTTTCACCGTCAGAAGATGGGCGTTCGTCCCCATCAGATTATCTTTGAAAAGGAGAACACGGAAAATACCTACATCACCTGGGAGGACAAGATGAAGCCTCGCATTGACGTGGATGACGGCGTCACTATGGAGGAGTATCGAGCGATGGCCGCCCGCTGGGAGGAGATGCTGTCCTTGGCTGAAGAGATCGTCTGGCGAAACTACCTGAACCCCAAAAGCGACGATCTCATGTCTGAGGTGGACTCCTTCCCCGACATCCGATCCCTCACGGGGAACTATTATGTGGGAGATGTGTCCTATGGCTATGTCCATCGGGACAAGAAACACCGGCCCTACCAGATGAAGGATGGGCGGCTGCGGCACAAGTATCACAACGGCAAAGAGTGGGTGGCGGAGTGGCTTCCCCTGGACAGCCCGGAGATCACCCGGTATTATCGAATCCTGCTTCATCTCCGCCTCACCGGCGACGAGGGCGGCAAGGAGGAGGACTACATGGGCTTGGACCTGATAGCGGAATTTGTGAAGCTGGACGATCCCCTGGAATTTGAGATACTCTCCCACGATGTGATCTGAGCGTGCATTCCGGTTGGTGCAACCCGCAAAATACCGCCGCCTTTGGGACGGCGATTTTTCCATTGTTTCACGTGAAACATTTTTGAAATACCGGGGAGCGTGCCGGACGGCCGGGGCTTTTGGACGAAATTCCATCAAAAAAGCGAAAAAATTTTCCGATTGGTGTTGAAATACGGAAGTTTTGTGCTATACTAGAAAATAAGCTAAAAACTGGGGCGCTGTGCCCCTGGGGCGGAGGTGTGCCTTGGGCAAGATCGTGACTGTCGTCAATCAGAAGGGCGGTGTGGGTAAGACCACTACCTGCGTCAGTTTGACCGCCGCTCTGCGGGAAAAGGGGCTGAAGGTGCTGCTGTGCGACTTTGATCCCCAGGCCAACGCCACCTCCGGCATGGGTGTGGATAAATCCCTGTCCAAGGGCATCTATGATGTACTGCTCAACGAGGTTGAGCCCGCCAGGCGGGTGGTCTCCACCCGGTACGGAGACGTCCTCCCCTCCTCCAAGGCCCTGGCGGGGGCGGGGGTGGAGATGGTAAGTATCGATGACCGGGAACACCTGCTGCGGCGGGCCCTGGAGAAGCTGAGCCCCTCCTACGACTACATCTTTATCGACTGCCCCCCCTCCCTGGAGCTGCTGACCCTGAACGGCCTGTGCGCCGCAGACAGCGCCCTGGTGCCGGTGCAGAGCGAGTACTTTGCCCTGGAGGGACTGAGCGATCTGGTTTACACCATCCGGGCGGTGCGGCGCAGTCTCAATCCCCAGCTGGAGCTGGAGGGGGTGCTGATGACCATGTTCGACAGCCGGACCAATTTGGCCATCCAGGTGGCGGAGGAGGTCAAGCGGTACTTCCCCGGAAAGGTATATGCTACGGTGATTCCCCGGAACGTGCGCCTCAGCGAGGCGCCCAGCCATGGGAAGCCGATCAACGCGTATGACAGGACTTCCAGGGGGAGCGAAGCGTATGCGGCGCTGGCGGAGGAGTTCCTGAGGAAGAATCAGAAATAGGGCGGGAGCGGCGCGCCCTCCGGGTGCGAGGGGGGCTGCGGTGCAGCCCTACCACTTGTGGGGGCTACGCGCCCCCACGCCCTGCGGTTACTTTTTGTGCGAACAAAAAGTAA
>CAJTOM010000060.1 GCA_910577915.1 uncultured Oscillospiraceae bacterium
GGCGAGTTCGTCCCCGCCCACCAGGCCGTCATCCACTCCTATATGCGGGAGCGGTACGCCGCCCCCGGCAAGATGATCCTCGGCTCCGACTCCCATACGCGGTACGGGGCCTACGGCTGCATGGCCGTGGGCGAGGGCGGCCCGGAGCTGGTGAAGCAGTTGCTGAACCAGACCTATGATATAGGCAGGCCCCAGGTGGTGGGCGTGTACCTGACGGGAGAGCCCGTGAAGGGCGTGGGCCCTCAGGACGTGGCCCTGGCCATCATCGGCGCCGTGTTCGGGAACGGCTATGTGAAGAACAAGGTCATGGAGTTCGTAGGCCCCGGCGTGGCATCCTTGAGCGCGGACTTCCGCATCGGCATCGACGTGATGACCACGGAGACTACGTGCCTGTCGTCAATCTGGGAGACAGACGAGGAGATTGAGAACTTCTATGAAATCCACGGGCGCAAAGGCGACTACAGGAAGCTGGCTCCCGGGGAAGTGGCCTATTATGACGGCATGATCCAGGTGGATCTGTCCAAAGTGCGCCCCATGATCGCCATGCCTTTCCATCCCAGCAATACCTACACCATCGAGGAGCTGAACGCCAATCTCATGGACATCCTGGAGGAGACGGAGAAACGCGCTTTGGTGAGCCTGGACGGCGCAAAGGGCCCGGACGGGTCGCCTCTGCGGTTTTCTCTGAAGGACAAGGTGAGGGACGGGAAGTTCACGGTGGAGCAGGGCATTATCGCAGGCTGCGCGGGCGGCGGCTTCGAGAACATCTGCGCCGCGGCGGACATCCTGAAGGGCAGCTCCATCGGCTCTGACAGCTTTACCCTGAGCGTGTACCCGGCCTCCATGCCTGTCTACATGGAGCTGGTGAAGAACGGCTGCGCGGCGACGATCCTGGAGACCGGAGCCGTTATGAAGACGGCTTTCTGCGGCCCCTGCTTCGGCGCGGGGGACACCCCGGCCAACAACACCCTCTCTATCCGCCACGCCACCCGGAACTTCGCCAACCGGGAGGGGAGCAAGCCCGGCAGCGGCCAGATCGCCGCCGTGGCCCTGATGGACGCCCGGTCCATCGCCGCCACCGCCCGGAACGGGGGCGTGCTCACCGCCGCCACCGACATCGACTACGACCTGCCCACCGCCGAGGAGCTGACCTACCATTACGACGGCTCCGTCTATGCCAAGCGCTGCTACGAGGGCTTCGGCAAGGCCGATCCCTCTGCCGAGCTCCGCTACGGCCCCAATATCAAGGACTGGCCGAGGATGCCCAAGCTGGAGGAGGATCTGCTGGTGCGCCTGTGCGCGGTCATTCACGACCCCGTCACCACCACCGACGAGCTCATCCCCTCCGGCGAGACCAGCTCCTACCGGTCCAACCCCATCGGCCTCAGCGAGTTCGCCCTGAGCCGCCGGGTGCCGGAGTACGTGGGCCGCTCCAAGGCTGTCCGCGCCCTGGAGGAGGCCAGGGAGCAGGGCCAGACGCCCGCCGAGGTGGCGGAGGTGCTCGCCAAGGTGGGCGGCGACGCGGCCCGGACCACCGTGGGCTCCTGCGTCTTCGCCAACAAGCCCGGCGACGGCTCCGCCCGGGAGCAGGCCGCCTCCTGCCAGAAGGTGCTGGGGGGCTTCGCCAACATCTGTTACGAGTACGCCACCAAGCGCTACCGCTCCAACTGCATCAACTGGGGCATCGTGCCCTTCACCATGGACGCCTCCGCAGAGTTCCCCTATGCCGACGGCGACTGGGTGTATGTCCCCGGCGTGAGGAAGGCCATCGCCGAGGGCGTGGAGGACATGACCGCCAAGGTCATCCGGGCGGACGGCAGCGTCTGCGAGCTGGCCCTCAAGTGCGCGGGGCTCACCGCCGACGAGCGGCTGATCCTCCAGGAGGGCTGCCTCATGAACTACTACGCCGCCGGGTATGGCAGGGGCTGATCTCTACTGGGAATCCAGCTGGGCTGCGGAGGACCCGGCCCAGTTCCCCGCCTGTCAGGAGGCCTGGTCCCGCTCCTGCGGCGACATCGCGGGGCTCTTCCGCGCCCACGGCGTGGAGACCGTCTGCGACGGGGCCTGCGGCTTTGGGGCCTACACCCTGGCCCTGGCCGCCAAGGGGTTTTCCGTCAGCGCCTTCGACATCTCCCCCACGGCGGCGGAGCTGACAAGGCAGGGCCTCGCCCGCCTGGGCCTGGCGGCGGAGGTGAAGACCGCCAGCCTCCTGGACACCGGCTACCCCGACGGACGTTTCGACGCCGCCGTCGCCGCCTCGGTGCTGGACCACCTGACCGAGGCGGACGCCCAAAGGGCCCTGGCGGAGCTGCGCCGCATCGTAAAGCCCGGCGGGCTGCTGCTGGTGAGCTTCGACACCCCGGAGGAGGAGGATGTTTCCCTGGAGCACGAGGTCCTGCCCGACGGCAGCTTCCTCTACACCCAGGCCACGGACCGGGCCGGGATGCTCTTCCGTCCCTGCGGCAGGCCGGAGCGTACCGCGCTGCTGGAGGGGCTGGAGACCCTCTGGGAGCGCACCACGGCGGGCGGCAAGCACCTGTCCATCCATCGCATCCCTGCACCCCGCTCCTAAAAATCATCACACGGAAAGAAGGAGATCCCCATGGAAAAAATCAAAATGACCACCCCCATCGTGGAGATGGACGGCGACGAGATGACCCGCATCCTCTGGGCGATGATCAAGGATAAGCTCATTGCGCCCTTTGTGGAGCTGAAGAGCGAGTACTACGACCTGGGCCTGCTGCACCGCAACGAGACCAGGGACCAGGTCACTGTGGACGCTGCCAACGCGACTAAAAAGTACGGCGTGGCTGTCAAGTGCGCCACCATTACACCCAACAAGCAGCGCATGGAGGAGTACCCCCAGCTCACCGAGATGTGGAAGAGCCCCAACGGCACCATCCGCTCCATCCTGGACGGCACCGTCTTCCGCACGCCCATCTGCATCGACGCCATCAAGCCGGTGGTGAAAAACTGGAAGAAGCCTATCACCATCGCCCGTCACGCCTACGGCGACGTCTATAAGAGCGTGGACTTCGTCACCGAGAAGGCCGGTACCTGCACCATGACCTTCAAAAGCGACGACGGCGCGGAGGAGAAGACCGTCACCGTCCAGAAGACCGACGGCCCCACCGTCTGGCAGGGGGCTCACAACAAGGACAAATCCATCCGCTCCTTCGCCCGCTCCTGCTTCCAGTACGCCGTCGACACAAAGCAGGACCTCTGGTTCTCCACCAAGGACACCATCGCCAAGGTCTACGACGGGGAGTTCAAGAAGATCTTCGAGGAGGAGTTCGAGGGCTACAGGGCCAGGTTTGAGGAGCTGGGAATCACCTACTTCTACACCCTCATCGACGACGCGGTGGCCCGGGTCATCCGCAGCGAGGGCGGGTACATCTGGGCCTGCAAGAACTACGACGGCGACGTGATGAGCGACATGGTCTCCACCGCCTTCGGCTCCCTGGCCATGATGACCAGCGTGCTGGTGGCCCCCGACGGCACCACCGAGTTCGAGGCCGCCCACGGAACCGTGACCAAGCACTACTACAAGCACTTGGCAGGGGAGAAGACCTCCACCAACTCCATGGCCACCATTTTCGCCTGGTCCGGGGCCCTGCGCAAGCGGGGGGAGCTGGACGGGCTCACCGATCTGGCGGACTTCGCCGGCAAGCTGGAGGAGGCCTGCTTCGACACGCTCAACGCGGGTATTATGACCAAGGACCTGGTGGGGCTGGTGGAGCCGGGCTTCGAGGCCAGGGCCGTCAGCAGCGAGGAGTTTTTGGACGCCATCGCCCAGCGGCTGGCGCAGAAGCTGGCGTAATTTGATTTGCGGATAAGAAGGTGCTGATATGGAACTGATCAAAACCGCCGCCGCCGGGACCATGGAGTCCGGGGACATCATGGTCACCATCGATCCCAGGGAGTCCGGCGGCATCACCCTGGATCTGACCAGCAATGTCATGCAGCAGTTCGGCCGCCAGATCGAGGCCGTCATCCGTGAGACCCTGGGGGAGCTGGGGGTGGAGCACGCCGACGTCCAGGCCGTGGACCGGGGGGCGCTGGACTGCACCGTCCGGGCCCGGGTGAGCGCCGCCGCTTTCCGGGCGGCCCAGCGGGAGAATGAGCAGTGGGGGGAGACGTGATGGAGAGGCGCTATGTGAAGGACCGGCTCCGCCGGAGCATGATGTTCGTCCCCGGCAACAACCCCGGCATGATTGTGGACGCCCGCATCTACGGCGCGGACAGCATCATGTTTGATCTGGAGGACTCCGTGGCCTACACCGAGAAGGACACGGCCCGCTTCCTGGTGCACAACGCCCTGAAGACCCTGGATTTCGGCAAAAAGGAGATCGTGGTCCGCATCAACGACCTCTCCAGCGGCCTGGGGATCCGGGACCTGGAGGCCATCATCCCCGCCGGGGTCCACGTGGTGCGCCTGCCCAAGACCGACAGCGCCCAGGACGTGGTGGACTGCGAGCGGGAGATCGCCCGCATCGAGGCTGCCCACGGCATCCCCGTGGGGGCCACCGGCATGATGGCCGCCATCGAGACCGCCAACGGCGTGCTGGACGCCCGGGCCATCGCCCACGCCAGCAGCCGGCTCATCGGCCTGGCCCTGGGGGCGGAGGACTACGTCACCGACCTGAAGACCACCCGCTCCGACGGCACGGAGCTGCTCTTCGCCCGCAGCATGATTCTCAACGCCGCCCGCTCCGCCGGTATCGCCGCCCTGGATACGGTCTACTCCGACGTGAACAACGAGGAGGGCTTCCTGGCGGAGGTGGAGCTGATCCGCAAGCTGGGCTTTGACGGCAAATCGGTCATCAACCCCCGGCAGATCGGCATGCTCCACAAGGCCCTCCGGCCCAGCGAGCGCGACCTGAAGAAGGCCTACGCCGTCATGGAGGCCATCGCCGAGGCCAACGCCCGGGGCAGCGGCGTGGCCAGCCTCAACGGCAAGATGATCGACAAGCCCGTGGTGATCCGGGCCCAGCGGCTTATCGAGCTGTTCGAGGCGGATAACACAGTGGAAGAGGAGGAATAGGCCATGGACGCACAGCTGCTGACGCAGATTCCCCATCTGGAGGAGATCGCCCACCGGGGCGCCTTCTCCGGGACGCCGGAGAAGCACACGGAGAACTTCCTGGAGCGCTCCTCCCGCGAGAACAAGATCCTCCCCTCCCTGGAGGACGCCATCCGGGCCGCGGGACTGAAGGACGGCATGACCATCTCCTTCCACCACCACTTCCGGGGCGGGGACCACGTGGTGAACCAGGTGGTGGAGAAGCTGGCGGAGATGGGCCTGAAAAACCTGACGCTGGCCGCCAGCTCCCTGGCCGCCGTCCATGCGCCCCTCATCCGGCACATCAAAAGCGGCGTCATTACCCACATTGAGACCAGCGGCCTCCGGGGGGAGCTGGCGGAGGAGATCTCCCGGGGGCTCATGGACTGCCCGGTGGTCTTCCGAAGCCACGGCGGCCGGGCCGCCGCCATCCGCAGCGGGGAGCTCCACATCGACGTGGCCTTCCTGGGGGCCCCCTCCTGCGACCCCTACGGCAACGCCAACGGCTACAGCCGGGACGACGAACACATGGCCTGCGGCTCCATGGGCTACGCCCGCACCGACGCGGAATACGCCGACAAGGTGGTGGTCCTCACCAACCACCTGGTGCGCTACCCCAACGCCCCCTGGGCCATCCCGGAGGACAACGTGGACTACATCGTGGTGGTGGACGACATCGGCGACCCCAAGGGCATTATGAGCGGGGCTACCCGCTATACCAAAAACCCCAAGGAGCTGCTTATCGCCCAGACCGCCGCCCAGGTCATCGACGCGGCGGGATACTTCTACGACGGCTTCTCCATGCAGATGGGCTCCGGCGGCGCGTCCCTGGCCGCCGCCCGGTTCCTCCGGGAGATGATGCTGGAGCGGAACATCCGCTGCCGCTTCGCTCTGGGGGGCATCACCGGGCAGATCGCCGCCATGCACGAGGAGGGGCTCATTGACCGCGTCCTGGACGTGCAGAGCTTCGATCTGGACGCGGCTATGAGCCTGAAGAACAACCGCTTCCACCACCAGATCAGCGCCACCTACTACGCCAGCTTCCTCTCGGCGGCGGCGGTGGATCAGCTGGACTTCGTGATCCTCTCCGCTTTGGAGATCGACACGGATTTCAACGTCAACGTCCTCACGGGGTCCGACGGGGTCATCCGGGGGGCCATCGGCGGCCACCCCGACACGGCGGCGGGGGCCAGCCTCTCCATCGTGGTGGCCCCCCTGACCAGGGGGCGCATCCCCTGCGTCATTGACCGGGTCAACACCGTGGTCACGCCCGGCGGCACGGTGGATGTGGTGGTCACCGATCAGGGCGTGGCGGTCAATCCCCGCCGCCCCGAGGTGGAGCGGAAGCTGAGAAGGGCCGGCATCAAGGTCTACACCATTGAGGAGCTTCGGGACAAGGCGCTGGCCCTGGTGGGCCGGCCGGACCCCATCCGCTACACGGATCGCGTGGTGGGGGTGGTCATGTACCGGAACAACACCATCATCGACGTCATCCGGCAGGTGGATGAGAGCTGATCCCGCCTCCCGGGAGAAAAGGGAGCGGAAGGAGCGGTGAGCGCGGGACGGAAGCCGCTGCGAAGCCTGGATTTTCGCCCGATGACGGGACGATGCGTTTTATGAAGATGGGTGCGGCGGGCATCGCCGCTGCGCGCGCCTGGGAACCGGAACCGCCGGTTTCCAGGCGCGTTTTGCCGCTTTATGGAGATCTTATGTGGAACTTTCCGCAATTTTTCCGCGAATCCTTAACACATATTTAACAGATTGTCCATAAACAAATCGCTGCATTTGTGCTATAATGCCAAGGAAATTGATGCGCCCCCCCTGCGGGAGAGCGGCGGGGCATGGAGTGAACATATGAAGCAGACCGAACTGACCCTTGGCATCGACATCGGCTCCACCACCGCCAAGGTGGTTTTGGTGGAGGATGGACGGATCATCTACGAGAAATACCAGCGCCACTTCTCCCAGGTGCGCCAGAAGACCCTGGAGCTGCTGGAGCAGGCCGCGCCCTATGCGGGGGGCCGGCTCCTTACCGCCGCCATCTCCGGCTCCGCCGGGCTGGGGCTGGCGGAGGGGGCCGGGGTGAGCTTCGTTCAGGAGGTGTTCGCCACCGGCGAGGTGGTGCGCGCCCTGGAGCCGGACGCCAGCGCCGTCATCGAGCTGGGGGGCGAGGACGCCAAGATCATCTTTTTCGACGGCGGTATCGATGAGCGGATGAACGGCTCCTGCGCCGGGGGCACCGGGGCCTTTATCGATCAGATGGCCACCCTGCTCAACGTCACCGCCGACGAGCTGGACGCGCTGAGCCTGGAGAGCACCCGGCTCTACCCCATCGCCTCCCGGTGCGGCGTGTTCGCCAAGACGGACATCCAGCCCCTCCTCAACCAGGGGGCCAAGCACGCCGACGTGGCCGCCAGCATCTATCAGGCGGTGGTAAACCAGACCATTGCCGGCCTGGCCCAGGGCCGGCGGATTACCGGCAAGGTGCTCTTTCTGGGCGGGCCCCTCTACTACTGCAAGGGGCTGCGGCGGCGATTTCAGGAGACGCTGAAGCTGGACGACGGGCAGGCGGTGTTCCCGGAGTACGGCCGCTTTGCCGTGGCCATGGGGGCGGCGCTGTACGCCAGGGCGTCCGGCGTGAGCTGCACCATGGACCAGCTGCGGGAGAAGATCGCCCACAGCGCCTGCGTCCGCTCGGAGGAGAATCTGCTGCCGCCCCTGTTTGCCTCGGAGGCGGAGTATGACGCCTTCCGGGCCCGCCACGCCGCCGCCGCCGTGGCGGAGGGGTCGCTGCCGGACTACGCCGGCAGCGCCTGGCTGGGCATCGACTGCGGCAGCACCACCACCAAGGCGGCGCTCCTGGGGGAGAAGGGGGAGCTGCTCTATACATACTACAGCTCCAACCGGGGCAACCCGGTGGAGATCGTCCGGGAGCAGCTGGAGACGATCTACGGGCTGTGCGGGGACCGGGTGGTCATCCGGGGCAGCGCGGTGACGGGCTACGGCGAGGAGCTTATCCGGGCCGCTTTCGGCGTGGACAGAGGGGTGGTGGAGACCATCGCCCACTACACCGCCGCCAAGCACTTCTGCCCCGAGGTGGATTTCATCCTGGACATCGGCGGCCAGGACATCAAGTGCTTTAAGATCAAAAACGGGGCCATCGACTCCATTATGCTCAACGAGGCCTGCTCCTCGGGCTGCGGGTCCTTTATCGAGACCTTCGCCAGGTCCATGGGCTTCGATGTGGCCGCCTTCGCGGAGAAAGGGCTCCACGCGGAGGCCCCCGTGAACCTGGGCAGCCGGTGCACCGTGTTTATGAACTCCTCCGTCAAGCAGTCCCAGAAGGACGGGGCCACGGTGGAGGACATCTCCGCGGGCCTCTCGGTCAGCGTGGTGAAAAACGCCGTCTACAAGGTCATCCGGGCCGGCAGCGCCGACGAGCTGGGGGAGCACGTGGTGGTCCAGGGGGGCACCTTCTACAACGACGCCGTCCTCCGGGCCTTTGAGATGGAGCTGGGCAAAGAGGTGATCCGCCCCGCCATCGCCGGTCTCATGGGAGCCTACGGCGCGGCGCTGTACGCCATGGACCTGAGGGAGAGCGGCCTGATTTCCCCGGAAAAGCTCCGGCACTTTGCCCACACCGCCAAGGCCGCCACCTGCCAAGGCTGCGCCAACCACTGCCGCCTGACCGTCAACAGCTTCGGCGGCGATCAGAAGAAGTATATCTCCGGCAACCAGTGCCAGAAGGGGCTGGGGCTGGCCGGCGCGGAGGAGCTGCCCAACCTCTATGCCTGGAAGCGGGACGCGCTGACGGGGCTGGAGCCGGGGGCGGAGCTCCGGGGGAGCGTGGGGCTGCCCCTGGCTTTGGGGATGTACGAGCTGCTGCCCCTGTGGCACGCGTTTTTTGGGGCGATGGGCTTCCGGGTGGAGGTCTCGGGGCTGTCCTCCCGGCGTATGTATGAGAAGGGGCAGTTTTCCATCCCCTCCGACACCGCCTGCTATCCCGCCAAGATCATGCACGGGCACATGGAGACGCTGCTGGAGCGGGGGGTGGACGCCATCTTCTACCCCTGCCTTACCTACAACGTGGACGAGCGGGGGAGCGACAACCACTACAACTGCCCGGTGGTGGCCTACTACGCCGAGCTGCTCCACGGGAATATGGACGATCTGGAGCGGACCCATTTCCTGTACCCCTTCCTGAACATCAACGACCGGAAGGAGCTGACGAAGGAGCTGTACGGCTCTCTGTCGCCGGTGTTCCGCGATGTGACGAAAAAAGAGGTCCGAAGGGCGGTGGACGCGGCCTTTGCCGCCTATGAGCGCCACATGCTGGCCGTCCGGAGGCAGGGCGAGGAGGCGGTGGCCTGGGCCCGGTCCCACGGCAGGCGCATTATGATCCTGGCGGGGCGGCCCTACCACATCGACCCGGAGATCGGCCACGGCATCGACAAGCTGGCCGCCTCCCTGGGCTTTGTGGTGGTCAGCGAGGACAGCGTCTGCCACCTGGCGGACAGCGTCCCGGTCCATGTGCTCAACCAGTGGACCTACCACGCCCGGCTCTACCGGGCGGCCCGGTTCGCCTGCGAGAACCCGGACGTGCAGCTGGTGCAGCTGGTGAGCTTCGGGTGCGGGGTGGACGCCATCACTACGGACGAAGTAAGGCGCATCCTGGAGGAGAGCGGGAAGCTGTATACCCAGATTAAGATCGACGAGATCACCAACCTGGGGGCGGTGAAGATCCGGCTCAGGAGTTTGATCGGGGCGCTGGAGGAGAAGGGGGGTTAGAGGTGAAGAAAGCGGCAATGGCGGCGGCAGTTTTTGTGGTGCTGCTTATGCTTGCGGCATGTGGTCAGACAGCGAAGGACGCGCCGCTTGCTCTTGAAGATCTGATAGGAGAATATGAATATGCATCGGGGGATGGGGTCGGTAAACTGACGATTGAAAAGACAGCCGGTGGATTTGATATTTCCGATTATGAATCAGAAAATTCTTATCGATTTTTAGCTGATTCCTCCCATATAGAAACCATAGAAAACAACCGGATATACATAAAGTATCCAGAACAGGTATTTTCCGATGACACAGTAATTTTCGGCTATTATGTTCTGGAGTGCAAGTCAGACGCAATCGATGTGTATTACGGAAAATCTGAACCTGAAGAGACAGAGTTTTTGTATCATGCCGCAAAAAAATAAGCGAGACCGATTTTGAGCGAAAGGAACCCACCCTATGACCGACCAAGAAAAAGGCTACGTCGTCTTCACTGAGGAGATGAAAAAGACCCACACCATCCTGGTGCCCAATATGCTGCCCATGCACTTCAAGCTCATCGGCAAGGTGATGGAGCGCTCGGGCTACAAGGTGGAGCTGCTGGAGACCAGCGGGCCCCGGATCGCGGAGACGGGGCTCAAATATGTCCATAACGACACCTGCTACCCCGCCATTCTGGTGATCGGCCAGTTCATCGACGCCCTCCAGAGCGGCAGGTACGACCCGGACCGGGTGGCCCTCATCCTCTTCCAGACCGGGGGCGGGTGCCGGGCGTCCAACTACATCCATCTGCTGCGCAAGGCGCTGGAGAAGGCGGGAATGGGGCATGTGCCCGTCATCTCCCTGTCCCTGGCGGGGCTGGAGAAGCACCCCGGCTTCCGGCTGACGCTGCCGCTGGTGATGAAGATGATGTACGGCGTGCTGTACGGGGACCTGCTGATGACCCTGGTGAACCAGTGCAAGCCCTACGAGACCGAGCGGGGCGCCGCCCAGGCCCTGGCGGACAGCTGGACGGAGCGCCTGGCGGAGGAGATGACCTCCGGCCGGGCTGGCTACCGGCAGGTAAAGGCCAACTACCGCCGCATTCTGGACCAGTTCGCCGCCATCCCCGTGGAGCGGACCGAGAAGGTGAAGGTGGGCATCGTGGGGGAGATTTTTGTGAAGTACTCCCCCCTGGGCAACAACAACCTGGAGCAGTTCCTGGTGGACGAGGGGGCCGAGGCGGTCATACCCGGCCTGCTGGATTTCTGCCTGTACTGCGTATACAACAACCTGCTGGACCACAAGCTCTACGGTATGCAGAAGCGGGTGCAGCTTGCCTATAGAATCGCCTACCGCTATCTGGTGAACAAGGAGCGGGACATGATCGAGGCCATCCGTTCCCACGGCCGCTTTACGCCGCCCACCCTCTTTACCCACACCATCAGCCTGGTCCAGGGGACCATCAGCATGGGGGTGAAGATGGGGGAGGGGTGGCTGCTGACGGCGGAGATGCTGGAGCTGGCGGACAAGGGGGTCAACAACATCGTCTGCACCCAGCCCTTCGGCTGCCTGCCCAACCACATCTGCGGCAAGGGCATGATGAAGCCCATCAAGGCGAAAAACCCCGACATCAACATTGTGGCCATCGACTACGACGCCGGGGCCACCAGGGTCAACCAGGAGAACCGCCTGAAGCTCATGCTGGCCAACGCCGGCAGCCGCCGGGAGGCCCCGGAGGCGGCGCGTCCTGGCGGCGCTCCCCGCCAGGACGAGAGCCGGCAGGAGGCGCAGGCGTTCCGCCCCGCGGTGTGACCGGAAAAAGTGAAACAGGCCCCCCGCAGTCAAAGAACTGCGGGGGGCCTTCAGCACTCAGTATTTCACGGCTCTGTGACGCTATAGGGATCCACACAGCCGCCGGCGGTGCAGCCGGCAGAGACAGATCGCGTTATAGTATACCCACAGGCACAGGTGCCGCCATAGGTATGAGTATGCTTGGTATATGACCCGCTGTGGTTGGAGGACATATACTTCATTGTGACGGACTGGTGGCCTTCCCTTGTCGAAGTTTCCTCTACCAATTCCGAACTTTCACAGATAGTGCAGAGTTTATACTTCATAGTTACCTTGGTATGGCCGGATGCTGTGCCGGACATATATAAATATGCATACTGATACGTTTTTGAATGGTTTGGATTATTACAGACGCCGGCCTGTGCGGCGGCTTCTTCCGCCCATTGCTCCTGATAGGCATGCTGTACTGCCAGGACTGCGGCCTTTACAGCAGCATCCTCAAACCAAGACATGTCCGCCAGCGAGTCCTCCGTGTACGGCGGCAGCTCCGCGTCTTCCGTTTCCCCGACTGCGGAGGCTGGTACTGTCAAAAGACCGATGGCAAAAAGGCACATCAGGCAAAGGGACAGCCCTCTCGCGAAAAAGTTTTTCATAAAACATGCTCCTTTCTTGAACCAAAATTCGAGCCGCACCCATTGTGCGCCCCTTGTTGTCTGCAAGTGTTCTATATGGCCAGGTACTTGATATGCATTGAGTATACCAAAAAAATAAACACATTGCAAGAAAAATTTCCAGAAAATTTCAGATATTATCCATTTTTCTGACACTCCGGGAATACTATCTGAATATACAGCCTGTCTCCCTTGTACTGGGCCGTGATGGTCCCGCCCATCTGCTCCACCAGGGTCCGGGCGATGGACAGCCCCAGGCCGGTGGACTGGCGGGAGGCCTCCACGGTGTAGAAGCGGTCGAAGAGCCGCCCGGCCTCCACGCCGCCCAGGTCCGCCGCCGTGTTGGAGAAGGTGATGACCCCGGACTCCGTCAGGGTGATCTCCAGATCGCCGCCGCTGTACTTGACGGCGTTGCCCAGCAGGTTGGAGAACACGCGGGCCAGCGCCCCCCGGTCCAGGGAGCGGACCACCCGGACGGGGGGCATGCGGACCGCCGGCGTGATCCCCGCCTCCCGCAGGGCGGTGTAAAAGGCCGCCAGGCTCTCCTCCAGCACGGTCCCCAGGGCGACCGCCTCCGTCCGGCCGCCGCTCTCGCCGGAGAGGATCACCGAGTAGCGGAACAGCTCCTCCGTGAGGGCGCTGAGCATCTCCGCCCGGTCCCGGATGACCGCCAGATACCGGGCGGCCTCCCCGGTCTGCGGCTCCCCCTCCAGCAGCTCCAGGTAGCCGAAGATGGCCGTCAGGGGGGTGCGCAGGTCGTGGGAGATGTTGGTCACCGCCGTCTTCAGCTCCAGGTTGCCGCTCTGGTACTGCTGGCGCTGGCCGCGCAGGCGGCGCAGCTGGACGTTCAGATCCGCCGCCAGGCGGCACATGGCCTTATCCCGGCTGGGGATGGAGAGGAGGGTGTTGGTGTCCGTCTCCAGATGCTCGCCCAGCTGCCGCCGGATCTCCTCCGCCGACCGGCGCAGGAGAACTACCTTTCCAATGAGAAGCGCCGCAGCAGCGGCCAGCGCGCCGCACAGGGCCGCCCAGAGAACGTCCGTCATCACAATCCCTCACAGTTCTTTATGTCAGCTTCGCCCTTCGGAGGAGCTGGCAGGCCGGCAGCGGGCGGGACCGGGTCAGCTTCCTCAGTTCGCTTTTCAAAAGCCGGTTCATGCGGGCTCCTCCTTCTATTTCAAATCCTTGCGCCGGAAGGCCGCCAGACCCGCCGCCGTACTCGCCGCCATGACCGCCAGGCTGGCCGCCGCAGGCCGCCACAGGGGCTCTGCGGCGTGGGCGGCCAGCTGGACCGCCTGACAGCCGGGGAGGTCGAAGAGGAGGGCGTAGACGGTCCGCCGCAATCCGCCGGTGTAGGCGGGGTTGGCCTGGGCCTCCTGGAGCACAATCCGGCCGTTCAGGATATATTCGAAGGCCGGAGTCACCGCCGGTTCGGAGAGCCGGGAGTGGAGAAAAATCCCCAAAAACACCAGAAAGTAGGCCAAAGTCAGGTTCAGAACGGCGCAGGCCGCCCGGTTGGCGTAGAGGGTGGCGCTCATGGTGAACACCGCCGCCAGGGCGGCGGTCATCAGCACCGCCCGGAGGGTAAAGCTCCACACCGCCCAAGCCCCCATGTGAAAGTTCCCCAGCAAGGGGAAGCCCAGGGCCAGCACCGGGGCGATATAGCCCAGGCACAGCAGCGTCCCCGCCGCCATGGCGGTCAGCAGACCGGCGGCGTACACCGCCTGCCGGGTGTGGCCCGCCGCCAGCTTGCGGCGCAGGCCGCCCTGGCTGTGCTCCGCGCCGAGGAAGAGGCTGGTCCAGGCGGCCAGGACGATGCCGGACAGCAGTACGAAGATGATGTAGCGGCTGTCCAGGCTCAGGGCCTCGCCCAGATTGCGGGCGGAGAGGTACCCAACGGTTACCTCGAACACGCCGGCGGCGGCCATGACCGCCATCGCCGCCCAGAAGGCCCGGCTTCGCCAGAGACGGAAAAAATGGGCGCTCAGCAGGTTGACCATCTCTACTTCAAGTCCTTTCTCCGGAAGACGGCCGCCCCCACCCCGGTGAACAGGGCGGTCAGCGCCCCTGATAGGGCCATCATCCGTCCGGGCCGTGCAAACGTCAGATTGGCGTACTGATTGGACTGTCCCGTGGGCAGCAGGTCGGACACAAATTCATATGCCGCCCGCGCCGCTCCCTCCAGATACAGGGGATTGGGCTCCAGGTGACCCTGCGGCTCCCCGTCTATGGAGAGGGAGTAGAACACGATCTCCGGCGGGGCGTTCAGGCGCTCGCTCACCGATACGGCGGCGACGAACAGCAGCAGTACCGCCGTCATCGCCATGACCGCCGCGGCCGCCTTCCGGCTCAACAGCATGGTGATCAGCGTAAAAATCGCGCAGTAGGCGGCGGTCATCACGACGGCGCCCACCGTGCAGAGCAGGACGGCGCCTGTGTCTGCCGTCAGCCAGCCGATGAGGGGGATGCCCACCAGGGCGCTGGCGAGCATATAGGCGGCGTTGAAGGCCAGGGCCGCGGCGAAGCCGGTGAGGAAGTTGGCCAGATAGATGGATACCCGGCTATGGCCAAGGACCATCTTGTTGCGGATCGCCCCGTCGCTGTACTCCGTGCCAAAAAAGAGGGGGATGAAAATGGATAAAAGGAGGCCGATGGACATGGCCCACCCGAAGAACACGGAGTCCAGCGAAACCAAAAACCCGTAAGTCCGGTGCTCCTGAAAGCGGGCCACGCACATGGCTGCGCCAAAGGCGGCGTTGAGGGCCAGCGTACCCCAGAAGAGGAAGTTTTTCCGCAAACGGAAGAAATTGGCCCGCAGGAGGTTAGTCATCGCTGCCACCTCCCACCAGGTTGATGAAGAAGCTCTCCAGGCTCTCGTCCCGCTCCTGCATGGAGAGGACCTCGCAGTCCTCCTTGGCCAGGGCCAGGGTCAGCTGGGAGACGTTGAGCTGGGCGAATACGTCGGCTGTGCGGTCCGAGAGAATCTTGTACTCCACACCCATGCCGTCCAGCACCCGGGCCAGGGCCTGAGCGCCGGTCACCTCCACGCGCACGCACTTGCGGCAGGAGGCCTCCAGCTCCTGGGCGCTGAGCTCCCGGACCATCCGGCCGCCGTCGATAAAGCCGTAGTGGGTGGCCAGCCGGGCCAGCTCGTCGAGGATGTGGCTGGAGATGAGCACCGTGATCTGCCGTTCCCGGTTGAGCTTCAAAATGAGCTCCCGGATCTCAATGATCCCCTGGGGGTCCAGGCCGTTGACGGGCTCGT
Source organism: uncultured Oscillospiraceae bacterium (assembly GCA_910577915.1). GTDB lineage: Bacteria > Bacillota > Clostridia > Oscillospirales > Oscillospiraceae > Pelethomonas. The sequence continues at coordinate 15,545 of CAJTOM010000060.1, forward strand.
CCAGTACCAGAAAGTCCGGATCCCCCGCCAGGGCCACGGCGATGCCCAGGCGCTGCTTCATGCCCAGGGAGAAGTGGCCGGCTTTTTTCTTCCCGGTGCCCTCCAGCCCCACCAGCTTTAAAAG
>CAJTOM010000061.1 GCA_910577915.1 uncultured Oscillospiraceae bacterium
CCTGGGCGATAGCGACGACGATGCCGCCCTTGGCGGTGCCGTCCAGCTTGGTGAGCACGATGCCGGTGCAGCCGGAGATCTCCTGGAACTGCTTGGCCTGGATGAGGCCGTTCTGTCCGGTGGTGGCGTCCAGCACCAGCAGAATCTCCAGGGCCGCCTCCGGCAGCTCCCGGTCGATGATCTTGCGCAGCTTGGCCAGCTCCGCCATGAGATTGGCCTTGTTGTGGAGCCGCCCGGCGGTGTCGCAGATCACCACGTCCACCCCCCTGGCCTTGGCGGCCTGGAGGGCGTCGAAGAGCACCGCGCCGGGGTCGGCCCCCTCCTTCTGCCGGACGATCTCGCAGCGGGAGCGGCCCGCCCAGATCTCCAGCTGGTCCGCCGCCGCCGCCCGGAAGGTGTCCCCGGCGCACAGCAGCACCCGCTTGCCCTGCTCCCGCAGGCGCTTGGCCAGCTTGCCGATGGAGGTGGTCTTGCCCACGCCGTTGACTCCCACCACCAGCACCACGGAGGGCCGGGTGGAGAGGTCCAGGGCCGGGTCGCCCACGCTGAGCTTTTCCGCCAGAATCTCCCGCAGGCAGGCCTTTACCGGCTCCTGCCCGGCGATCTTGTCCTCGATCATCCGCTGTCGCAGTTCCTTCACCGCCTCGCCGGCGGTGGTCATGCCCACGTCGGCCAGAATGAGCATCTCCTCCAGGTCCTCGAAAAACGCCTCGTCCGCCTCGCTGATGGCGGAGCCGAAGACGTCCCCCATATAAATTTTTTTCAGTTTCTGCCAAAAGCCCATGGTCGTTCCTCCTTATTTCCGCGGCGCACAGGAATCCCGCCGCCGTCTCTATTGTATGTCCAGCTCCTGGGCCACATCATTCAGATTGATGCTGAGCATCTTGCTCACGCCCTTCTCCTGCATGGTCACACCGTATAGTATGTCCGCCTCCTCCATGGTTCCCCGGCGGTGGGTAATGACAATAAACTGGGTTTTGTCGGAGATGGAGCGCATATAGCGGGCCACCCGGACCACGTTGGCCTCGTCCAGGGCCGCCTCGATCTCGTCCATGACGCAGAAGGGCGTGGGATGGACCTTCAGAATGGCGAAATACAAGGCAATGGCCACAAAGGCCTTCTCTCCGCCGGAGAGCAGGGACAGGGTCCGCAGGGTCTTCCCCGGCGGCTGGACCTTGATCTCAATGCCGCAGCCCAAAACGTCCCCCTCGTCCTCCAGCTCCAAGGTGGCCTGGCCGCCGCCGAAGAGGTCCAGGAAGGTCTCCCGGAAGGAGGCGGCGATGAGCCGGAACTGCTCGCTGAAAATGGCGGTCATCTCCCGGGTGATCTCCCCAATGACGCCGGCCAGCTCTCCCTTGGCCTGCTGGACGTCGTCCCGTTGGCTGGTCAGGTAGGTGTAGCGCTCGTTGACACGCTGGAACTCCTCAATGGCCCCCACGTTCACATTGCCCAGGCCGCTGATCTCCCGCTTGAGCTCCGCGATGCGGCGGTTGGCCTTGGCGGCGCTCTCCAGCTCCAGGCGCTGCTCCATGGCGGCGGAGTGGCTGAGCTCGTAGGTCTCCCAGAGCTTGTCGAGAATCTGCTTTTCCTCCATGCCGCCGGTGTTCAGACGCTGCTCCAGCCGGGCGGCCTCCCGCTCGGAGGCGAGGACCTCGTCGCCGCACTCCTTGAGCCGCTGGCCCATGGCGGTGCGCTCCCGCTCCATGCCCAGCCGGGCCTCCTGGAGCGCCCGCAGGCGGTCCTGGCAGCCCTTGGCCTCCAGGCGCAGGGAGGCCGCCGCCGCGGCGTGCCGGCCGATCTCCTCCTCGCCGGCGGCGATGGCGGCGCGGTACTCCTCCGCCCGGCGCCGGCGCTGCTCCCGGTCCCCGGCCAGGTCCCGGAGGGTCCGCTCCAGCCGCTGGGCGGCCTCGGCGCCGGCGGCGCGCTCCGCCCCCAGGGCAGCCAGCCGCTCCTTCCACCGGGCCATCTCCTCCCCCAGCCGGTTGGAGTAGGCCTGCAGGTCCGTCTGGCCCGCCAGCTTCTCCCGGATGGTCTCCCGCAGGCCGGCGGCCTCCGCCTCCCGGGCGCTGATCTCGTCGCGCACCGCGCTCTGCCGGCCCCGGCTGTCGGCGGAGCGGGCGGCCAGGGCCTCCCGCTCGCCCTCCAGGTTCTCCCCCTTGGCGCGCAGACTCTCCAGCAGGGTCTCGTGCTGGAGAACCTCGCCCTGGAGGCGGAGCACCGCGTCCTCGGCGCTCCGGCGCTGGCTCTCGGCCACCTGCAGCTCGTAGCGGGCGGCCTGCAGCTCCCTGGCAGCCTCCTCCTTCTCCCGCTGGGCGGCGGCCAGCTTCTCCGCCAGGCCGCCCTGGCGCTGGCGCAGACGCTCCAGCTCATTGGCGCGGGAGAGGACGCCGGCGCTCTTGGACACGCTGCCGCCGGTCATGGACCCGCCCCGGTTGATGACCTGACCGTCCAGGGTGACCACCCGGAAGCGGTGCTGGTACCGCCGGGCCAGGGCGATGCCGCAGTCCAGATCCTCCACCACCACGGTGCGGCCCAGCAGATTGCGGAAAATGCCCGCATACCGCTCCCCGCAGCTCACCAGGCGGGAGGCGATGCCCACAAAGCCCGGCTCGTCCTCCACCCCCCGCTCCCGCAGCTCGTCGCCCCGGATGGCGGTGAGGGGCAGGAAGGTGGCCCGGCCGCCGTCCCGCTGCTTGAGGAAGGTGATGGCGCTCTTGGCGTCCTCCTCCCGGTCCACCACAATGTTCTGCAGGCCGGCCCCCAGAGCCACCTCCAGGGCCACAGCGTACCGGCTCTCGGCCCGCATGAGGCTGGCCACCGGGCCGTGGATGCCCCCCAGGCCGCCCCCTCCGGCGGCCTGCATCACCACGCGCACCGCCTTGCTGAACCCCTCGTACTCCTTCTCCATCTCCGTGAGCATCCGCACGCGGGATTCCAGGTTGTTTCTCTCCATGGTCAGCTGGACCAGGGCCTCCCCGGCGGCCCTCTCCCGCCGCTCGCGGCCCTCCATGCGCAGGGTGTGGCCCTGGATGACGTTGGCGGCGGCATCCGCATCCTCTCGGGCGTCCTCCAGGGCCCGGCGGGCGGATTTGGCCTCCCGGCCGGCGGCCTCCAGCTGGGCCTGAAGGCCCTCCAGCTCACTGTCAACGGCCCGCTGCCGCTCCTCCATCTGCTCCAGACCGGCGCTCAGGGCGGACAGGCGCTCCCGGCCCTTGGCGGCAGCATCGGCGGCCAGGGCCTCCCCAGCCTGGAGGGCGCTGATCTCCCCGCCGGCGCTGCCGGCGCTCTCGGCGGCCTGCCGGGCCTTCTCCCGCAGCTCGTCCAGGGTGCGCTCCAGCGCGGCGGCCTCGCCGTCCAGCTCCGCCAGACGGGCCGTCTGGCCCTCCAGCTCCTCCCGGGCGGCCCGGCTGCGGCTGTCCTGCCTGTCCAGCTCCTCCTGGATGTCGGCAATGGCCTCCGCCTTGTGCTGGATGTCCGTGCGCAGCAGCTCGGCGGCGTTCTCCTCGTCGCGGGCCTGGGTGGTGAGCCGGTCCGCCTCCTGGCGCACCTGCTCCTGCCCGGTGTCGTTCTCCTGCATCCGCAGGGAGAAGCGGTCGTTCTCCTCGTAGAGGGCGTCCTGGGCCGCCCGGGCGGCCTCCTGGCGCTCCTTGGCGGCGGCGTACTCCGCCTGAAGGCGGTTTTGGGCGGTCTTCAGCTCCTCCAGCCGCTCCAGCCAGACGGAGATCTCCAGAGCGCGCAGCTCGTCCCGCAGCAGCAGGTACCGCTTCGCCGTCTCCGCCTGCTCCCGCAGGGGAGCGACCTGGAGCTCCAGCTCGCCGATCTTGTCGTTGATGCGCACCAGGTTCTCCTCGGTGCGCTGGAGGCGGCGCTCGGTCTCCTCCTTGCGGTGGCGGTACTTGGAGATACCCGCCGCCTCCTCAAAAATCTCCCGGCGGTCGGCGCTGCGCTGGGAGAGAATCTCGTCAATGCGGCCCTGGCCGATGATGGAGTACCCCTCCCGGCCCAGGCCCGTGTCCATGAGCAGCTCGTTGATGTCCTTGAGCCGGACGGACTGCTTATTGATGTAGTACTCGCTCTCCCCGCTGCGGTAGTAGCGGCGGGTGACCATCGCCTCGCTGCTGTCCACGGCGGGGAACATCCCTCCGCTGTTGTCCAGCACCAGCGTCACCTGGGCGAAGCCTACAGCGGAGCGCTTCTCGGTGCCGCCGAAGATCACGTCCTCCATCTTGCTTCCCCGGAGGCTGCGGGCGGACTGCTCCCCCATCACCCAGCAGATGGCGTCGGAGATGTTGGACTTGCCGGAGCCGTTGGGGCCGACGATGGCGGTGATGTCCTCGCCGAACTGTAGAACGGTTTTGTCGGGAAAGGACTTGAATCCTTGGATTTCCAACGCTTTTAGGTACACATAACCGCTCCTTTCTTTTCAGAGCTTCTCAAATCCTTGCGCCGCAGCGGTTTCGAGGTTCTTGTATTTTTCATATCTTCTCATTTCCTGGCGTATTTTCTCGCTCAAGCGGTGTAAAAATTGGTGTAAAATCAATTGCTCTTTCATTTTACACCACAAAAACTCGGAAACCGTTGGAGCTGTATGGATACACGGTTTTGAGCAGGACGGCAAGTGTTCTTTTGAGAATCTATGCCACATAACTTCATTCCTTGACGATAGTGTTGTGCTACGAAATCTTGAAGGCCCCATTGAGAGCCCATCACTGCTTCAACCTTTTTGTCCCGGAACGCCTTTGCGTAAGTTTCCATTGTAGTTCGTATGTTCCGGTGTCCCATAACATCTTGAAGAACCTTAATGTTGATATTCTGTTCGCACATGCGTGTGCAGAAAGTGTGTCGCAGGATATGAGCGCTAATCTTTGGAAGATAGCACAGCTCACGATTCTCTTCCCGCGCCCTTGCATACTCTTCCTTGTTGTAGGAGGTCGTGATGCCTTGGATCGTGTCGTAGATAAAGGACTGCGTATAGATTTGCCCGTTATTATTGAGGAAAACGAAGTCGCTATATCCATCCACAACAAATTTTTTCTTTTTAGATCTCCGCTTCCCACGCTCCCGCTGTAAGGCTGCCTTTACATCATCAAACATCGGGATTTCACGGAAGCCCGCTTCTGTCTTTGGGGCAGATATCCTATAACGATAGTTACCATCTTCCCCTTGCTTATAGAGCAGGGCATGGGTTACATGAATGATTCCTTCCTCAAAATCGCAGTCACACCATCTTAGACCAAGGGCTTCTCCAATCCGCATTCCTGTGCCAAGTAACACAGTAAACAGGTTTGCCATCCTACCGTATTTCTCAGAGGTATAAATGTAATCAATAAAGACCTCTTGCTGCGCTACAGTTAATGGCTCTCTGCACGCGGGGTTCAATTCTGCTGTCTTTCGGAAGTTGCGGAACGCATTTGACGCAGGATTCACGCGGATGACATTATCCATTACAGCATTCTCAAATAGCTGATAAAAAATGGAATGTGCTTTCTGAGCGGTAGTCGGGTTAACTCCAGACTCACTTACCATAATCTGATACAGCTTCTGAATTTCTGTGGGTTTTACTTTGCCGACCGGACGATATCCAATTACAGGCTTAACGTGCTTCCGGTATATGTCATTGTAGCAGCAACAGGAACGCTCCCGCAAATCCTTGCGAATATCCATAAACTGCTCAAAAAGGTCGTCCACCGTTGTATGCTCTGCGTCCCTGGTTTTAATGCTGTCATCAAGGTCTTTCAAAATACGTTTTTCCATATCTCGCAATGCCTGCGAGTCGCGCTGTCCCTCCTTTAACTTGTCGGTACTCACCAGTTTCCAGCTATACACTGTATGCCTTTCACCTGTGTTGTCAGTGTAACGGAACATATACTTCCCATCTGAACGCTGGCTTTCTCCATTCCGTAGAACTCTACCTTTATTGTCTCTGCGTTTTTCCGACATAGTGACTCCCTTTCTGGAAAAGAAAAGGAATCTGACATAGCATTTCATTTTACCACATCAAATTCCCTTTTGCAAGTTTCAAGCCACAAGGTTTCAGCTACTTTTGAAATCGGACACAGTTGCTCTAATCAATGAATTCTTCAAATAATTTCCTTTTAATTTGTACGTGATTTCCGTTCCAGAGGGCAAAATCAGCATCTTTGCTCTCACTCATGATTTGCCGAATTTTATACTCGCCAATTCGGAAGTATTGTGCTGCCTCCTCAATGCTCAATGTACATTGTTCCCAAAATGGGATTTGACTCATTTCTCTCATAATTACTACATAGTGTACAAAAACCACCTCAAGGGGCAATTTTCATAACCTTCCTCTTAAATAGAGTTGACAAAAAATAATGAGCAACGGGCGGCGGCTGGCTAAACCACTCCACAGGGCTTACCTCCGCGGCTTTTCCGGCACCCCCTACAGCCTGCGGCGGATTGGTTACCGCTCGGACCATAGCCAGGGTGGTGTATCATGATTCGGTATATGGGTCATGGCCTCAAGCTGCCACAGCTTGCTTGTACGCGGCATCCGGCTCTCCCTGGTCCTCCTTCCTGGGTGGGATCATGGCTCTGGTCTGCCCATACGGCTGGGCCATATACTTAACGTACCCGTTGGCTCTATGAGGCCCATGGGCCTGTTTGTCAAGGTGCAGGGATGCCTTCCCAAAAGGCTTTTCACGCCTTTCACTCCTTTCCCCGAACTTCTGCCCGCAATCTGCCCATAATCCTGCCATTTTTTATAAAAATGCCTCACAACCCCAACAGGGGTCGTGAGACATTTGATTTCATTTCTCGAACAACTTGAGGCTTGCCACCATAGCGTCAATATCCTGCTCACTTGGACTATGCGGCATTTCCGAGGATTGGCAGTTCCTTGCCGGGGGGACAGCCGTTTCTTCCAAAAACTCCCCCACAGAAGCTTTCACCATATCCCTGACCATCGCCAGAAGCTGTTCCTTCGAATATAGCGGCTGGCAGGTAATCTTGATCTTCGCACCAGGGATGGCCGCCTCCGGGTGGCGCTGAAGATAGTCCATAACAGCCATGACGATAAAATCGCTCTTCTTATTTCCCAGCTGCTCTAAAAGGGCGCCCACCCTGGCCTTTTCCGCTGTATCCGCGCTCCATTGGAGGGAAAACCGAAACCTGTCATCCCTGCGCAAAGCCTTCACCGACCTTCTGGGCCTTCATATGGCGCAGCTGGGCGGTGGCCAGCATCCCGAACCCCACGGCATTGGCTTTGGGGTCGGTGACGAACTCCGCCTGTGCCACCTGGGAGGAAGCCTCAATAAACGGCCGGAACAGCGCCGCGCCGCCACCAGTAAAGATGGCGGGGGTCGCCCGCAGATCCACCTGAAGCTCCCGCAGCTTATCCAGAATGCCGGCAGCATAGTTTTTTACGGTTGCACGGATGGCTTCCTGCACATCATCGGGGAGAATAGTAGGACGGCCTTGGATTACATCAGCAATGTGGTCGTCATCAATCTTGATATCGTGGAGGGCGCTGACCCGGCCGATGATGCTGTTGGCCATAGGGATGGCCCCCATCTCCAAACTGCGGCAGAACTGCATGTCCGGCTGGATGCCCCGGAGCAGAAGAACATCGGTGGTAAACCCGCCAATATCCACCACGAAGGTGCGGGGATTGCGCTGGATAATCTGGGCCTGGGGCACGACAGCGGCATAGGCCTGGGGATAGACCAGGACCTGGCGGATCATCAGGCTGATTGGAGTGCCATTGAACACAAACTGTACGCTCCCCCGCTTGAAATACTCCGCGAAACGACTGCGCAGCTCGTAGTGCTCAGGCGGCAGTCCAATAGCCAGGTCTGCCTCCACCATGGGCTGCAGGGCGTCCTGCTGCCGCAGTTCCTTAGCGATGGCAAACAGGCTGAGGACAAAGAAGCGCTCGTCCTTGGTTTTGTCCCTCATATACGGGATACGCTCACCGGACAGGGTCCAGAACGTGCCGCCAAATTCCAACACATCGGTCTCCACCGGGGGCTTCACCGGATAGTCAGTCAGTCCGGAGGTGAAAACAAAATTCGTGGTCTTGACGGCTGAATTGCCGTGGTCGATTGCAAATAACATAACAGGTCACTCCCATTCATTCAGATACTCTATTACACGGAGTCCCATGCGTATTTGCAACGGAGATGTGCATTTATCAAAAAAACCGCATAAAAAAGGCGGACAGCATTGCGCTGCCCGCCCCAAAGGATATCGGATACTGTCAGTCCAGGGGACGCTTCTCCATAAAAAACTCCCAGATGAAGTCATCCAACCCATTGTAGTCCGGCGACCACAGATAGGTACCGAAAGTCAGCGGTAACCCACTCAGAAGATCTATCAAATTGGTATAAGCGGCTTCCACATGCCAGTTCTTCAGGTAATCCATATCAAAGCAGGTCATTACATGGCGCACACCCAGCTTGGTCAGTTCCTTCAGGGTTGTCTCCAAATGCTGAAGCGAGGTGACGCCGGGGATCGCCAAGACGGTCTGCCCAGTGAAGAAATGGACAATATCTGCTTTCATATAACCTTCGATCAGGTAGACGCACTCCTGGACGGGACCGGCTATGTGACACCAGTTTTTAGAGCCCGCGCCGTCCAATTTGTCCATACTGGAAAAGGGGAGGAATTTCCCGCCCTTTTTCATCTTCTTGTCCAGGCGTATATGAATGCTCTGGATGCGGCCCAGCCGATCACGGCACGGGATCATAATGCCCCGCAGATAGATCGCCATGGTCCAACGCCCATCCTGATCCCGATAGAACCCAGGAACCCCGAACAGGTCATATCCTTCGTCCATCAGGGCTTTAGCCAGTCCATGGAAACCCACCACCGGAGTCGTGCGATATTCCAGCCGGTCAATTTCATCGCTGGTCAGGCCGCGTCCCAGCAAGTTCTCCCGGTGGTCTGAGGCCAGTGTCAGCTTACTCAGGAGCGCCCGGTAAACGCGGTCCCGAATTTCAATACTGGCCACCGCAGCCTGTGGGATCTCCTTTGGTTTGGGGTGGACTCCCTTTGGCCCAATAGCTTTCCCTGCGTATCGGCTGTCCTTGCCGCCCAGCCGGTCAATCAGATCCTCCCGCACTTTATCTCGTGGCACACCAGTATAGTAGGCATAGAGATCGAATACTCCACCCTCAAACTGGCCGCATTTTGGACAGCGGAACACGTTGCGTTTGAGGTTGATATTGAGATGCCGCTTCCTTGAGCTTGAATGGTCGCAGACCGGACAGGGGATGTTATAGGAACTCCGCCCCATGGGCGGCTGCGGAATCGGCAACAATGGCAGGATATCATTCATCTGAAAACGCAGTTCCATTTCCGGTCAGCTCCTTTCTCCCGCACTTTGTAAAGCACGGTCCCGCATACTGTGCCCCTCATTTCATGACAAGGGGCCCGTTTCCCGGAAAATTGCTGTGTAAATATCCGCGCCGATGGTACTCTCTTTTTCCAACTCCAGCAGTGCAAAATAGTGGCCATACGCTTGAAAGTCCTCAACGGAAATGTGGGCAGGGGAATCTTCGGGGGCCAGATAGTAAACTTTTTGGATCTGCAGCTGGTCAAAGTTGCCCACGGTATAGGACTCCACATAGTCTGGCACATAATAGGACACCGGCTACCGGGCTGGTCTGCAGACGAAAATCACTGTCCACAGCCAGATACCCAAGATGGCAATGACATAGAGCACCAAACGAAGTGTTTGTTTCATGATACTTCCTTTCCGGGGGCCGGTATAGAACCGGCCCCCACGGTTAATTAGGCGATGGACTGGGCTGCCTCTTCACAGATCAGTTTAGCAGCAGCCGAAATTGCGGGGTCACCGGTGAACTTATTGGCCACCCAGAGCAGCGCTTTCGGCTCGATCTGCAGTACATCCCCCAGCGTTTTGCCGCTATACTTGGGAATCGGACAGGACATTTTCAGCGCTTTTTCAAAAGGTGTCAGTTCAGGCTCCTGCGGCCCGACTGCCGGGGCTGCCTTGGCCGCAGATGCGGCAGGCTCTCAACAGAGGCCTCTGCAGGATCACCGCTCCACACGATGCTACCCAGTTCGTTCACGACCGGTGCATCAAAGGCATCGCCAGCCGCGCCGAACTGGAGCCCAAAACCCGCATTACGCAGGGCGATCCCTACCGCAGCGGTCTGTGCCCACTCTCTGGGCGAGACGGTGGGTTTGTCGGCCAGATAGCCCCTGGATGCCGTAGCCTCGGCCAGGAACTGATCCACAGGTGCAGAATAGTGGGGATAGACCCGGGCTGTAGCCACAAAGCAGTCCTTTCCCGTTGTTACAGAGACCGCGATACGCCCTTCAGGGTACTTCAGCCGAAACCAGCCGATCTGTGCCATGACCGGAAGCCGCAGCCGCGTCTCCTTGCCGCCGGCACTGTTCAGGTCAGTATACTCCACCGCCAGTGCGGAGGGGTCAAACCCCTCCACGGCGTTGATTTTCTGCAGGGCCGCCATGGCTGCCTGCTTTGCTTGCGTATTGTCCGTAGTCATGATGCGGACGCCTCCTTCTCTTTCTTTTTGAGCGGTACGAATGTGTTCCTGTACTGGAGCCACGCGGGGAGCAGGGTCTGTACCACCTTGCCGATCTCATTGCTGTAGCTCTCCTGGGTAGAGGGCGCAAAGCTGGAGAACCGCTTTCGGTAGTCTGCGATTACCCGGCCCAGGTTGTTCTGGGCAGCGTCCCGCTCCTTCTGCGTGTCAGGCCCCCGGTTAGGGCCATAGCGGCGTTCCAGGGCAAGGCACTGCACATAGGCATCCAGCATCTTGTAATGCCCTTGCAAAACCTTAACCTCCATGGTGATCGGGGCCGTTTTGCAGAACATCTGGCAGGTCTCCAGCACGCTGATCCGGTACATGATTTCACCATGCCACCAGATAGCGTCGGCCGGAACATTGCCTTGGGCAATGCGCTTATTCACCTCACCGCGGAGTCCGTAGTAGTTTTCAAGAACAGTTGCCATATTTTTCTCTCCCTTCACGATGATGCTGTCTGGGTAATGCGGGCTGCCAGCAGGGTGTTGCGCCGCTCTGTATCCGTTGTCTGGATGGCCCGGATAACAGCCTGTTCCTCACCCACGATCAGCACCCTGCGCTTAGCGCGGGTGAGACCGGTATAGACCAGCGGCCGTTTCAGCATTCGGCCATGGAGACTCTGGATGCTGAGCAGCACCGAGTCGTACTGGCCACCTTGGGATTTATGGATCGTGGTGGCGTAAGCCAGTTCCAGGTGACTCAGGCTCTCGCTGTCCTCATAGGACACGACGCGGCCATCGTGGAAGTCCACTTCCACCAGGAATCCATCGTCATCCCGTTCAATTTTGCGGATGTAGCCGATATCGCCGTTGCTGGCTTCCTCGCGGTTCTTGGTCTGCATGACCTTGTCCCCCAGGCGGAAGACACGCTGGCCCATGACCAACTCCTGTTTGCTGGCACTGGGGGGATTGACCAAGCCGCGCAGCCGCTCGTTCATGGCGCGTACGCCAGTCTCAGTCTTCGCCCGGAACGGGGTCAGCAGCGCCACGTTGTCCACACCATACCGGCCCACCTCCTGCATATACAGCCGCTCCAGCCACTGGGCGGACTGCTCAATATCGGCGGAGGGCCAGAACTGGAAATCACCGTCAAATTGCAGCGCTTTGTCGCCGTGGCGGATACGCCGGGCATTTTCCGCAATCATACTGCCTTCACTTTGGCGGAACACCTTATCCAACATGGCCATGGGGATCCGGCCGCAGCGGATCAGCTCGCTGAGTACCGCGCCGGGCCCCACAGAGGGGAGTTGGTCGGCGTCACCTACCAGCACAAGCCGGCACATGGGCGGCAGCGCATGGAACAGATACCAGGTCATTTTCATGTCCAGCATACTGACTTCATCCACCAGGACCAAGTCTGTGTCCAGCTGCTCCGGCAGCTCCAGAGCGTTTGTTTCGCCGGCGGTCAGGTTCAGCGCTTTATGGACGGTGCAGGCGGGCAGGCCGGTGCTCTGCTCCAGCCGCCGAGCCGCGCGGCCCGTGGGGGCGCAGCAGATGATGTCTGCGTCCGGGAACGCCTTGCGGTAGATGTTCAGGAAAACCCGCTGGATGGAGGTCTTGCCGGTACCAGGACCGCCGGAAATAATACAAATGGGGGATGCGAGGGCGGTTTTGACCGCCCTGCGCTGTTCCTCCGCAAGGGTGAATCCCAGTTCCTCCTGCTGCCGGTCAATTTTGTCATCCAGATCGCCGATGTAGGGCAGGTTACTCCGTTGAAGCATCTCCCGGACACACTGGGCAACGCCGTCCTCGGCTTTTGCCATCACGGGGCGGTAGACATGACCCTGATACAAGGTCAGGCGCTCCGCCTTCAGCATTTCAAACGCCACATTGGCTACCGCCATACGGTCCAAGCCCGGTGTACGCAGCAGCTCCACCGCCTGCCGGACAAACCGCTCTTTGTGCAGGCACAGATGCCCCTTCTGTTCGGCCAGCTCCAAAGTATGGAGCAACCCGGCGGCGACCCGCTCCGAGGCCGTCCTGGGGATGCCCTGACGCTCCGCCAGCCGGTCCGCCGCGTCGAAGGACAGCAGGCCGCGCTCGAACACCTCATAGGGGTGCTCCTTCAGCAGTTCCTCTGCCCGGATACCCAGCTCCTTTTGCAGGCGGATGGCCTGCCCGGCATTGATGTCCAGCGGCGCCAGCAGGGTGATGATCCGCCGGGCGCTTCTGGTCTCCAGATAAGAGTCACGCAACTGCGCGCTGCGCTTACCGCTGATACCGGGTACCTCCTGGATGCGGTCCGGGTCGTTATCTAATATCGCCAGGGTATTGTCACCAAAGGTGTTGTAGATGCGCTCGGCCAACCGTTTGCCAATGCCGCGGATCAGGCCGGAAGAGAGATAGGCAACGATCCCATTCTTCCCGGGGTCGATGATTTCCTCATAGGACTCCATCATAAACTGGAGCCCGTATTTGGCGTCCTTTTTCCACCGGCCGGTCATATCCACCTTCATCCGCTCCATGGTAGGCAGGTAATAACCCACCACCGTGATGCTGCTGAGCTTATTCCCCTGGCCATCCAGTACCGTCTCACAGGGCATATAGAGGGCCACTGTGTAGCTGCCGCTCTGGGCGTCCTCAATGCTTTTAGGATAAATCAGCCTGAAAAATTTGCACTTCATCCCGTGTCCCCCTTATGCCAGCACCAGTTCTCTGGTAGGGACAAAGACGATCCGTTCCTCTACCGAGTGCTCCTCGGCAATGCGCAGCGCCTCAGCCACGATATCATCGGCCAAACGGTCAAATTCCTGCACCAAGCCTGTCCGCTCCCGGAGCTCATAGAGGGACCAGTCCTCAAAGTCCTCGTCCATATCAATGCTCCGCCCCGGGTAAGAAAAGATCTGCATGGGCGGCTTCACAAAGTCGATGCGGGCCTCTTCACTACATACCCCGCACCGGGTACCCGTTTCTGCTACCGATGTGTAATTTTTCTGGCCGCACCTGGTACAGTAGGACCGATACTCGCTGCGCTTGGTCCCGCCCTGGTAGAGCACCAGATAGCCGCCGCTGCGACCGTTCCAGCCGGCCTGCCACAGGTAGTTGTGCCGGCGGCCGAACTCCTCAATCAGCTCATTGAGCCGATCATAGAACTCCGGGACCTCGATCAGATCCCAGAGCTTGTTTTCCGTATCCCGGTCAAGGCCGAGGTTATAGAGCTTCATGTTGCAGGCGTACGAAGTGCTCCGGTTCCAGCCGTTCATCGTGTTATACCGGAAATGACCAGCCAGATAGGCTGTCATCTCCTCCCGCGAGCGCTTATCCACCCGCGTTGAGAAGAGCCGCCGGCCCGGGGATACCGTTTTGATTGGCGTCATGCTGCCACCTCCTCGAAAAATGCACACAGGGAGGCCGGTATGGCGCTCCCTGTGTTTTGACTTTTTGCCTACGCAGACTGGATGGTCACCTTGACCTTCCGGCTCTCCGAGGGCTTGAGCGATGCCGCATAGATACTGGGATACTCACTATCACAATGTCAAGTGATGAATTGAAAATTTCTCCGAATTTTCTTCTGAAAACGACAAAGGTCCCCTTTCCCACAATAGGAACGGGGACCTCGCATTATAAGATTCAGTTGGCAATCTCGCCCATAAAATTGTAAACAATGCAGACTTTCTGAACCTTTTCGCCGTCAACGACTTCAACAGCACTGATGGTGATTTTGATATTGTGAAGTTTCTAATCCGGAAACTGGCAGTAAAGCCGGATGATGTTTTTGAGTTCTTTTAATTGAATGCGACAACTACAGGATCCGAGGATTGAGCAAGTCAAGCGTCAGAATCTATAATTTTTATGAGTAAAGGTAAATATTTGATAACCCATATCGTGCTCTATAATCTCCATCTGATACAACAATTTTTATGGCGCTTACGTAACTCAACGGTATTTCAATGCTTTTAGGTTCCATTTCACCGGCAAGTGTAATTGTCTGAAGTGTTGTTGTATAAGTTTCTCCATTATCATCCATGGCGAGAACACTAAGTTCCAAGTTCCCTTGAGAAGTATTGTCGACATGCCCATACGTAAAAGAAAGCTTGGAGTATTTATTTTTTAGATGCACATAAAAATAATCTTCATCTGACAATACCACGCCTTTTCCAAAAGAGTTCATCCCCATAGAAAATGTGCTACCATTTCCAAGCGAATACACCTCAATATTATGAGGATCAGAGACCGTTTTCTCCCAGGATAGTTTTGACTTCTCTGGTTTCTGGTTGCCTAAAATGGTAGTATTTTCTGTTGCATCATACTTTAATATTTCCCCTAGCATATAGGTATTTAGCAGGGTTTGAGAGTAGTAAGCATTACCTTCAACAAGTGCCACAGAATTGTTTATCGGATCACCTAAGTTCATAAGTTCACCATCAATAATTAGATTAGCATTCTTAAGTTCTGCGGTTTTTTGTGAACCAAGCTGTTTGATTTTTTCCTCTAAACTAACATTATCAGCACTTAATTCCTTATTTTTATTTTCATAATTCTGAGCGTCAGCATAAGTTGTATGTGTAAGGGAAGGTAGCTTGCTTAGCATATCAGCCGTTGACATATCAGATATTTTCTCGGTAGGGAGGCCAAGATTTTCAAGAGAGGTTTTTACTGTAGATAGTGTCTACACAAGGTAAAGTGATTGTGATAGAATAGAAGCATCATAAAAGAGGGAGGACAAGGAAATGGATGCATCCTATCACAGACATGACATAAGCGATAAAGTGTGGTCGTTGCTGGAACCACATCTGCCGGGACAACGTGGCCAGTGGGGTGGGATTGCTCAGGATAACCGCCGTTTTATCAACGCGGTGTTTTGGGTATTGCGGACTGGAGCGCCCTGGCGTGACCTGCCTCCCGATTACGGAAAGTGGGGCAGTGTTCATCAGAGGTTCATCCGATGGCGCAGAAAAGGTGTTTGGGAAAAACTTCTGGAAACTCTGATCGATGAACCAGATTATGAATGGCTGAT
>CAJTOM010000062.1 GCA_910577915.1 uncultured Oscillospiraceae bacterium
GTTCCAGCGGTTTTTCCGTCCGCTTTTGGGCGTCCAAAAGCGGACCGCGGGGCGTGGGGCTGCGCAGGCCCCACATCCAAAGGATAGAACAATTTATCCCCCGCCGCTGTCAGCGGCGAGAAATATGTAAGGAGAACCTGTTATGAAATTTTCCGAAATGCCCTATGTGAGACCCAACCTGGAGGAAATCAAAGCCACCTTCGACCGGATTCTGGAGAGAATCGAGACCGCCGGCTCCGCCCAGGAGCAGATCGACGCCTGCATGGACTACGAGAGGGAGGGCAAGGCCATCAGCACCGCCTGCACCCTGGCCCATGTGCGCCACACCATCGACACCAAGGACGAGTTCTACGACAAGGAAAACGACTACGTGGACGAGATCAGTCCCGCCATTCAGGAGCTGAACCAGAAGGTCAACATGGCCCTGCTGGGCTCCAAGTTCCGGGGCGAGCTGGAGGAGAAGCTGGGGAAGCTGCTGTTCACCAACCTGGAGATCTCCGTGCGCACCATGAAGCCGGAGATCATGGATCTGATGCAGGAGGAGAACAAGCTGCAGAGCGAGTACCAGAAGCTCTACGCCTCCGCCATGGTGGAGTGGGAGGGCCAGACCCTGCCCCTGCCCAAGCTGGGGCCCTTCAAGCAGAGCCCCGACCGGGCCGTGCGCAAGGCCGCCTATGAGACCGAGGGCCGCTGGTTCGACAGCCACCAGGCGGAGCTGGACGAGCTCTACAGCAAGCTCATCAAAAACCGCACCGCCCAGGCCAAGGCCATGGGCTACGAGAACTATATCCCCCTGGGCTACGACCGGATGCGCCGCAACTGCTGGGGCCCCAAGGAGTGCGCCGCCTTCCGCGAGCAGATCGCCCGGGACATGGTGCCCGTGGTGGCCCGGGTGAAAAAGGACCAGGAGCAGCGCCTGGGGGTGGACAAGCTGAAGTTCTACGACGACGTCCTCCTCTTCCCCGACGGCAACGCCAACCCTCAGGGCACGCCGGACGAGATCCTGGCCGCCGGCCTGGAGATGTACCGGGAGCTGAGCCCGGAGACGAAGGAGTTCGCCGAGTTCCTCTTCGGCAACGAGCTGCTGGACGTGCTCAGCAAGGACGGCAAGGCCCCCGGCGGCTACTGCACCGAGTTTGCCGACTACGAGGCCCCCTTCATCTTCTCCAACTTCAACGGCACCTCCGGCGACGTGGACGTGCTCACCCACGAGGCGGGCCACGCCTTCGCCGCCTACCGGGCCATGCGCAGCGGCTGCCTTTCCGCTCTGGAGCAGCCCACTATGGAGGGCTGTGAGACCCACTCCATGTCCATGGAGTTCCTCACCTCCCCCTGGCACGAGAAGTTCTTCGGCCCTCTCACCCGCAAGTACGAGGTGGGCCACTGCGAGGACTCCCTCATCTTCATCCCCTACGGGTGCATGGTGGACGAGTTCCAGCACCTCATGTACGAGAACCCGGATCTGACCCCCGCCCAGCGCAACGAGACCTGGCTGAAGCTGGAGAAGAAGTACCGCCCCTGGATCGACTTCGAGGACCTGCCCTTCTACGGCCGGGGCGCGGGCTGGCAGCGGCAGCTGCACATCTACCTCTACCCCCTCTACTATATCGACTACTGCATGGCCCAGACCATGGCCTTCCAGTTCTGGATGGCCTCCATGGAGAACCGGGAGGACGCGTGGAAGCGCTACCTGGCCTTCGTGGACATCGCCGGCACCAAAACCTTCGAGGAGGCGGCCCAGGCCGTGGGCATGAAACTGCCCTACGCCCCCGGCTGCATCAAGGAGATCGGCGAGGCCATCTCCAAGTGGATCGACGCCAACCCCATCTAAGTCAGTCTGCGGGCGGTGGACGGATAGGCTTTTTCCGTCCGCCGCCCCGGCATTTTGGGGCGGATGACCGGAGGGGTTTTATGTAAATTGACTATTTTTGCCCAAAGCCCCCGCTGAAAAAACGAGAAATTTTCGCGGGAGGAGCGGGCCGCATTGGTCATATCGTAAAAAAAGTGATTTTATGCCGCTCTGCCGGATAGTCCCACTTGAAAAAAGACCGGAGGTGCGGTATAATGCAGGAGGATGTCTCTCATTATGCATCCCCATTGACCGGGAGGGCTCTGACTATGGCCCAGCGCAAAAAGGGCCGCAGGGCCTATCTGGACAGCTTTCACCAAACCCCCTCCGGGGACTATATTTATACCGGCGCGACCTACTCCCTGGCCAACGGCTCCGGGAGGACCGCAGTCCGGCTGGCCGTCCTGGGGGCGGTGGCGGTGGCGGCGGAGGCCGCCGCCGGGTGTTTTTCCGCGCCGGGGACCGGTCGGTGCTTCTACATTCTGCTCCCCTACGCGGCGGCGCTGATCGCCTGCGTGCTGGCCGCCTGGGCCGCGGTCCGGCTGGCCGCCGGGGGCGCCCGCCTGCGGCAGTACGTCTACGACGGCACGGTGAAAAAGCTGCCCCGCAGGACGCTGGCGGCGGCTGTTCTGGCCGGTGCGGCGGCGCTGGGGGAGACGGTCTACCTGCTTCTCCACGGCCCGGAGGGCCTGGCCCTGGGGGCGGCGGCCTACCTGCTGTGCCAGCTGGGCGCGGCGGCGGCCATGCTGGCCCTGCGCGGGGCGGTCCTGGGACTGGAGTACCGGGAGGAGCGCTGAAAAGCCCTCTTTGCAGAAGGCGGTCCCGCCTTCTGCCGCGGTTTTGGGACAAAACCGCGATGACACTGTGAACAACGGGGATTCCCGTTTTTGTTCAAAAATATGACAGGAAGGAACCATAGAAACCATGAAAAGAAGCAACCGTATCCTTGCAATGCTTCTGGCTCTGGTGATGTGCATTGGCCTGCTGGCCGGCTGCGGCGGCAATACGCCCGGCAGCAATGCCAACAACAACGACAACCAGACCCAGCAGCCCGACAACAACGACAACCAGACCGATGCCCCCGCCGCTCCCGCCAATGACACCCTTGTCATTGCCCAGGACACCTTCGAGGGCAAGTTCTCCCCCTTCTTCGCCTCCTGCGTGCCCGATCAGGACGTGGTTGACCTGGTCAGCGGCGGCACCATGGTTCTGGACCGCGAGGCCGGCATCATCTACAACGGCATCGAGGGCGAGACCCGCACCTACAACGGCACCGACTACACCTACAAGGGGCCCGCCAACTGGACCGTCACCGAGAATGCCGACGGCACCGTTACCTACACCATCGAGCTGATGAAGGGCCTGAAGTTCTCCGATGGCGAGGAAGTCACCGCCGACGACCTGATCTTCTCCATTTACGCCTACTCCGATCCCACCTATGACGGCAACGTCACCCTCTTTGCCACCAACATCCAGGGCATGAAGGAGTACCGCGCCAACATGACCACCCTGGCTGCCATGCTGGCTTCCCTGGGTGAGGACAACACCGACTTCACCTATGTCACCGAGGAGCAGCAGACCGCCTTCTGGGCTGCCGTCAACGACGGCGGCGTGAAGTTCGCCCAGGAGATCGTGGATTACCTCATCGCCGCCGGCGCCAACACCGCCGAGGATCCCATCGAGAACGTGGCTCCCAACTGGGGCTTCTCCCTGGAGGCCGGCGCCACTGTGAAGGATTTCTTCATGGCCATCGGCGAAAACTATGACTGGAACTTCTCCGCCATGGAGGCCGAGACCGGCGGCAGCGCCCTGAGCGACCTCATTCCCGCCGACGTGTATGCGTACTCCACCATGGGTATCAGCACCGGCGACTCCGCCCCCAACATCTCCGGCGTGAAGAAGCTGGACGAGTACACCGTGGAGATCACCGCCAACGGCGTGGACGCGGCCCTCATCTACCAGCTGAGCATCAGCCCCACCCCCCTGCACTACTACGGCGACGAGAGCCTGTATGACTACGAGAACAACATGTTCGGCTTCCCCAAGGGCGATCTGAGCACCATCCGCGCCAAGAGCACCGTGCCCCTGGGCTTCGGTCCCTACGTCTTCTCCAGCTATGACAGCGGCACCGGCGTGGTGGCCCTGGACGCCAACCCCCACTACTACAAGGGCGAGCCCAAAATCAAGCACATCAACTTCAAGTTCATGAGCGAGGCCGACAAGATCAACGCCATCCAGTCCGGCGCCGCCGACATCGCCTCCCCCGCCTTCTCCAACGAGGCCGTCGCTCAGATGGCGGAGATCAACGGCAGCGAGAGCCTGGACGGCGACGTGATCACCATCAAGACCACCGACTACCTGGGCTACGGCTACATCGGCATCAACTCCAAGAACGTCAGCGTGGGCGGCGACGGCAGCTCCTATGAGTCCAAGTGCCTGCGCAAGGCCATCGCCACCGTGCTGAGCGTGTACCGCGACGTGGTCATCGACTCCTACTACGGCGAGTTCGCCAAGGTCATCAACTACCCCATCTCCAACACCTCCTGGGCCGCTCCCCGCGTCACCGACGAGGGCTATAAGGTCGCCTTCTCTGTGGACGTGAACGGCAACGACATCTACACCGCCGGCATGAGCGACGAGGAGAAGTACGCCGCCGCCCTCCAGGCCGCCCTGGGCTTCTTTGAGGCCGCCGGCTACACCGTCACCGACGGCAAGCTGACCGCCGCTCCCGACGGGGCCAGCCTGGAGTACGAGATCATGATCCCTGCCGGCGGCAACGGCGATCACCCCAACTTCATGATCATGAAGATGGCCAGCGACGCCCTGAGCACCATCGGCTTTAACCTCATCGTCACCGACCTCTCTGACGGCACCGCCACCATCAGCAGCAAGCTGGACGCCGGCACCGCCGAGATGTGGACCATGGCCTGGCGCGCTACGGCCGACCCCGACATGTATCAGATCTACTACTCTGACATCGCCAACGGCGCTAAGGCTCCCGGCGGCAGCAACAACTACTACCTCATTCAGGACGCCGAGCTGGATACCCTGATCATGGACGCCCGCGCCTCCCTGGATCAGAGCTACCGCAAGATCATCTACAAGGAGGCCCTGGACATCGTGGTTGACTGGGCCTGCGAGATCCCCATCTATCAGCGCACCGACTGCGTGATCTTCTCCACCGAGCGTGTGAACGTGGACAGCATCGCCAAGGATATGACTCCCTACTGGGGCTACGCCAGCGAGATCGAGACCCTCGAGCTGAAGTAATTCCCGGCGGCGCGCCTGGGGGCGCTCTGCCCGCAGTCCGCGCAATCCAAAGGAATACTCTGCACACGCAAGCGGCCCGCCCGGCGGCGGAAACGCCGGCGGGCGGGCCTGTGTCCTGCACATGAGACGGGCCGCTCCGGTCCAATACCGAAGCGGCCCTCCTGATGGGCAGGATACTTTTTATTTCACTTTTACGAATTGGAGGGGAGTACATGGGAAAATACATTGTCAAGCGCCTGCTGCTCAGCGTGGTGATCCTGTTCTTTGTCTGCTTTGTCATCTATGTGCTGATGCGCTGTCTGCCCACAAGCTACGTGGAGGCCATGGCCATGCAGCTCAGCCAGCAGCCCGGCAGCAAGTCCTACGGCGAGTGGCTTGACCAGCTCAACGCGCAGTACCATCTGGATGTGGGCATCATCCCCGGCTACTTCATGCAGCTGGGCGAGATGATCCGGGGCAACTTCGGCGACAGCTGGAAGTTCACCCAGCCCGTGGTAAATGTCTTCAAGAACTGCATCGGGGCCTCCTTCGTCATGGGGGCCGTTTCCCTGGTTTTGCAGCTGATTATTGCCATCCCCCTGGGGGTGGTGGCCGCCACCAAGCAGTACTCCCGGGCGGACTACGCGATCTCCACCTTTGCCCTGATGGGTATCTCTCTGCCCACCTTCTTCTTCGCCTCCCTGGTGAAGCTGGTTTTCGCCGTGCGCCTGGGCTGGTTTGATCTGGTGGGCCTCATCGGGCGCAACTACTACCAGCTCGACCGCATGGGACAGATCCTGGACATGGCCCACCACCTGGTGCTGCCGGTGCTGGTACTGACGGTGATCTCCGTGGGCTCCCTGATGCGCTACACCCGGACGAACATGCTGGAGGTGCTCAGCGCCGACTATATCCGCACCGCCCGGGCCAAGGGCCTGAGCGAGCGAAAGGTCATCTACCACCACGCCTTCCGCAACACCCTCATCCCCCTGGTGACCATTGTGGGCGGCAGTCTGCCGGGCCTGTTTTCCGGCGCGCTGATCACGGAGACCCTGTTCGCCATCCCCGGCATCGGCTACATCTCCTACCAGGCCATGACCGGCGGCGACATCCCCTTCTCCATGTTTTATCTGACGTTTATGGCGATCCTCACCCTGGCGGGCAACCTGATCGCCGACATCCTGTACGCGGTGGTAGACCCCCGTGTGCGCATCGCCTAAGGAAGGGAGGAGCGAGCTATGCAAGAGAACAAGGACAACCGGAACAAGACCGGCGAGGAGACCGAGCAGCTGTCTTTGAACGATGACAGGCGCGTACAAGTGCTCTCCCCCGGCACGCTGGTGGCCAAGCGGTTCTTCCGCAACCGGCTGGCCATTGTGGGCCTGAGCGTCCTGGTGGTGATGTTCGTCTTCTCCTTCCTGGGCGGCGCGGTGAGCCCCCACGGACAGGACGAGCTCTTCTACCGGGTGGAGTATATGAACAAGGAGTACGTGGGCGTCTCGGAGAACAGCGAGTACCGCTATCTGAAGTTCGGCGACGACTACAGCTCTGTCCTCCAGGCCCAGACCGTCCTGGCCATCCAGAAGAAGGCCGATTCCTTCACCTATAAGGATGCGGAATACGGCGTGGTGCAGGAGGGCGACGGGCTCTACTCCATCTACAGCGGCAATACCCTCATCGGCGCGGCCTACCTGGACATCGTCCAGGCGGAGGACTCCTCCGTGACCTTCTCCGCCGAGTTCCAGTATAACGCCCTGAAGGCCTACGTGGCCGGCGGCGGCGACTTCAAGGCCGACGGCGGCAGCTACAGCGTGGACGCGGACGGCATCATCACCCAGGGGAGTGAGGGCATCGCCGCTCTGAGCCGGTACGTGGTCCAGTCCCGGACCAGCGGCACGGTGATCTCCACCGGCTTCCGCGAAGCCCTGATGGAGGCCCTGGACGCGGGCCTGGAGGCCTTTGACTACACCGAGAACGGCGAGACTGCGGAATATACCGTGGTCTACGACGCCTACACCCGCATCTGGTCGGTGAACCAGGAGACGGCCACCCGCGTGCTGGATACCTACGCCTCCCCCACCGGCACCCACTGGCTGGGCACGGACCGCAACGGCATGGATATGCTCACCCGCCTGATGTACGGCGGCCGGGTGTCCCTGATCATCGGCTTCATCGTGGTGCTGATTTCCTCGGTGCTGGGCATCATCATGGGCGGTATCTCCGGCTACTTCGGCAGCTGGGTGGATAACCTCATCATGCGTATTGTGGACATCTTCTACTGCATCCCCTCCATGCCCCTGCTGATCATACTGGGCGCGGCCATGGACGGCATGCGGGTGGACCCCCAGGTCCGCATGTTCTACCTGATGCTGCTGCTGGGCTTTTTGGGCTGGCCCAGCATCGCCCGCATGGTCCGCGGCCAGATCCTCTCCCTGCGGGAGCAGGAGTTTATGACCGCCACCGAGGCCTGCGGCATCAGCGTCTCCCGCCGCATTTTCAAGCACCTGATTCCCAACGTCATTCCCCAGCTGATCGTGATCTGCACCATGAGCCTGGGCTCCACCATCATCACGGAGGCGACCCTGAGCTTCCTGGGCCTGGGCGTCAAGTTCCCCTTCGCCTCCTGGGGCAACATCATCAACGACGTCAGCAACTCCTACGTGCTGACCAACTACTGGTTCGTCTGGATCCCCGCCGGCGTGTGCCTGATGCTGACGGTGCTGGCGTTCAACTTCGTGGGCGACGGCCTGCGCGACGCCTTCGATCCCAAGATGAAGCGCTGAGAAGGGAGGAGAGAGGAACATGGCAAAAAAGAAACCCGAGGGCTATCTGTCCGCCAAGGAGTCCCGCCGCATCTCCAGGGAGAACCGCCGCATTACGGGCGAGTTTGAGAAGCAGCGCAAGCGCAAGAACGTGCCCGAAAGCGAGTATCTCACCCAGATGAAGGACCCCAACAACGCCGTGGAGTTCGACAATCTCCACACCTACTTCTACACCGACGTGGGCACGGTCAAGGCCGTGGACGGCGTGAGCTACGAGGTCCCCATCGGCAAGACCGTGGGCGTGGTGGGCGAGTCCGGCTGCGGCAAGTCTGTCACCAGCCTCAGCCTCATGCAGCTCCTCCAGCGGCCCCAGGGCCAGATCGTGGAGGGCGCCATCCGCCTGAACCTGGGCGACAAGGCCTACGACATCACCAAGGCCCCCAACACGGTCATGCAGAATCTGCGGGGCAACTATATCTCCATGATCTTCCAGGAGCCCATGACCAGCCTCAACCCGGTCTTCCGCATCGGGGACCAGCTCAACGAGGTCATCGCCCTCCACGACGGCGAGGGCAAGAGCAAGGAGGACGTGAAGCGCCGGACCATCGAGCTTCTGGAGCTGGTGGGCATCGCCAACAGCGAGGGCGTGTACCGCATGTACCCCCACGAGCTCTCCGGCGGCATGCGCCAGCGCGTGATGATCGCCATGGCCCTGGCCTGCAACCCCAGGATCATCATCGCCGACGAGCCCACCACCGCCCTGGATGTGACCATCCAGGCCCAGGTGCTGGACCTCCTGCGCCACCTGAAGGACAAGATCAACTCCTCCATCATGTTCATCACCCACGACCTGGGCGTCATCGCCGAGATGGCGGACTACGTGGTGGTCATGTACGCCGGGCGCATCGTGGAGAAGGGTACCGCCGAGGAGATCTTTGCCCACCCCGCCCACCCCTACACCATCGGCCTGATGGCCTCCAAGCCCGTGGTGGGCAAGCAGGTGGAGAAGCTCTACTCCATCCCCGGCAAGGTGCCCAACCCGGTGAACATGCCCAACTACTGCTACTTCAAGGACCGCTGCGAGATGCAGTGCGAGGCCTGCGCCGGGGCGTACCCCCACGAGATCAGCCTCAGCGAGACCCACAAGGTGTCCTGCTACCGGTACTATGAGAAGAACGGGAAGGGAGGAGAAGCGTAATGGGAATCAATCAGGGCCTCGGCCAGGGAGCCGGCCGCTACACCCCCGGCGACACCGCGGGGAAGACCCCGGAGGAGCTCAAGCAGGAGCAGGAGAAGCGCGCGGAGCGCGTGCAGAAGGACCTGCGCGCCGGTCCCTCCGCCCCCAAGCCCGGCGACGACTACACCCCCGTCACCTATGACCCCCAGTATATCCTGATGGTCAACCGGCTGAAGAAGTACTTCCCCATCAAGGGCGGCATGATCAGCCACACCGTGGGCCACGTCAAGGCCGTGGACGGCGTCACCTTCAACCTCAAGCGGGGCACCACCATGGGCCTGGTGGGGGAGTCCGGCTGCGGCAAGACCACCACCGGCCGGACCATTCTGCGCCTGTCCGGGGAGAAGACCGGCGGCCAGGTGCTCTTCAACGGCAAGGAGGTCTATGATTTCAGCGCCAAGGAGATGCGCGCTCTGCGCACCCAGATGCAGATCATCTTCCAGGACCCCTTCTCCTCCCTGTCCCCCCGTCTGCCGGTGGGGGAGATCATCGGCGAGGCCGTCCGGGAGCACAACCTGGTGAGCAAGGAGGAGTTCAACGACTATATCGACCAGGTCATGGACAACTGCGGTCTCCAGAGCTTCCACAAGGAGCGCTATCCCCACGAGTTCTCCGGCGGCCAGCGCCAGCGCATCTGCATCGCCAGGGCCCTGGCCCTGAACCCGGAGTTCGTGGTGTGCGACGAGCCCGTCAGCGCCCTGGACGTGTCCATCCAGGCCCAGATCATCAACCTGCTCCAAGAGCTGCAGGAGAAGTATAAGCTCACATACCTGTTCATCTCCCACGACCTGAGCGTGGTGGAGCACATCTCCGACACGGTGGGCGTGATGTACCTGGGCAACCTGGTGGAGTACGGCGACACGGTGGACATCTTCAAGAACCCCCTGCACCCCTACACCAAGGCACTCTTCTCCGCCATCCCCATCCCGGACCCCACGGCGAAGATGAACCGGATTGTGCTGGAGGGCTCCATTCCCTCCCCCGCCAATCCCCCCGCCGGGTGCAAGTTCCACACCCGCTGCGCCAACTGCATGGAGAAGTGCAAGCACGAGGCCCCGGAGCAGAAGGAGATCGAGCCGGGCCACTTCGTGGTCTGCCATCTCTACGACAAGTAGGGCATGGAGCGGAAGCATGCCCCCATGGAGGAGGACGACGGCCGCACGATAGCCGACATGAGCGGCATCGAGCGCCCCTCCCTCCGCCTCCCCCGCCGGGAGCGGGACCTGCAGTCCCCCGGGCCCCAGGCGCCGGAGAGCGAGTTCTCCCCGGAGGAGCGGCGGGTGTACGCCTTCGCGGCGCTGCGGGCGGCGCTGCTCATCGGCCTGGCGTTTCTGGCCGGGCTGGGCGCGGTGATTCTGCTGCTGCTGGCGCTGTGGACATAGCGGGCACATGGATCAAGATAAAAAGCGGTGCGCGGTTTTTGCCGCGCGCCGCTTTTTTGGCGGGGGAGCCGGAAACTTTTTCCTCTCCCCCTATCCTTTTTCTCATTTTTGTGGTACAATCACCTCATCGAAAGAGAGGAGGCCTCCGCAGATGCGCTATACCGCCGCATGCCCCTCCCCTGTGGGGCGGATCACCCTGGCCAGCGACGGCCGCCGGCTGACGGGGCTGTGGCTGGAGGGACAGGCATATTTCGGGGCGGGGCTATCCCCGGCGGCGGAGGCCCGGCCCGATCTGCCGGTGCTGCGGGCGGCGGCGGCGTGGCTGGAGCGCTACTTCGCCGGGGCGCGGCCCTCCCCCCGGGAGCTGCCCCTGGGAGCTGCCGGCACGCCCTTCCGCCAGCTGGTGTGGTCCCTGCTGCTGGAGATTCCCTACGGGGAGACGCTCACCTACGGCGCTCTGGCGGCCCGCGCCGCCCAGGCCCTGGGGCGGCCCCGCATGTCCGCCCAGGCGGTGGGCGGGGCGGTGGGGCGCAATCCCATCTCCATCGTCATCCCCTGCCACCGCCTGGTGGGGGCGGACGGCGGCCTCACCGGCTACGCCGCCGGCGTGGCGGTGAAGGCCCGGCTTCTGGCCCTGGAGGGGCATGCAAATTTGACTTAGGAGGGGTTTCTTATGGACCCATGCGTCAGCATCATCGTGCCCGTATATAACGCGGAGGCGTCCCTGCGCCGCTGCGTGGAGAGCGTTCTGAACCAGGAGTTCACCGACTTTGAGCTCATCCTGGCCAACGACGGCAGCCGGGACGGATCCGGCGGAATCTGCGACGCCTTCGCCGCCGCGGACAGCCGGGTGCGGGTGATCCACAAGGAGAACACCGGCGTCTCCGACACCCGGAACCAGGCCATCAGCCAGGCCCGGGGCCGCTACCTCCAGTTTCTGGACAGCGACGACTGGATTACCCCCAACGCCACCAAGCTCCTGGTCCGGGCCGCCGAGAGCCGGGGCTGCGACATGGTGGTGGCGGACTTCTACCGCGTGGTGGGGGAGCGGGTGTCCCACAAGGGGGACATCGACGAGGACACGGTCCTCACCCGTGAGGAGTACGCCGCCCACATGATGGAGAACCCCGCCGACTTCTACTACGGCGTGCTGTGGAACAAGCTCTACCGCCGGGAGCTGGTGGAGGCCCACCATCTGCGGATGGACCCGGACATCAGCTGGTGCGAGGACTTCATGTTCAACCTGGAGTACATCCGCCACGCCCAGACCTTCTTTGCCCTCCAGGTGCCGGTGTACTACTACGTGCGGACCAAGGGCTCCCTGGCCTCCCAGGCTCTGAGCATCTCCAAGACCGTGCGGATGAAGCTGACGGTGTTTGAGTACTACAACCAGTTCTACAAGGCCGTCCTGGACGAGGAGGAGTACGAGAAGAGCCGGCTGAAGGTCTACCGCTTCCTCTTCGACGCCGCCCAGGACGGGGCGGCCCTGCCTCTGCCCGGCTCCACCCGGCTGGGGGAGGAGCGCACCCATGTCCACGCCGGGGCCCTGGAGGGGCGGGGCCTGCTCTACGACCTCTTCCGGGAGAGAAAGCTGCTGGACTACTGCCTGGAGCCCGCCGCTCTGAAGAGCGGCCTGTCCCTCCGGGACGCGGGGCTCCTGCTGTGCCTGCGCCAGGCCGGCGGCGGCGGGCGGCGGGAGCTGGCGGCGCTCACGGGGCTGTCCAAGGGGAGCCTTACCATGGCGCTCAAACGCCTGAGCGGCCGGGGGCTGCTGTCGGTGGAGGAGGTCCGGGACCCCGGCCAGCGGGAGAAGCGCCTGCACATCGCCTTTCCCGCCGCCGCCGGGCCGGTGCTGGCCGACCTGGAAAACGCGCTGCGGGACTTTGAGGAGGCCCGGCTGTCCGGCTTCACCCCGGAGGAGCGGGACCGGTATGAGGCGCTGACGGAGCGGATTCAGGGCAATATCCGGTCGATTCTGCAATAAAGAGAACCGGCGCACAGGGGAGACCGCAGGAAAGCGGGAAATCCCGCAAGCCGCACAGCACCACCGGCTATGCCGGTGGTGCTGCCGCATTTATGCGCCCTCCTGCGCTTCCGCGCCCGTCTCCAGGATCACCTCCGCCAGGGCCTCCCCCAGCAGCCGGGCGGACAGCAGAGCCTCGTCCAGGGAATTCCCCGCCGCCCCCATCTCCACCAGGAGGCTCCCCGTGGTGGTGTGCTGGTTGTAGCGGGAGTTGCGCACGGTGATGGGCCGCATCAGCGTGGGGTAGCGCTCCGCCAGCTCCTGCTGCACGGCGGCGGCGAATTTCAGGTTCTCCCGCCACTGGGGGTGTTCCAGCCCCCCGCCGTCGGTGCCGATGACGAAGGACATCTGGGCGGCGCTGCGGCCGTCCACGCTGCTGATGACCTTGTAGGGGCTGCCGTCCCCGTCAGAGATGGCGTCCCGGTGCACGTCCAGCACGAAGCGGATGGTGGGGTACTCCTCCAGATACCGCTCCACGGTCTCCAGGGAGCGGCCGTAGGCCCCGCTGTACTCCGGGTAGTCATGGAGGGCGGCGTCGTGGAGCACCTCCAGCCCCGCCGCCTCCAGCACTGCCGCGATCTCGTCCCCCACCCGGACCACGTTGAACTGGCTGTCGGTGGTGCGGCTCTCCCCGCTGGGGACGTACTCCTGGCCGGGGGGCATGGTGTAGGCCTCGCTGCCGTGGGTGTGGACGATGAGCACCTGGGGCCCCTCCTCCTCCGCCAGGGCGGCGGCGAAGGTCTCATGGAAGATGGAGGCGTCCAGCTCCAGATCGCTGCGGTTGTTGATGTACACGTCCCCCGCCACCAGATAGCCCTCCGGAGAGGAGGGGGACAGGGTCCGGGCGGCCACGCCGTTGTCCGGGAACTCCGGCGGGGCCTCCGGCTCCACCGGCTCCTCCGGGAGCGGGGCGGCGGAGGGCGGGGGAGTCTTCTCCGGGACCTCCTGGCCGCCGGCGCTGTCATCCTCCTCAACGGACTGCCACAGCCCCAGCACCGCCTCCCTGCCGGACAGGAGCACCGGGCTCTGCCCGATGCACAGCGCCGCCGCCGGGGGCAGGCCGTCCTCCCCGGTCCACCCCCCCAGCTGGCAGCGCAGGATGGCCAGAGCCAGATCCCCCTGCCGTCCCAACCGCTCCAGGGCCCCCTGGACCGTGGAGCTCCCCGCCGTAGCCGCCACCAGATAGAGCACCGCCCCCGCCAGCACCAGGGCGGCCGCCAGCCGCCCTCTCCGCGGCCTGCGCCGAATCGTCATAGTCATTCCCCCTTGTGATTGCTTGTCCCAGTGTATGCGCCGGGCGAGAGAAAGATGCCGGCGGCGCGCCTTGGGGGAGGAAAAGCCGCCCCCGGCCAAAAATCCCTGTTGTAATTTCCCGTCAAATTTGCTATTCTAATACAATGCAGACGAAAGAAACAGGGAGGACGCCGCCATGCCAGAACACACACCCGACTGCCGCCGCGAGGAGGACACCATGGGGACCGTATACGTCCCCGCCGACCGCCTCTGGGGGGCCCAGACCCAGCGGAGCCTCCAGAACTTCGCCATCGGCGAGGAGCGGATGCCGGCGGAGATCATCCGGGCCTTTGCCGTGCTGAAGAAGGCGGCGGCTCTGGCCAACCGCTCCTGCGGCCGGCTGGACGAGGACCGGTGCGGCCGCATTGCCGCCGCCTGCGACGAGATTCTGACGGGGGCGCGGGACGGGGAGTTTCCCCTCCGGGTCTGGCAGACCGGCAGCGGCACCCAGTCGAACATGAACGTCAACGAGGTGATCGCCCACCTGTGCGCCGCCGCCGGCGTCCAGGTGCACCCCAACGACCACGTGAACATGTCCCAGAGCTCCAACGACACCTTTCCCACGGCCCTGCACATCGCCGCCGTATGCGCCCTGGAGGGGCAGGTCCTGCCCGCTCTGGAAGCGCTGGGGCGGACCCTGGAGCGGCTGGAGGAGGAGAACCGGGACGTGATCAAGATCGGCCGCACCCATCTCCAGGACGCGGTCCCCCTGCGCTTCTCCCAGGAGATCAGCGGCTGGCGCGCCATGGCGGAGGCCTGTCACGGGTATATCCGCTCCTCGCTGGAGCCCCTGCGGGATCTGGCCCTGGGGGGTACCGCCGTGGGCACGGGTCTCAACTGCCCGCCGGGCTTCGCCCAAAAGAGCGCGGAGCTGATCTCCCAGCTCACCGGCCGCCGCTTCCGCACGGCCCCCAACAAGTTCCACGCCCTCTCCAGCCGGGACGGCCTGGTCCACGCCCACGGAGCCCTGAAGGCTCTGGCGGCGGATCTGATGAAGATTGCCAACGACGTGCGCTGGCTGGCCAGCGGCCCCCGCTGCGGCCTGGGGGAGATCACCATCCCGGAGAACGAGCCCGGCTCCTCCATCATGCCCGGCAAGGTCAACCCCACCCAGTGCGAGGCGGTAACCATGGCGGCGGTACAGGTCATGGGCAACGACGCGGCCATCGGCTTTGCCGCCAGCCAGGGGAACTTCGAGCTGAACGTCTTCATGCCTGTCATCGCCTACAATTTTCTCCAGTCCGCCCGCCTGCTGGCGGATGTGATGGACTCCTTCCGCGTCCACTGCCTGGAGGGCCTCCGGGCCGACCGGGAGGCCATGGCGGCGTATCTGCGGCGCTCGCTGATGCTGGTCACGTGCCTCACGCCCGGCATCGGCTAT
>CAJTOM010000063.1 GCA_910577915.1 uncultured Oscillospiraceae bacterium
GCTGCTTGAACAATTTTACCGCCTTATTTTTGTCTAACTTTTGGGGGGCACTGCATACCAGCCACCAGTACCACGCTAAACCTAAAAACATAAGAAAACCCTCCTTATTTGAGATAAGGAGAGTTTAGATGGGCGGTGTGAAATTGGTGTGAGGTTGCTGTGAAATCCGTGTGAAATTATTCGGCAGCGGGGATAGAGAAATAGAACCGCACCCCGTCCGCCAGATTTTCCGCGCCATAGGGCAGCTTCTGCATAGACAGGATTTGCGCCACGATGGACAGCCCCAGCCCGGAACCGCTGTATTCCGCACCGCTGTCCCGATAGAATTTTGTCCAGATTTTAGACAGGTTATTTTCTGGAATTGGCCTACCCTGATTGAAGATGGCAAAGTGCAAGTCCCCGCTGTTCTCAGTCAATTCCAGCCGCAGGACACCACCGGGATGCACATTTTTCTTGGCGTTGACAATCAAATTGCCCAAAACCTGCTCCATACGCTGCCGGTCTGTCCGCACGAAAACCTTTTGTTCCGGCAGTTCATACTGCAATTCAAAATTTGTATCGGGAGCGTCTACCAGGAGCCGCCCGGCCACTGTTTCCACCAGCTCTACAAAGTCAAACCGGGTAATGTTAAATTGAGCGGCCCCGCTCTCCAGCGCCGACAAATCCAGCAGGGTCACAATCAGATCGTTTATGCGCTCCACTTCGGAAGCAATGACCTGGGCTATTTCTGCTTTTTGGCCCTGTCTGGTTCGTCCTGCAAGCCCTCCGCATAGGCCCGGATAATGCCCGACGGGGTTTTCATCTCATGGGATAGGCTGTCCACCAGTTCCTTGCGCTCTGCCAGCAAAAGCCGTTCTCTCTCTACATCCTGCTCAAGCTGCGTGTTTGCATCCTCCAGGCGGGAAAGGGCCTGTTGCAGATTTTCAGCCATCGTGTTCAGGCTGGCTGATAACTCGCCGAATTCATCTGTTGAAGTAATATTGCAGGGAGCAGAGAAATCCAGCCCTGCCATGCGCTTTGCCGAAGCGTTTAATTCTGAAATCGGCTTTGTGATGAAGCGGCTCATAAAAAAGTCTATTCCCCAAACCAGCAGCAGAAGAAAACCCAGCCAAATCAGGAAGGAAGAATCCTCGCTGACAGGCAGACGGGTAGACAGAATATGGGAGAAAATCAGCGCCATTCCCGCCAGCTTGGAGAGCATAACAATCTTTTTCCGCACTGTGCGGAGGGAAAGAGCCTCTTTCATATTGTTACCTCGAATTTATAGCCGGAGCGGATCAGCGTGACGATATGTCTGCCCTCGTCCCCCAGCTTTTGCCGCAGGGTCTTGATATGGGTATCCACGGTGCGGGTCGTTCCCTCAAAGTCATAGCCCCAAACACGGTTCAAAATCTGCTCTCGACTGAAAATCTGGCCTGGATTTGCCATCATGAAAGAAAGCAGCTCATATTCCTTGTGGGTCAACGTAATCTCCTGTCCATCCAGATAAACCTTAAGGGCATTGGGCTGGAGCAGGATTTTTCCAGCGGTGATTGCTCCAGCAGAAGCGGGGGAGGAACGGCGCAGGAGGGCGTTTACCTTTGCCAGCAGTACTTTGGGACTGAATGGCTTTGTCATATAGTCGTCCGCGCCGTAGTCATAGCCTTTCAGTTTATCGTCCTCCGCACTTTTGGCGGTCAGCATGATAATGGGCATATTGCTCATTTCCCGCGCCATCTTACAAACAGAGAAGCCGTCCAAATGGGGCATCATCACATCCAGGATTATCAAATCCATAGGATGATTTTTTAGGGTGACAAGGGCATCTATACCATCGTCAGCGGTAAAGCAGGTATGCCCACCTTTTTGCATATACTCCGCGATTATATCCTGCATGGCCTTTTCATCTTCAACAATCAAAATGTTTATAATAATTCTTCGCACCCCTCATCACAAACTTCCCCCTCCCCTCCGGTCATAATCCCGGACGAGCCCTCATACAGTAGTCCAGGAACATCCACAGGAGGGATTCACCATGACGGAGGAATACGCGGCGTCCCGGTACGAGGAGGCCTGCGCCCTGCTGCCGGGCCGGCTGCGGGCGGCGGCCATGGCCATCGACCGGCGGCAGAAGGCGGAGGCGGAGGAGCTGCGCCTGCGCATCACCAGGCCCCTGCACCTGGCCCTGCCCCAGGGGGAGCTGGCGCTGCCCCAGACCAGAGTTACCCGCAGCGATTTGGAGCAGGTGCTGGACCGGGCCACGGAGTACTCCCGCTACGCCGCCGCCGAGACCCTGCGCCACGGCTATCTCACCGCCGCCGGGGGCTTCCGGGTGGGGGTGTGCGGCACGGCCCTGCCCAGCGGGGGGGAGAACGAGGGGGTGCGGGACGTGAGCTCCCTGACCATCCGCATCCCGCGGGTGCGGGAGGGGGCGGCCCAGCCGGTGCTGCCGGAGCTGGTGGAGGACGCCCGCCCGCTGAGCACCCTGGTCCTCTCCCCGCCGGGGGGCGGCAAGACCACCCTGCTGCGGGACCTGGTCCGGCTGCTGAGTCAGGGGGGCCCTCTGTGCCCGCCCCAGCGGGTGGCCCTGGTGGACGAGCGGGGGGAGCTGGCGGCGGTCCACCGGGGGCGGCCCCAGCTGGAGGTAGGCTGTCATACGGACGTGATGGACGGCTGTCCCAAGCGCCTGGCGGTGCCCATGCTCCTGCGGGCCATGACCCCCCAGGTCATCGCTCTG
This sequence comes from uncultured Oscillospiraceae bacterium, assembly GCA_910577915.1. Classification (GTDB taxonomy): domain Bacteria; phylum Bacillota; class Clostridia; order Oscillospirales; family Oscillospiraceae; genus Pelethomonas. The sequence continues at coordinate 2,717 of CAJTOM010000063.1, forward strand.
GACGAGGTGGCCCTGCCGGCGGACGTGGAGGCGGTGCGTGCCGCCGCCGGCTGTGGAGTCACCCTGCTGGCCACGGTCCACGCCGCCTCCCTCCGGGACCTGGAGGAGCGGCCGGTGGGCCGGGCGCTGCTGGCGTGCGGCGTATTCCGCCGGGCGGTGCTCATAGAGGGCAGGGGGGCGGACCGGCGCAGCCGGGTGGAGCGTCTGCCGTGAGGGGCGCGGGGGCGGTGCTGATCCTGTGGGGGGCGGCGGCCCTCTTTCTCCAGCGGCGGCGGGAGGAGCTGCTGCCCCTCCGGCTGGGCCGGGCCCTGCTGGAGGATCTGGCAGTGCTCGCCTGCCAGGTGCGGGTGTGCCGCACGCCGCTGCCCCGGGTGCTCTCGGAGCATCTGGCGGAGGGCCTGGGGGCGGTGTGGCTGTGGCGCCCCCTGCTGGAGCGCCTGGGCGGGGAGGAGGGCCTCCCCCGGTGCTGGCGTGCGGCGGTCCGGGCCCTGCCCCCGCCGCTGGACAGGCTGCTGGCCCCCCTGGGGCCGCTGCTGCCGGAGGGCGGGGAGACCCTGGAGGCCGCTATTGAGGAAACAAGAGAGGAGCTGACCGGATTTGTGCGCGCGGAGGCGGCCCGGCAGGCGGGCCAGGGGCGGATTACCGCGGCCCTGTGCCTGTCGGGGGCCTGCCTGCTGATTCTGGTCTTACTGTGATATGGATATTGATCTGATTTTTCGAATTGCGGCCATCGGCATCGTGGTGGCGGTGCTCAACCAGCTGCTGGTCCGCTCGGGCCGGGAGGAGCAGGCGCTGATGACCACTCTGGCGGGCCTGGTGGTGGTGATGATGATGCTGGTGCGGGAGATCAGCGACCTCTTCCAGCTCATCAAGACCCTCTTCGGGTTTTAGCCATGGAGCTGGTGAAGCTCTCGGCCCTGTGCGTGGCCTGTCTGGTTCCGGTGCTCCTGCTGCGCAGGAAGACCCCGGAGCAGGCCCTGCTGCTGACCATCGCCATTCTGGCGGTGGCTCTGGCCCAGTGCCTGCGGGCGGCAGCCCCGGTGATGGAGGAGCTGCGCGCCCTCTTTCAGCGGGCGGGGGTGGAGACGGCCCACGCGGCCATTCTGCTGCGCACGGTGGCGGCGGCCCTGGTGACCCGGCTGTGCGCGGACCTGTGCCGGGACGGGGGCTCCCAGGCCCTGGCCTCGGCGGTGGAGACGGCGGGGGCTGTGGCGGCCCTGCTCATCGCCCTGCCACTGCTGCGGGCGGTGGTGGAGCTGCTGCTGGGATACTTTACATAGGAGTGAGAGAGCCCATGAGACGACGACTGGCGGCGGCCCTGCTGTGGCTGCTGTTTTGCGGGGCCCTGGGGGGACAGGCCCTGGCATCGGAGCTCCCCGCCCTCCCGCCGGAGCTGGAGCGGGCCGCGCCGGAGGCCGCCGCCCTGGTCAGCGGCGACGCAGCCGACGGCTTCGGCCTGTTCTCCGGTGTGGAGGCCCTGCTGCGGGAGGGGCTGGCGGAGGCCCGGACCGGCCTCATGGCCGGCGTGCGTGCGGCGGCGGCCCTGATGGCGGGGGTGCTGCTGCTGGGGGCGGTGGAGAGCGCCGCCCCGGCGGGCCGGGATCTGGTGGGGCGCTGCGGCGCGGTCACCGGGGCCCTGTGGATCACCGCCGTGTCCGCCGGGGACCTGCGGGCCCTCATCGGCCTGGGCCGGGCGGCCATCGTGGATATTGCCCAGCTCAGCAAGGTCCTCCTGCCCACCCTGGCGGCGGCGGAAGCGGCCTCCGGGGGGATCACCGCCGCCTCGGTGCGGCAGGTGGCGGCGGTGTTCTTCGCCGACATCCTGCTGACGGTCATCGAGCGGGTGCTGCTGCCCATGGTGTACCTATATATCGGCACGGCCGCCGCCGGCGCGGTGCTGGAGGGGGACGTGATGGAGCGGCTGGGGGAGCTGCTCAAAAAGCTCACCGGCTGGATCCTCAGCGGCCTTCTCACCCTCTTCACCGCCTACCTCACCATCAGCGGCGCGGTGGCCGGCTCCGCCGACGCCCAGGCGGTGAAGCTGGCCAAGACGGCGGTGTCCGCCGCCGTACCGGTGGTGGGGGGGATTCTGTCCGAGGCGGCGGAGAGCGTGCTGGCCGGGGCGGGACTCCTCCGGGGGATGGTGGGCACGGTGGGGGTTCTGGCCCTGCTGGGGACGTGCCTGGCGCCCTTCCTGCACCTGGGGTGCCAGTACCTGCTCTACCAGGGGGCGGCCCTGGTGGCCTCGGCGGCGGGGCCGAAGAAGCTGACCAAACTCATCGCCATGCTGGCCGACGCCCTGGGCCTGGTGCTGGCCATGACGGCCGCCTCGGCCCTGCTGCTGGTGATCTCCCTGGTGTCGGCGGTCACGGCGGTGTCGCCATGAGGGCGGGAGAGGAGGAGAACACAGCGTGAGAGAGTGGCTGCTGGGCATTGTGCTCACCGCCTTTGCCGGGGGACTGGCCCGTCAGCTGGCCCCCCGGGGCCGGGAGCAGGCCATGGTCCGCCTGGTGTCCGGCCTGCTGCTGGCACTGGCCCTGCTGGCCCCCCTGGCGGAGCTGACCGGCGCGGCCTGGGAGGGGGAGGCCCTGGAGGCGGCGGCCTTCCGCCAGCGCACCCGGGAGCAGGAGGCGCTCTACCGAAAAAATCAGCAGGAGGTCCTGGCGGCTATCATAGCGAAGAAGACGGAGGCATATATATGGGACAAAGCGAACCGGCTGGGGCTGGCCTGTGAGGTGCGGGTGACCACGGCGGCGGGGGAGAGCGGAATCCCCCTGCCGGACACGGTGACCATCCGCGGGCCCTACAGCGCGGCCCTGGCCCTCTGCGTAGAGGAGGAGGTGGGCGTTCCCGCCGAAAAAACCATCTGGCTGGAGGAGGAAGCATGGACAGAGACGAAGGAAAGCGGCGGCTGAAGGGGCCGCTGGAGATCCTATCCCGCTACAAATATGTGCTGCTGGTGGCGGCGGTGGGGGCGGTGCTGCTGCTGTGGCCGTCGGGGGAGGGGACCCGGCGGCAGGCGGAGGAGCCCCAGGCGGCCCCCCAGACGCCGGAGCTGCGGGCCACAGAGGAGGCCATGGAGGAGATTCTCTCCAAGATCAGCGGCGTGGGCCGGGTGGACGTGATGCTCACCCTCCACAGCGGCGCCGAGCTGGTGCTGGCCCAGGACGCCTCCCTGCGCTACAGCGGCAGCGCCCAGTCCCCCGACAGCTATGAGCGCTCCACGGACACGGTGACCGGCTCCGACGGCGTGGTGGTCACCCAGGAGCGCTACCCCCAGTACCGGGGTGCCCTGGTGGTCTGCGACGGCGGCGGCAGCGACGCGGTGCGCCTGCAGGTGGTGTCGGCGGTGTCGGCCCTCACGGGCCTGGGGGCGGACCGCATCGCCGTGGTCCGCTGGCAGGGGGGCGGCGCGGCGGAGTAGAAGCCGCCGGACAATACCGTGATATGGCAAGTTAAGTGCAAAAATGGGGAGGAAATGAAGCAATGAGAAACCAATGGAAACGCAATGCCGTGGTGGCCACCGTGCTGCTGTTTGTGTGCGCGGCGGTGTATCTCAACTGGCGCTATGCCGGCAATCTGACGGACGATACCCAGCCCGTCAGCCAGCAGCAGCCGGAGGAGAACAGCAACACCAAGGTCCTGGGGGACGCGGCCCTGGTGGGCGGGGTGCCCACCGCCATCGGCGAGGACACGGACGCCTCCGCCCCGGCCTCCGCGCCGGGCAGCTACTTTGACACCGCCCGCCTCAGCCGCCAGCAGTCCCGGGATAACGCCCTGTCCATCCTCCGGGAGGCGGCGGCCCAGGAGAACGTGGAGCAGACGGTGCTGGACGACGCCAACCGGGCCATCCAGACCCTGGCGGACTACTCCATGCTGGAGGGCCAGATTGAGAACCTGGTGGTGGCCAAGGGCTACGCCGACTGCGTGGCCTTCATGGGGGAGAACAGCATCAGCGTGGTGGTCTCCGCCGCCGAGGACGGCCTGCAGACCGAGGACGTGGCCAAGATCAAGGACATCGTGCTCAGCGAGACCACCTACACCACCGACCAGATCAAGATCATGGAAGCGGACTGAACCCCAGGCGGCCGGAGCACTCCGGCCGCCTTTTCCCATTTTGCGAACTATGTTCCCGCCGGATGCACGCCCCCGTACAACTCCCCCCTCCTTTCGCCCTACAGTTTGTAGGGAGCACCACCACCGCGGTAACCAAGTCCGGAAGTAAGTGCGACCAGGCCCAGGTACCGGGCCGCGTGCGGCGGGGTCAAGAAGACCGCACAGAGCGCACCTTGACAACTGCTATATGATGAAGCGCCTCCCCCGGCCCCCCGCAAAAATGGTTGACAACTGTAAAATCCCGTGCTACAATCAGTTTACACTTGTCAACTAACCGCCCGCGCGGCTCCGCCGCGCACCAGGAAAGGAGCGTCCTATGAAACCCCTGTCCCTCTCCGCTGCGGAGTGGCAGATCATGGAGTGCCTCTGGGAGCACAGCCCCCGGACGCTGATGGAGATCGTCCGCGCCCTGACCCCCGCCACCGGCTGGAGCAAGTCCACCATTGTCACCATGGTCACCCGGCTGGAGGCCAAGGGGGCCCTCCGCCACACCGAGGGGGCCCGCGCCCGGCTCTACAGCCCCACTGTCCTCCGGGAGCAGGCGGCCCTCCAGGAGACTGAGTCCCTGCTGCGCCGGGTCTACCGGGGCAGCGTGGGGCTGCTGGTGAACACCATGGCCGACGGCCGGGGCCTGACCGAGGAGGACCTCCAGGCGCTCAGCGCCATTTTGGAGCGGGCGAGGGGGGAGGAGGCATGATGGAGCGCCTTCTGGCCTCCTGGGTGCTGATCCTGGTGGTCATTCTGCTGCGCCGCCTGCTGCGGGGGCGGATCACGCCGGGGCTGCAATACGCCCTGTGGCTGCTGGTGGCGGCCCGCCTGCTGATTCCCGGAAGCCTCTTTCCCGCGCCGGTGAGCGTGGCGGGGGCGGCGGCGGATCTGCGGGAGGTCCTGCTGGACCGGGCGGAGGACCCCGGCTCGCCCGCCGTCCTCCGGCCCCTGCCGGACCTGGATGGGGTTTCGGCGGGGTCCGCCGGCGCTCTGCCGCCGCCCGGCGGGGACGGCCCTTCCTTTGGACAGCGGACCCAGGACGTCCCGGAGGCGGCCGCCAAAGAGACCCCGCCGGGAGGAGGATCCGCCGGGATCGCGCCGGCCCGGCTGGCGGCCCGGATCTGGCTGGCGGGGGCGGTTCTGATGGCCGCAGCCCTGGGGATGAGCAACCTGCTCTTCGCCCTGCGGCTGTACCGTCTGCGCCGGCCTCTGAACCTGCCGGCGGGAGCCGAACAGGGGCGGCTGCGGGTATATGTGGTGGAGGAGCTGGCCTCCCCGTGCCTCTTCGGGCTGCTGCGCCCGGCGGTCTACCTCAACGGGGCGGCTCTGAGGGCGGCCTGTCCTGGGCACGTCCTGGCCCACGAGTACACCCACTACCGCCACGGGGACCACATCTGGGCCCTTGTGCGGGCCCTCTGCCTGGCGGCCTATTGGTTTGACCCCATGGTCTGGCTGGCGGCGTCCCTCAGCCGCCGGGACTGCGAGCTGGCCTGTGACGCGGGGACCATACGGCGCTTGGGGGAGGCCCAGCGCCTGGACTACGGCCGGACCCTGCTGGCGCTGGTGCCGCCGGGCCGCTCCCCGGCGGACCTGCTGCACACCGCCACCACCATGACCGCCGGCGGCCGGGCCATGGCCCGGCGCATCGCCCTCATCGCCCGCCGCCCCCGGATGCTGAAGATCACGCTGGCGGCGGTGGTGCTGGTGATGTGCGCGGCGGTGGCGGTCACCTTCGGGGGCCGGGCCCTGGCGGAGCCCCCGGCCCCCGAGGCTCCCGCTGGCGGCGCGATGCCGGGCGGGGAGCAGCTCAACCGCCGACAGGGGGTGTATACCTTCCTGATGGCGGGCCTGGACCCCTCCGGCCGCGCGGACTCCATCGCCGTCGCGCTCTACGATGTCCGGGCCCAGGAGCTGAACCTGCTGAGCCTGCCCAGGGACGTCTATATCGATGTGGACTGGGGGCCCAAGCGCCTCAGCGCCGCCTGTGCCCAGCCCGGCGGCATCCAGGAGCTGCGCGTCCAGGTGGGCCGCCTGCTGGGCTTTCTGCCGGACTACTGCCTGGCGGTGGACCTGAACGCGGCGGCGGCTCTGGTGGACGCAATAGGCGGCGTGATGTACGACGTGCCCCAGGGCATGGACTACGAGGACCCGTTCCAGAATCTCTCCATCCACCTGGAGCCCGGGCTCCAGACCCTCAGCGGGGCCCAAGCTCTGGGCATGCTCCGCTACCGCTACTACAAAAACGGCGACTTGGACCGCATCGCCCTCCAGCAGCAGTTTTTGAAGGCGGCGCTGAGCAGGTGCCTGGAGGATCCGCCCCTGCTGGAGTCCCTGGCGGTCCTGGCCGCCGGCGGCGTGGAGACGGATCTGACGGCGGAGGAGCTGCTGTGGTTCGCCCGCCAGGCCGCCTCCCTGACCCCGGACAGCCTGCGGGCCTACACCCTGCCGGTGCTGTCGATGGATCTGGTGGAAGGCCAGTCCTACTGCTTCGCGGACCCGGAGGGAACCGCCGCCCTGCTGGACCGGTTCTTCAACCCGTACACCCAGCCCGTGGACGCCCAGGACCTGCACATCGTCTACATGCGCTCCGGGCGGCTCCATGCCAGCGACGAGGAGGGGGCCCTCCGGGAGGCGCTGGCCCGGCTGGAGGCCCTGTCCGGCGGGGACGGCATCGGCTACTACGCCCGGGGTGTCTTTGGCGCGCCGGCGATTGCCCAGCTGTCTATGGACCGGCTGCCGGCGCTGCGGGAGGCCTTCGCCTCCTGCGCCTGGACCCCGGCGGACGCGCCGGAGGCGGAGCCCAAGAGCTGGCGCAGCACCACCGTGGGCTCCTTCACCTTCTACGACAGCACCCCCCTGGTCCGGTGGGCGGACGGGGAGGCGGAGGCGTGGTACACCGTCCCCGGCGGCTGGCTGGCGGCGGAGGCCGCCCTGGCGGACTGGCCGGAGGAGCTGACGGCGGAGGAGAGGCGGTTCCTCCTCCTCTATCGGGAGGCCAGGTCCGCCTGGGAGATGATGACGGGCGGATACATGTCCCTGCGCTATGACAGCACCCTGGAGACCGAGGCGGGAACCATGTGCGCCGTGGGCTTCTTTGCCGGCATCGACGATCTGCGGGGCTATCTGCAAACGCTGTTCACCCCGGAGACGGCGGAATACCTGCTCTCCTGCCGGGAGCTGCGGGAGCAGGACGGGCGGCTCTATGCCCTCCCCGCCGACCGCCCCTCCAACGTGTATGCCGGTGAGGAGACGGTCCGTGCTTTCCCCATCAGCGAGGAGGAAGCCCTGTACTACGACGAGGAAGCGGTCATCGTCGCCTGGACCCAGGTGCTGGGGGAGGACCTGGAGACCGTTTTGGGCCAGAAGCGCCGCGACTATGCCTGCGTCTGGAACGGGACCAACTACATCTTCACCAGCTTTTCACCCTGGGACGACGTGAACCCCCAGGCGTATGTCAACGCCCAGGCCCTGTGGGACAGCCTGCAGGCCGGAGAGGAGTGGCTGCCTCTGCTGGCCTACATGGACTGGGGCGCCTTGGCCGGCGTGGACGCCGGGGAGTACGACGCCGCGCTGGAGGTCCTGGACGCACTGGGGCACTATATCAATGAGAACGGCCCGGAGCTGACGGCGGCGGAGTACCTCTACATCCTCTCCGCCGCCGAGGGCCTGGACGGCGCGTACTCCGAGGGGTACGGCTATATGGTCTACCAACTGTATACGCTCAACCCCAGTCAGTTCGCCTATGTGGTTCTGGAGCAGCTGCCGGAGGAGCAGCGAAGCAGGGCGCTGGACTGCATCCGGTCCCAGTGGAGCTTCCACCGGGAGCCCTACACGGACGCCGTCCCCGGTCGGGAGGAGGCCCTTGCCCGGCTGGAGGCCGACCTTGCGGCGGGCGTCAGCGCCGGTCCCTCCGCCATGACGCTGGAGCAGGCGGGCGCGTCCTTCCAGTTCCTGCCGGTGAACGCCTACGGGATCTATGCCGCCGCCTATGAGAGCTCCGACCCCGGCGTGGCTGCCGTGGACGAGAGCGGCACGGTCACCGCCCTCTCCCCTGGCCGGGCGGTCATCACTCTCCGCTATGAGGGCCCCGGCGGTTCCCGGGACTTTACCTGCGCCGTCACCTGTGCGTGGAATTGAGCTCTTCCCTTCAACTTTTTAGAAAAGAGGTAATCACCCATGAAACGAACCCGTCTTCTTCTCCCTTTTTTCCTGCTGACGCTTCTCCTCGCCGCCTGCGGCCAGACGCCGCCCCCGACGGAAGAGCCCGACCCCCCTGCCTCCACATCCCCCGCTGCTCCCGCGCCGGAAGCGCCGCCGGAGCCCTCCGGCACCCCCGACGCCGGGGAACCTCCTGTCTCTGCCGAAGAGTCCGTCCTGCCGGCATCCGGCGCCGCCGCCTCCATCCGGGAGCAGCTCCAGCAGGGCGGAGACGCGGGAGAGTGGCTTCCCCTGCTGGCGGACATCTCCTGGGGCGACCTCTACGTGCCGGGGGAGGAGACCGACTGGATCATGGAGGCCCAGATGGCCGTAGCGGGGTACGTCGAGACCCAGGACGCCGGCCTGACGGAGGAGGAGTACCGGATTCTTCTCTCCTGCACCAAGGGGCTGGACGGCGCCTACTCCGAGGGCTATGCAGGCATCCTCTACAGCCTGTACATCCGCAACCCCACCCGTTTCGCCGCCATCACCCTGGACGAGCTGTTCCCGGAGCAGCGGGATGAGACCGCCGGGCTGCTGCTTTACAGCTGGGGTTACTACCGCCAGCTGGACGAGAGCCTGCCCTATGAGGAGCGGCTGGCCGTGCTCCTGTCCCGGCTGGAGGAGGACAAGAGGGGCGGCCTCCTCGTCAGTCCCGATGCGGTCTATCTGTGGTACGAGGGCCAGAGCTTCCCCCTGACCCTGGTCAACGCCGCCGGTATTTACGCCGTCTCCTATGAGAGCTCCGACCCGGCGGTGGCTGCCGTGGACGGCATGACCGGCACCGTTACTGCCGTAGGCCCCGGTCAGGCGGTCATCACCCTCCACTACGAGGGCGACGGCGGTCCCCAGGACTTCACCTGCAGCGTCACCTGTGCGTGGTAAAAAGTACCCGCCTCTCTACCGGGAGGCGGTACTTTTTTGAGCAGATGTTTTCATCAAAAACATGGTAAAAAAGAAAGCTGGAACGGCAATTTCAGCGGAAAAAGAGCGGGGGACAAACTGTTTTTTTGATGTGCTGAAAGTTTTTCTGAAACGCTGAAAATTTTTTATTTTGCTGTTGATTATTTTATGGAAATGTACTATACTGGCCCTGTCAGGAGCACCTGCCATTTTTGGTAATATTGAGGAGGAACGATCCATGAAGTACAACCGTACATACAACTTTTCCGCCGGACCTGCCACCATGCCGGAGCCCGTCCTGGAGGAGATCCGGGATGAGATGATGAACTACCGGGGTTCCGGCATGTGCGTGATGGAGATGAGTCACCGCTCCCCCGTCTACCAGCAGATCATCGACGAGGCGGAGCAGGACCTGCGGGATCTGATGCACATCCCCGACAACTACAAGGTGCTGTTCATCCAGGGCGGCGCGACGCTGCAGTTCGCCATGATCCCCATGAACCTGATGAAAAACGGCGTGGCCTGCTACGTGGAGACCGGCGCGTGGTCCAAGAAGGCCATTGCCGAGGCCAAGAAGTACGGCGACGTGCACGTTGCGGCCTCCAGCAAGGACCGCAACTATTGCTATGTGCCCGACTGCTCCGATCTGGACATCCCGGAGAACGCGGACTACGTCTACATCTGCGAGAACGAGACCATCCACGGCGTGACCTGGAGCAGGCTGCCCGACACCAAGGGCCATGTGCTGGTCAGCGACCAGAGCTCCATGTTCCTGTCCAAGCCCTGCAACGTCAGCGACTACGGCCTTATCTACGCCGGCGTGCAGAAGAACGTGGGCCCCGCCGGCATGGTGGTGGTCATCATCCGTGAGGACCTCATCCGCGACGACGCCGAGCTGGACCCCAAGACCCCCCTCTATATGAGCTACAAGACCCACGCCGACAACGGATCCATGTACAATACCCCCAACTGCTGGGCCATCTACTGCTGCGGCAAGGTGTTCAAGTACCTCAAGAGCATCGGCGGTCTGGAGGCCATGGAGAAGATCAACATCGATAAGGCCAAGGTCATGTACGACTTCCTGGACGGCTCTAAGATGTTCAAGGGCACTGTGGACAAGGAGTTCCGCTCCCTGATGAACATCCCCTTCGTCACCGGCGACAAGGACCTGGACGCCAAGGTGGTGGCCGCCACCAAGGCTGCCGGGTACGACAACCTCAAGGGCCACAAGAGCGTGGGCGGCCTGCGGGCCTCCACCTACAACGCCATGCCCAAGGAGGGCGTGGAGGCCCTGGTGGAGTTCCTGAAGAAGTTCGAGGCGGAGAACGGCTGAGATGTTCGGCAGGGAGAAGGCGCCGCCGCGGTTTGTCGTGAAGGAGAGCCACGGCGTCGGCATGTATGCGCTGTCGGTGATCTGCGACACGGTTACCGGCGTGCACTATCTGGCGGCGGACGGAAACGGACTCTCCTTGTCCTGCATGACGCCGCTGCTGGATGAAAACGGACATGTCGTGATTGACAAGCATTTGCCTGAATAATTTTTGATGGGAGAAGATACTATGAAAATCCTTGTTACCGACGGGATGGACAAAACCGCCCTGGAGCAGCTGAAGAAAAACGGCCACGAGGTGGTGGAGCAGTTCTACGCCCCCGAGGAGCTGGGCGCGGCCCTGCGGGACGCCGACGCGGTGGTGGTGCGCTCCGCCACCAAGGTGCGCGCCAGCCACATCGACGAGGCCAAGGGCGGCCGGCTGAAGCTCATCATCCGCGGCGGCGTGGGCGTGGACAACATCGACGTGAAGTACGCCGAGGACGCGGGCATCACCGTAAAGAACACTCCCCGCGCCTCCTCCAACTCCGTGGCGGAGCTGGCCATGGGCCACATGTTCTCCTGCGCCCGGTTCCTCTCTGTGGCCGGCCACACCATGCGGGAGGGCAAATGGGAGAAGAAGGCCTACGGCAAGGGCATCGAGCTGGGCGGCAAGACCCTGGGCATCATCGGCTTCGGCCGCATCGGCCAGGCCCTGGGCCGCATGGCCAAGGGCATCGGCATGGAGGTCATCGCCCAGGACATCTTCCACGTCCCCGGCATCGAGGAGCAGATGGGCATGCAGTACGTGGAGCTGGACGAGCTCTTCGCGCGGGCCGACTTCATCTCCCTGCACACGCCCTCCCTCAACGGGGTGAAGCTCATCTGCAAGGAGAACATCAATAAGATGAAGGACGGCGTGGTGTTCATCAACACCAGCCGGGGCGACAATGTCAACGAGGACGACCTGCTGGAGGCCCTCAATTCCGGTAAGGTCCGGGCTGCCGGCCTGGACGTGTACGCCGACGAGCCGGCCACCAACAGCGCCCTCTACAGCCACTCCAACGTCTCCTGCACCCCCCACATCGGCGCGGCCACCAAGGAGGCCCAGCAGCGGATCGGGATGGAGATCGTGGATATTATTGA
>CAJTOM010000064.1 GCA_910577915.1 uncultured Oscillospiraceae bacterium
GCTACTATTTCATGGCGGACATGCACGCCATCACCGTGCGCCAGGACCCCGCCGCCCTGCGCCGCCGCACCCTGGAGCAGCTGGCCCAGTATATCGCCTGCGGCCTGGACCCGGAGAAGAACACCCTCTTCATCCAGTCCCACGTACACCAGCACGCGGAGCTGGGCTGGTGCCTCAACTGCTACGCCATGTTCGGCGAGCTGAGCCGCATGACCCAGTTCAAGGACAAGTCCGCCAAGAACGCCGACAACATCAACGGCGGCCTCTTCACCTACCCCAGCCTCATGGCCGCCGACATCCTCCTCTACCAGCCGGACCTCGTCCCCGTGGGCGAGGACCAGAAGCAGCACGTGGAGCTAACCCGGAACATCGTCCAGCGCTTCAACGGCGTCTACGGCGACGTGTTCAAGATGCCGGAGCCCTACATCCCCAAGGTGGGGGCCCGGATTATGAGCCTGACCAACCCCGCCGCCAAGATGAGCAAGAGCGAGAACGACGACACCGGCCGGGTCACCCTCATGGACGACCCCGGCGTCATTATGAAGCAGTTCAAGCGGGCCATCACCGACAGCGACACCGAGCGCTGCGTCCGCTACGACCCGGAGAACAAGCCCGGCGTGGCCAACCTCATGACCATCTACTCCTCCGTCACGGGCAGGACCTTCCCGGAGATCGAGGCGGAATTTGACGGCCTGGGCTACGGCCGCTTCAAGCCCGCCGTGGGCGAGGCCGTGGTGGAGATGGTGCGCCCCATCCAGGAGGAGGCCCGCCGGATCCTGGCGGACAAGGCCTATCTGGAGGGCGTCTACCGGGCGGGGGCGGAGAAGGCCTCCCGTGTGGCGGACAGGACCCTGCGCAAGGTCTATAAGAAGCTCGGCTTCGTGGCCAGATAAGCGGGGGCGGACGTCGACATGAATACCATCTTTGACCGGACAAGCGTCCTGCCCGTCATCCTGGCCCTGGGCGTGTCCATGCTGCTCAGCTTTCTCCTCACCCCCCTGGTCAAGCGCCTGGCCTACAAGATCGGCGCGGTGGACGTCCCCAAGGACAAGCGCCGCATGCACAACCACCCCATCCCCCGGCTGGGGGGGCTGGCCATCTTCGTGGGCTTCGTCATCGCCGTGCTCCTCTTCGCCTCCCCCGACCGGCAGCTGCGGGGCATCCTGCTGGGGGCGTGCCTCATTGTGGCCGTAGGCGTGGTGGACGACTCCCACCCCCTGGGGGCGGGCATCAAGTTCATCCTGCAGATCGTGGCCGCCCTTGTCGCCGTGTGGCACGGCGTGGTCATACAGGCCATCGCCAACCCCCTCCCCTTTGGGGGCCCCTACTGGAACTTCGGCGTCATGGCGGTGCCCATCACCGTCGTCTGGATCGTGGCGGTGACCAACTCCGTCAACCTCATCGACGGCCTGGACGGCCTGGCCGACGGCGTGTCCACCATCGCGGCCCTGACCATGCTCATCATTGCGCTGCTGATGGGGAGCATGGAGATGGCGGTGATCTGCGCCGCCCTGGTGGGCAGCTGCATCGGCTTCATCCCCTACAACCGCAACCCCGCCAAGATCTTTATGGGGGACACGGGGGCCACCTTCCTGGGGTACATTCTGGCCACCGTCTCCGTGGCGGGGCTCTTCAAGCTGTACGCCATCATCTCCTTCATTGTCCCCTTCATCATCCTGGGCTTCCCCATTTTCGACACCGCCTCGGCCTTCACCCGCCGCATCCTCAAGGGGCAGAACCCCATGAAGGCGGACCGGAGCCACACCCACCACAAGCTTATCGACATGGGCATGAACCAGAAGCAGGCGGTGGCCACCCTGTACCTGGTGGCCGGCGTGCTGGGGCTGTGCGCGGTGATGATCGTCACCAGCGGGTATGTAAAGGTTCTTCTGTCCGCTGCGGCCCTGGTGGGCACGGCCTACACCGCAGCCCGCATCGCCCGCTATCCCCATGACCGCAAAAACGCCGCCCCGGAGGAGGAGCCGCCGGAGGCGCCGAAGGAAGAGGAGGAGCGCTGACATGGAACAGCTGCGTATTATGAGCGTCTTCGGCACCCGGCCGGAGGCCATCAAGATGGCCCCGTTGGTGAAGGAGCTCGCCGGGCGGGCGGAGATCGCCTCCCTCTGCTGCGTCACCGCCCAGCACCGCGAGATGCTGGACAGCGTGCTGGAGGTCTTCGATCTCAAGCCCGACTGGGACCTGGACATTATGACCCCCCAACAGACCCTCAGCACCATCACCAGCAAATGCCTGCTGGGCATGGACGAGGCGGTGGACAAGCTCAGGCCGGACATGATCCTGGTCCACGGGGACACCTCCACCACCTTCGCCGGGGCCCTGTCCGCCTTCTACCACAAGGTGCCGGTGGGCCACGTGGAGGCGGGCCTGCGGACCTACGACAAGTACTCCCCCTACCCGGAGGAGATGAACCGGAAGCTGGTCACCGCCATCGCCGACCTCTACTTCTGCCCCACGGAGAACAACCGGGAGAACCTGCGGCGGGAGGGGGTGACCGAGGGGGTCTTCGTCACCGGCAACACGGTCATCGACGCCCTGCATACCACCGTCCGGCCCGGCTGCCGCTTCTCCACGGAGATTCTGAACGCCCTGCCCTACGACAGCAAAAAAATCCTCCTGGTCACCTGCCACCGCCGTGAGAACTACGGCCAGCCCATGGAGGACATCATGGCCGCCCTGGCCCACATCGCCCGGAGCCACGACGGCGTGGAGCTGGTCTATCCCGTCCACCTCAGCCCCGTGGTCCAGGCCTGCGCGAAAAAGCACCTGGGGGACATCCCCAACGTCCACCTCATCCCCCCCCTGGCCGCCGACGAGATGCACAACCTCATGGCCCGTTGCTTCCTGGTGCTCACCGACTCCGGCGGCCTCCAGGAGGAGGCCCCGGCCCTGGGCAAGCCGGTGCTGGTGCTGCGGCGGGAGACAGAGCGGCCCGAGGCGGTCGCCGCCGGCACCGCGAAGCTGGCGGGCGTGGCCTATGCGGACATCGTCTCCATGGCCCATCAGCTCATCACCGATCCCGCCGCCTACGCCGCCATGGCCCACGCGGTGAACCCCTACGGCGACGGCCTGGCCTGCCGCCGGATCGCCGACGCCATCCTGTGGCACTTCGGCCGCGGCCCCCGCCCCGGCGATTTCACCGCGTAATCCCGTACCAAAAGCGGCTCTGACCGCGGCGCATCACGCCGCCGGGCCGCATGCCGCGGCCCCGTAAAGGAAGTCCCTTCTGTTATGGAGCATTCGTATCACTCGGAGAGGAGGCGCTGCCGCCTGGATAAGAAGCGGTTGACCTATTTCACCCTGGGCGTGGGCGTCCTGCTGCTGGTGGTGGTGATCCTGCTGGCCTGGAGCGGGCGGCGCTCCCCCGGCGGCATCGTCCTGCCGGAGGAGCAGACCGACAGCGACAGCGTGGAGGACAGCGGCGGCGAGAGCCGTCTGAACGTGGTGGAGATTACGCCGGAGACGGTGGGGGTGGCCATCAGCGTCCGCTCCCGCCCCCTGTCCTACAGCCGCACCCAGGTGGTGGAGACCTTCTGGAGCGGCGGCAGCGGCCAGTCCGTCTCCCAGGTGTACGTCAGCGGCGGCCGGACCCGGCTGGACACCCAGCTGCCCGACGGCAGCGTGCGCCACACCCTGGTATCCGGGGACTCTGCCGGCGTGTGGTACGACGACGAGACGGAGTGGGCCGCCCTGGGGGCCGGGCCGCTGGCGGCGGACCAGTCCGCCCGGATGCCCACCTACGAGACCGTCCGGGACCTGCCCGCGTCCTCCATCGCCGCAGCGGACTACCGGACGCTGGACGGCCTGTCCTGCATCTACGTGGAGACCCGGCCCGACGGGGCGGGCTACGCCGACTTCTACTGGGTCAGCGTGGACTCGGGCCTGCTCTGCCGGGCGGAGCGCACCCGCCACGGCGCGCTGGTCTACCGCTTCACCGGCGATACGCCGGAGACCGCCTCCCCGGATGAGTCCCTGTTTCTCCTGCCTGACGGGACGGCTCTGCCCGCCGCATAACAACGATAGACGCTGAAACAGCCGAGGTCCGGGCGCATGCCCGGACCTCGGCTGTTTTCATATTTCGTCCCGCAGCAGCCACGCGAAGCTGTTGGGGTAGAGATGGATCCGGCGGATCTGATCGTAGTGGTTTCCGTACATCAGCTCCGTATAGCTCCCCTCCCGCTGGACGCCGGCGTCCAGGAAGAAGGAGCTGAAGTTGAACAGGCACACCAGCTCGCGCTCCCCCCTGCGGCGGACCAGGGCCAGCACGTGGCGGCTGCCGGAGTCCTCCACCCACACGTCGGCCTCCGGGTCAAAGCAGCGCTCCCCCGCCCGGAGCTCCTCCATCCGCCGCAGCAGCTGGAACTGCTTGCCCTGGCGGGTGGAACCGTCGCCCCGCAGGGCGGCCAGCTCCCACTGGAAGCGGCCCCGGTGGATGTAGCGGCTGTCCTCCCGGCGCTCCGGGTCCTCCTTGTAGGACCAGTCGTTGAGCTGGCCCACCTCGTCGCCGCTGTAGATCACGGGGATGCCGCTCTGGGAGAGCATCCAGGCGTGGAGGGTCAGATCACAGGCGATGGCCCGCTCCAGCTTGAAGGGGTCCTGCTCATAGTCAGCGGCCTCCACGCCGCACAGGGAGGCGGTGGTGCCGCACAGCCGGGCGTCCCCCAGCCGGGGGTCGTCGTTATAGAGCTCCCCCCTGCCGCCGCTGCCGGGCCACTTCCCGGTGAAGTAGTCGTTGAGGTACTTCTTGTGGGCCGCCTCGTTGATCCCGAAGCGCTGGCCCAGCCAGGGGTAGTCCAGCCCCCAGCCGATGTCGTCGTGACAGCGCAGGTAGTTGAGGAACAGGAAGTCCTTAGGCAGGGCGCACAGGGCCTCCATCTGCCGCCGGAGCAGAGACACGTCCCCGGTGGCCAGGGTGTGCCAGGTGGTGGCCATGGTGGTGACGTTGTAGAGCATGTGGCACTCGGGCTTCTCGGTGGTGCCGAAGTAGGGGGCCACCTTGGCCGGCTCCATCACCACCTCCCCCAGCAGCAGCACGCTGGGGCAGACGATCTCCACCGCCATGCGCAGCATCCGGGCCAGCGTGTGGACCTGGGGCAGGTTGCGGCAGTCGGTGCCCAGCTCCTTCCATATGTAGGGGATGGCGTCCAGCCGGATCACGTCGATGCCCCGGTTGGCCAGAAACAGCATGTTCTCCGTCATGTCGTTGAAGACCGCCGGGTTGGCGTAGTTCAGATCCCACTGGTAGGGGTAGAAGCTGGTCATCACCACCTGCCGGCAGTCCTCCAGCCAGGTGAAGCTCCCCGGCGCGGTGGTGGGGAACACCTGGGGCACCGTCCGCTCAAACTGCCGGGGGATCTCCCAGCTGTCGTAGAAGAAGTACCGCTCCCGGTACCCCGGCACCCCGGCCCTGGCTTTTTTGGCCCACGGATGGTCCTCGCTGGTGTGGTTCATAACGAAGTCCAGGCACACGCTCATCCCGCCCTCACGGCAGGCGTCCGTCAGGCGCTCCAGGTCCTCCATGGTCCCCAGCGCCTCCTGGACCGCGCGGAAGTCGCTGACCGCGTACCCGCCGTCGCTGCGCCCCCTGGGGGAGGCCAGCAGAGGCATCAGATGGACGTAGTTGACCCCGCACTCCTTCAGGTAGGGCAGCTTCTCCTCCACCCCTTTCAGGGTGCCCGCGAAGGCGTCCACATACAGCATCATCCCCAGCAGGTCCCGGCGGCGGTACCAGTCTGGATCCGCCTCCCTGGCGGCGTCCTGGGCCCGCAGGGCCTCCTTGCGCTCCTCCCAGCACCGGCGCAGCATCTCCACAAAATAGTCGAAGGCGGCCGTGTCGTTGTGGTAGAGCTCACAGTAGAGCCATCTGAGCTCCCCGTAGTGCCGCTCCAGGCGGCGGTCAAAGGCGGTCCGCTCCTCCGCTGGGGCGGGCGGCTTCCCGGCCCGTTCCACGGGCGTTCTCTCCGCCGCAGCGGGGACCGTCGCCACCTTGGCGGCCTTCGCCGCCGGCTTTTTGGCCGCCGGCTTCCCGGCGGTTTTTGCACTCTTTTTCCCGGCGGCGCTCTTTTTGGCCGCCGGCTTTTTGGCGGCGGCCGCCGGGGCCGCCTCCTTCACAGGCGCTTCCTTTTCATCCTTTTTCATCTCACTGTACTCCTTCCAGCTCCGCCAGCCTGGGCATGGCGGGAATTGCTCCGCTGCGGGAGCAGGTGACGGCGGCGGCCCGGTTAGCAAAGCCCAGAATCTCCTCCAGCTCCGGCCGCTCCAGGCCCTCCAGGGGCCGGTCCCCCCGGCGGCACAGCCGGCTAAGCACCGCCCCCAGGAAGGTGTCCCCCGCCCCGTTGGTGTCGGCCACCTGCGTCGGCACGCCGGGCACGGTGAAGCAGGCCCCCTGCCAGCGGCAGAAGGCCCCCCGGCTGCCCAGAGTGATCATCACCAGCCGGATCCCCTTCTCCTCCAGCACGCGGCTCCCCTCCTCCAGGTCCTCCGTCCCGGTCAGCAGGGGCAGCTCCTCCTCGGAGAGCTTGATGACGTCCACCAGGGACAGGGGCAGGGTCATCCACTCCAGGGCGTCCCGCCGGGTCCGCCACAGGGCGGGGCGGTAGTTGGGGTCGTAGCTGACCAGCACCCCCGCCTGATGGGCGGCCCTGGCCGTAAAGATGGTGGCGCTGCGGGCGATGCCCTGGGTGAGGCTCACGGAGCCGAAGTGGAGGATTTTGCTGTCCTTGGCCAGCACCTCGTCCACGTCCTCGGGCACCATCTCGCAGTCCGCCCCCCGGATAAAGCGGAAGCTCCGCTCCCCGCGCTCATCCACGGAGACAATGGCCATGGTGGTGGGGCTCTCCCCCACCTGGAGGCCGGCGTGGTCCACGCCGTTTTCCTCCAGCACCCCCCGCAGGTACGCGCCGAAGCCGTCGTTACCCACCTTGCCGATGAAGGCGGTCCTGCAGCCCAGCCGGGCCGCGGCCACCGCCACGTTGGCCGGCGCGCCGCCGGGATTGGCGGCAAATACCGGCACCTGCTGCTGATTTTTCCCCGTCTGGGTCAGGTCGATCAGGATCTCACCGATGGCTGTGATGTCTCTCATAGCGTGCGTCCATCCTTTCCGTCAATGTCGAATCACTTGATAAACAGGCCGTTTTTCCGAAAAAAAGCGGCATAAAAGCAGCCAATTTTTTCCACCGCACCTAAACGCTATTGTATCAGACCCGGACGCGTTTGTCCAGCCCCCCGCGCGCCCGTCAGCCGGGGGGCCAAGTCATATCCCGCCCCGCCAGCACGTGGAAGTGCAGGTGGGGCACGGTCTGCTGGCCCGCCTCGCCGATGTTGGACACCACCCGGTAGCCCGGCCCGGCGAAGCCCAGCTCCTCCGCGAGCCTGGCAATGACGGCGAAGATGTGCCCCACCGCCGGGGCGTTCTCCTCCGTCACGGCGGACACGGACTGGATGTGGGCCTTAGGCACCACCAAGAAGTGGGTAGGCGCCTGGGGATTGATGTCATAGAAGGCATAGCACAGCTCGTCCTCATAGACCTTCCTGCTGGGAATTTCCCCGGCAATAATCTTGCAGAATAAGCACTCAGACACGGAAAAACCTCCTTCTTATTGGAACGGCACCACGGCGAAAAACTCCAGGTTCTCCCCGCCGTCGTTGATCAAACTGTGGGCATGCCCCTTGGGGCAGTAGTGGCAGTCCCCCGCGGCCAGGGGGATGTATGCGCCGTCGTAGAGCACCTTCCCCTTCCCGGAGAGGATGTAGATGATCTCGCTGCTGGTGTCGTGGGTGTGCGCCCCGATGGAGGCCCCGGGCTCCAGACATGCCCGCATAATCTTGCACAGCTCGTCCACCCGCATCCTGGTGCGGAAGGTCCCCTCCCCGCCCAGGAAGCCGGGAATGGCCTGCTCCTCCATTTTGGAAAAATCAATCAGCATATCCTTTTCTCCTCTAGTCCTTCGCCTTCTCGTTCACGAAATCATCCAGCGCCGCCAGCGCGTCATCCAGCTTCAGCAGGTCGCTGCCGCCGCCCATGGCGGAGTCCGGCTTGCCGCCGCCCTTACCGCCGCAGATGGGGGCGATGGTCTTGATAATATCCCCGGCCTTGACGCCTTTGGCCACGGCCTCCTTGCCGCAGACGGCCAGGAATGTGATCTTCTCCTCGTTGACGCCGGCCAGCAGGGCGGCCACCTTGGGCTCCTTGTCCCGGAGGAAGTCGCCCATCTTGCGCATGTCGTCCGCCGTCATGCCGCTGCGGGACATGGAGACCACCTTCAGGCCCTTCACGGCCTTGGCGCTCATCAGGAACTGGTCCGTCTCGCTGACGAACTCCTTGGCCTTCAGCTTCTCGATGGTCTGGCGCAGCTCCCTGGTTTCAGACACCATCTGCCCCGCCCGCTCCTTCAGATCCACGGGCTTCACCTTCAGGGCGGCGGCGGCCTGGAAGAGCATATCCTGGAACCGGTTCATCTCCTCCAGGGCCCGCTTGCCGGTGACGGCCTCAATGCGCCGCACGCCGGAGGCCACGGAGAATTCGCTGTCGATGTGGAACACCCCCGCCTTGGCGGAGTTGTCCAGGTGGGTGCCGCCGCAGAACTCCACGGAGTACCCCCCGCCGATGTTCACCACCCGGACCACGTCGCCGTACTTCTCGCTGAACAGGGCGATGGCCCCGGTCCTCTTGGCCTCCTCGATGGGCATCTCCCTGGCCTCCACCGGCCAGCCCGCCAGGACGGCGTTGTTGACCTCCTGGGAGACCCGGCTCAGCTCCTCGGCGGTCATGGCGGCAAAATGGGTGAAGTCGAAGCGCAGGTAGTCCTCCTCCACCAGGGAGCCCGCCTGGTGGACATGGTCCCCCAGCACCGTGCGCAGGGCCTTGTCCAGCAGGTGGGTGGCGGTGTGGGCGCGCATGACGGCCTGACGGCGCTCCGTATCGATGGCCGCCGTCACGGCGTCGCCCACCCGGAGGGAGCCGGCGGTCATCCTGCCGTAGTGCATGTACTTGCCGCCCTTGTTCTTCTGCACGTCTGTGACCTCAAACCTGACCCCCTCGCCGGACAGAACGCCGTGGTCGGCCACCTGTCCGCCCATCTCGGCGTAGAAGGGGGTTCTGTCCAGCACCACGATGCCCTCCACGCCGGGCATGAGCACCTCCGCCAGCTCGTTTTCCACCACCAGGGCCGCCACCTTGGCCCCCTCCACGGCGGTGCTGTCATAACCCGCGAATGCGGTGGAGGGCACGTCCTTGCCGAACTCCACGCCGGCCCAGCCCAGGTCCCCCAGGGCCTCCCGGGCCTTCCGGGCCCGGAGGCGCTGCTCCTCCATCAGGGCCTTGAAGGCGTCCTGATCGACGCGCATGCCCTCCTCCTCCACCATCTCCGCCGTCAGGTCGATGGGGAAGCCGTAGGTGTCGTAGAGCTTGAAGGCGTCCGCCCCGGAGAAGGTCCTCTCCTCCTTGGCCTTGTGGCCCTCCAGCATCTCGGTAAAGATCCGCATGCCGCCGTCGATGGTCTTCGCGAAGCTCTCCTCCTCCATGCGGATGACCCGGGTGATGTAGCTCTCCTTCTCCCGCAGGTCGGGGTAGGCCGCCTCGTTCTCCCGGATCACCGTGGCGCAGACCTCGTAGAGGAAGGGCCTGTCCACCCCCAGCAGCTTCCCGTGGCGGGCGGCCCGGCGGAGCAGGCGGCGGAGCACGTAGCCCCGCCCCTCGTTGGAGGGCAGCACGCCGTCGCAGATCATCATGGTGGCGGAGCGGATGTGGTCGGTGATGACCCGCAGGCTCACGTCCACCTTGTGGCCCTGGCCGTACTTGGCCCCGGTGATCTCGCTGACCTTGTTGGTGATGTTCATGACGGTGTCGATGTCGAAGAGGGAGGCCACGTTCTGGCTCACGCAGGCCAGCCGCTCCAGCCCCGCGCCCACGTCGATGTTCTTCTGCTTGAGCTCGGCGTAGTGGCCCTGCCCGTCGTTGTCGAACTGGGAAAACACGTTGTTCCAGATCTCGATGTACCGGTCGCACTCGCAGCCCACGGTGCACCCCGGCCTGCCGCAGCCGTAGGCCTCCCCCCGGTCGTAGTAGACCTCGGAGCAGGGGCCGCAGGGCCCGGAGCCGTGCTCCCAGAAGTTGTCCTCCTTGCCGAACTTGAAGATCCGCTCTGCGGGGATGCCCACCACCTTGTGCCAGATCTCATAGGCCTCGTCGTCGGCGGGGGTGGTCTCGTTTCCGGCGAAGACGGAGGGGTAGAGCCGCTCGGGCTCCAGCCCCATCCACTCCGGGCTGGTGAGGAACTCCCAGCACCAGGAGATGGCCTCCCTCTTGAAGTAGTCCCCGAAGGAGAAGTTGCCCAGCATCTCGAAATAGGTGCCGTGGCGGGCGGTCTTGCCGATGTTCTCAATATCGCCGGTGCGGATGCACTTCTGGCAGGTGCACACCCGGTGCCGCGGGGGCTCCACCTCGCCGGTGAAGTAGGGCTTCATGGGGGCCATGCCGCTGTTGATGAGCAGCAGGCTGGCGTCGTTCTGGGGAATCAGGGAGAAGCTGGGGAGGCGGAGGTGGTCCTTGGACTCAAAGAATTTCAGGAACATCTCCCGCAGTTCGTTCACGCCGTAAGATTTGTGCATAGGGGTATTTCTCCTTTATAACTTAATAGACTTAATAGAATTTAAACATGAAGCGCATCAAACCGTAAACCTTGTATCCATATTTGGGAATGCTGGGCGGGCACTTATATGCCAACAATCGAGATGAGTTGCATCATAAACCGCTTATATTCTGGACTCTTATGATCCAGCAGTTCGGATATGCGATAAAACTGGTTTGTAGTCGGCGACTCCCGGCAAGCCATATCCATGTTCACTCTGTCGACATTGACAACCGTCCAGCATTCAATATATCCATCCTTTTTTGCTTTTTGATGACTTTTCTCCGCTTCTCCAATCCGGTTATGGATATTGGAATAGTCACGTCCGCCTTTTACCTCGATTGCTACCAAATTTCTATACAGGGCTGGCGCCAATTCTTCCCGGATTACAATATCAGGATCTGCTGCAAACTGAATAAATACCGTTCTCCCTGAGCTATTTTTTAGCTCAATGCACTTCACGCTTGAGGATACAACTGCAGAAGAAACGATTTGCAGAATCACATCAAACACTTGCAGGATCGCAGAACTTCCCTTTTGAACATTCTCCCGACCTCGAAATTGTGGCCCAAGTGTCAATAAAGTAAGCTGGTCGAGGAAAGATGCGCTGAGTTGGGAACTGCTTAAATGAGCCAGTAGGTACTGTGCATTCTGTGACAGCGCCCTGCACAAAGCTGGCAACGCTTTGTGCTGTTTCTCGGAAAGCCTCCCCGATTTCTCCATAGATTCGAATATTCCCGCCCCAGTGGCAGAACTATAAAAGTATTTCTGGCTGTAGCCAAGCAAGAGACGGTAGTAGCCCAGGAGCCTGGGATTCTTGCTCAAAACGCATGGAACGGCAAATAACAGCTCGCCTCTGAGCCCTTGAGCCGCTAAAACCTGTAAAGATTCTGCATTCGCATACTCATACAGTTCTTGGTCGACACATTGAATCTGCATTGACGCAACCGCAGCAGACAGCGCATCCTGGAGACATTCTGACCGAATTTCTTGTAAGGCATTTGCAAAGAGTATCTGAATTGCGGGCAAATCAAATTCAATTTTCACCATATTGCTCACCTGCCACTTTCAGTATCGGAAGTTCCTCAGCGTGCAACCTCGACCTGGCAATTTCAATATATTTGCGATTCAATTCAATTCCTACAAAGCGTCTTTTATGCAGTTGGCAAACAACACCGACTGTTCCTGATCCAAGAAAAGGGTCCAGAACAAACTCGTCTGCTTTTGTCGACGCAAGTATGCAAGGTTCAATGAGTGTTGGAGGGAATGTTGCAAAATGTGCATCGGCAAACGGTGTCGTATTGATGCTCCATACGGTTCGCCTATTTCTCCCGTTCTCTTTAACCGCCTGGTAGTCGTAGTAGTACTTTTCTTTTTTGGTCAGCATGAAAACGTACTCATGAGACCTCGTAGGACGGTCCTTCACACTCTCAGGCATTGCATTTGGCTTATTCCAGATAATATCGCTCCTCAGGTACCATCCATCCTCCTGAAGCGCAAGGGCAAGCCGCCAGGGAATTCCCAGAAGATCTTTTGATTTGAGCCCCTCAGGGGTATCAGGCCGAACAGTCATTGCCCTGGCGGGATTTTTTTTATCAGGGGCCCTATATCCACGATTTCCGCTGGTATATCCATCACCAATATTTAACCAAAAAACACCGGAATCCTTTAAAACCCTCTTTGCCTCAGAAAACACGGAAACCAATTTGTTGATATACTGCTGCAGTGTATCCTCCAGCCCAATTTGCCCCGAAATCCCATAATCACGAAGTCCCCAATAGGGTGGAGAGGTAACAATGCATTGCACAGATGCCGTCGGAAGCCTTTGCAGCGCAAAAATGGCATCGCCTTCAATAATCATGGATGTGTTGAGCGGGATGGGCATTCTATCCACCCGCTTATATTGAATATTTTCCACCACGTTCCCTCCTGATAAAGAACTTGCTGTACTCTGTCAGCCAAATCTGCCTACATCCCTTTTCCTTTCGAAGCTTCTTTGACCTCACCCTCTGACACCACAAAACATATGAAACCCACCGCCTCACCGGTGATTTTCGATGCCGATGTTGTCCAGCAGGATCTCGCCTGACCCGTCAAACACCAGCCGGATGCCCGTCACCGCCGCGGGGTCGAAGTCCCCCTCCGCCGTGAAATCCTCCACCGGAATGGCCGCCGTGGCGAAGGCCTTCTGATAGGTGCTGGTGTCGAAGACGAAGTCCAGCTTGTCGGTGCGCACCGCCAGAATGGGGAACACCGCCGCGAAGTCGCTGATTCTGGCGGAGGCGGTCTGGCCCCTCCGGTCGGTGAGCACCACCTCCCCGTCCACCAGCTCCAGCTCCCCCCGCTCCACCGCCCGGCTGTCCACGTCGCACAGGTCGAAGACCACCCGTCTGCCGGTCAGGTCCTGCTGGGGCATATCCACGCTGTAGGAGGCCTCCCCTCGCCAGCGCAGCCGCGCCGCGTGGGTGTCCCTGCCGCCGAAGCCCACCAGCTCCTCGGTCCACAGCGCCGCCCCCTGGGCGGAGAGGGCGGCCCCCTCCATGGTGGCGGTCTCCAGGTCCGAGTCCTCCTCGAAGTCCGCCACGGGCACGAAGCCGGAGGATTCCCAGCACTGGACGTACACCGTCTCCGGCAGCTGTCCCGCGCAGCTGTCCCAGTCGGTCAGCAGCCGCCGGCAGCGCTCGTCCCCCCGCAGGGTCACATCCAGGAAGACCTTGATGAACACCCTGGCCACGGCCTGCTGGTCCTCCTCGCTCAGCAGGCTCTCCACGTTCAGAAGCGGGGCGAAGGGCCCCTGCTGGTCATAGGCGCCCCACAGCTCATTGAACTGTCCGTGGTTGGCCGTGCCTATGTACAGGGCGGTTTTCAGGTAGTCCCCCGCCCCGGTAAAAGCGATGTTTTCATACTGGGTCATGCCCATAAAGCGGCTCACGTCCCGGTCCGCCGCCCCGTGGAGCAGCAGGTAGTTCACGTCCTCCAGCCGCACGCTGTGGTCCGCCGGCCGGTACTGGTCCACCGTAGGGGCCACCGCCACAATGGATTTGATGGGGAAACCGTAGTCAAACTCCACCGCGCCGTTTTCCGGGTAGCGGTCGTAACCGTTGAAGAGGCAGGCGGTGGCCACCATCTCCCCGCCCCGGCTGTGGCCGCCGATGGCGATGCTCTCCCCATCCATCCGGCCGTACAGGGGGCCGCCCCGCTCCTGGTTGAACCCCAGCAGCAGCCCGATGTGCTCCAGCAGCAGCACCGCCCGTCCGTCGTTCTCCCCGGCCAGCATATTGCAGGCGTTCTGGTCCACGGACACCATTACGTACCCATGGGAGGCCAGATACCGCCCCAAGTAGTCGTAGCCCAGATAGGAGGCGGTGGTGATCTCGTGGTTGCCGTGGGCGAAGAAG
>CAJTOM010000065.1 GCA_910577915.1 uncultured Oscillospiraceae bacterium
ACCGCGTGGAACGGCGCTGGCAAGCTGAGCGACGTCACCACCGGCTGGTACGCCGGCTACGTCAACTTCTGCTCCAACGCCGGCTACATCAAGGGCTACCCCGACGGGACCTTCAAGGCCAGCAACAAGGTCACCGGCTACGAGGTCCTGGCCATGATCCTGCGCGCCGTGGGTTACGGCCGCAACGGTGAGTTCTCCGGCTCCAACTGGGCCATCACCGTGGGCTCCCTGGCCCAGACGCTTGGCATCACCAAGAACGTCAAGGAGGACCTGGGTTCCCCCGCTACCCGTCAGATGGTCGCTGAGCTCCTGTTCCGCTCCATCTTCACCGAGACCCAGAAGTACAACGCCCTGTACATGTACGAGGGCACCGGCACCAACCTGGCTCGCGAGAACCTGAGCCTGGAGGAGGTCGAGGGCGTTGTTATCGCCAACGAGTACGCTGACCTGTACGACACCGACACCTTGGCTGCCGGCAAGACCATGGTCCGCGAGGGCGACAAGACCTACACCATCAACTACGGCACCGATCTGGACGACATCGGCGAGAGCCGCCTGATCTACATCCAGAACAAGACCAACGTCATCAACCTGGCTGACAGCGGCAAGAACGTCAAGAGCGAGACCACCGACAACAAGAGCCTCAGCTCCGTTCTGTCCGACGCCAACATCAGCAAGGGCGACGCCGAGTCCTATGTGAACTTCGGCCAGGGCACCAATTGGTACTCCGACTGGAAGATCAAGTACGAGATCTCCATCAATACCGGCATCGTTGCTGCCAAGGCCCTTATCGACGGCAATGGCAACCTGGACGATACCCATGCTGACTATGCCGCTTTCGACAGTGACATGCAGGATGCGCTTGATGATATTCTTGCGCTGGACCGGTATGCAAACTTTGTCCTTCCCAGTGAGTGGGACGACAGCAGCTACACTCTCTGGTATGGAGCGATTGATGGCGATGCCACCAACTATCTCTACAACCTCACCTATACCCGCGAGTTCCGTATTGACGCCCCCATCGGCGCTGTGCATCAGACCAACATTGAGGAGATCTTCGAGATCGCCGACAAGTGGAATGATAACGGCTACATCACCGGCGAGGTCTACGTGGGCACTACCAGCCGCAAAGACATCTCCGATGAGAAATCCTTCAACCAGTTCCTGGAGGACTACATCCGCGAGGATGACGAGGCCACCGTCTCCGCCAACGAGCGCGGCAACTGGCTGAAGGTCGTCGACAACAACGGCGACGGCAAGGCCGAGTACATCTTCAAGGTGATCTACACCTTCGCCCAGGTCACCCGCATCCGCGACGACAAGGTCACCCTGGACGTCAAGAACGACAACCTGCTCGACGGCAATGATCCCTGCGTGGACGCTCTCAACGAGCTGACCGGCGAGGCGGTTGTCTCCGCTGACGAGCTGTCTGAGGACGACGTGGTCTACTACGCCATCATCGACGGCAAGGCCCAGACCTACAAGGCCGCCATGGAGACCGCCACCTTCGACAAGATCAACCGCAACACCCGCGTGGTGACCACCTCCGACGGCACCGAGTGGACCGAGAGCGAGGTCTGCGAGCACATCGTGGACAGCAACTTCCAGTCCGGCGTCACCAACCTGGCCGGCAAGGTCAGCTATGACTGCTACTTTGACCGCGGCGGTTACCTGGCTGCCTTCGTCCGTTCCGACCTGTCCAACAACTTCAAGCTGATTGTGGACGGCTGGTTCAACCAGACCAAGAACGGCGTTGAGTTCGCCGTCAAGGCCTACAACGACGAGACCGGCAAGATCGAGGTCATTGACATCGGCACCAACGCCGGCCTGTTCATCAGCGGCGACGTGGACGATGTTCTGAACAACGACTGGAACGCCCTGAAGTTCTTCGGCGGCGTCAAGGAGAGAGACGGCGCTCTGGACAACCATCCTGCGGGCGCTCTGAACGGCGGCGATCCTACCAAGGAAAGCAACAAGGTCAAGACCACCATCGCCTCCATCTCCGAGGACGGCACCATCCTGCCCGTTCATAGTCAGTATGTCACCGGCCGCAACTACCACGACATGATCGACATGATCGGCAACAAGGTGCCCACCAACAAGAGCAACAGCACCTTCGGCAAGGTCTATGGCACCACCAACAGCAGCGACACCGCGTATGACAGTGATGTCCGGGATGGTGACGATAACCTCATGGACAACGTCGAGGTGATCGCCCGCGCCGACACCGTCTACTATGTGGTCGCTGGCAAGACCGTCGTGGACGTGTTCACCGGCTACAAGAACGCCCCCACCGGCCTTGACCATGTCGAGGACGTGTACGCTGTCGGTACCTTCCGCAATTCTGACAACGACAAGGGCCGCGACTACTACTACACCGCCGACATGGTGGTCATCGAGGTGACCGACTACGACGGCGACTACGAGGTCGTGTTCGTCCTGGACGACGAGACCAGCCACAACGATCTCTCCCGCCGCAACCTCCGCGTCATTGGCGAGGACGGCAAGGAGAAGAACGTGGACATCTGGAACGGCAACTACCGTCTGGCTACCGAGGACTACGGCTATGTGACCAACGGCGTGAACGGCGAGAAGATTCTCCCCGGCGTCTACAAGCTGTATGAGCGCTCCGACGACCTGTACCGTCTGGAGAAAATGACCGATGAGGAGCTGTCTGACGCCCGCATCGTCGGCGGTAAGTCCCAGTACGTGAGCGGCACCGCTCCCAGCGACTTCGTGGTGCTCGAGGCCGAGTACAGCGACGGCAGCAAGAATGAGCGGTCCATCACCCTGGGCGAGGGCGCTCTGTACCACGTCCGCTACAACGCCCGGAATGCGGCTGGCTACTATGACACCGAGCCCGATGTGGACACCTCCGGCGACTACCGCGACATCCTGGCCGCCGGCGTCGAGGGCGTGAGGACCAGCGAGAGCGGCAAGAACGGCCATCTGGACCGTGACTTCTGGGTCACCACCGACAAAAATGGTCTCCGTGAGGGCTACAGCTACTTCTGGAACGATGTCCTGATCAAGTACAACAAGGACAACGAGATCGTCTGGGCCATCTCCTTCGCCAACGTCTACGGCAGCACCGAGAAGGTTGACTACGCGCAGACCATCTGGGCCAACAACCTCTGCGCTCCCGAGGCCGTCACCGAGCTGGGCATCTCCTTCACTCTGGGTACGGATGAGACCGTGAAGGTGACCTACAACGGCGTTGAGAAGACTTGCACCGAGGAGAACCCCACCGCTACCTTCACCGTTGCCGACGGCACCAACCTGTTTGACGTCAAGATCGAGGCCAGCAAGGGTGTGAACCTGGCCGCTGTGGTGGCTCCCACCGGCTGGCAGCTGGTTGGCACGCCTGCGGCTGACGCCGACAGCCTGCGCTTCGCCAAGGTGAAGAGCGCCGCTCTGTCCCTCAACCGTGCGGCTGAGGAGATCGCGACCGCTGAGGTCTACAGCGTCCAGGGCGTTGTGGCTCTGATCGCTGAGATCAATGAGAAGGCTGATACGGGCCTGACTGAGGCTGAGAAGACCGCTTACACCGAGATTCTCAATGCCATCAAGGACAACTTTATCACCAGCGATGCCGCTAGCAGTGCTGAACTGAGCACCAGCAAGCTGGCCGAGGTTATCGGCACCGTTGCGAACGCTGAGGAGTCTGTCGACCTGACCGAGGCGAAGGCGGCTGCCACCAAGACCGTGACCGAGTACAAGGCCGCCGAGATTGATAAGCTTGGGAATGAGGACAACGCCACTCTGGCCAAGGCTCTTGAGACCGCCAAGGCTGCTATCGAGGCTGCCAAGACCCAGGAAGCCATCGATGCCGCTGTTGCAGCCTACAAGGAGGCCGTCGACGCCAAGCTGACCCCCGCCGGCGGCGATGAACTGACCGGTGAGGCTCTGGCTACTGCTCAGTCTGCCGCCACCAAGGCCGTCACTGACTACGAGACCGAGAAGAAGGTCAGTGAAATGACTGGTGAGGCCAAGACTGCTGCTGACAAGGCCAAGACCGATGCTACCGCTGCTATTGCTGCCGCCAAGACCCAGGCCGCCCTTGATAAGGCTGTTGCCGATTACAAAGCCGCTATCGACGCTCTGGTTGACGACGGTTCTGGCGATGAGCAGCTGCCTGCAGAGGGCCCGGCTGCTGTCGAGGGTGTGACCGCCGGCAATAAGAGCACCGACGTGTCCTCTTTCAACACGGCGGATGGCCTTAAGGACTACAGCCTTGAGGCTGCCAAGGCGGCTCTCGGCAACGCTGAGAACGTCACCGCTGTTGCCTCCTACGAGATGACCGTTGCTGAGACCGTTTTCGCTGATGGCAACGAGGTGGTGATTCCCTTCGTGACCAGCGCCGACCAGGCTCCCGTTGTGAAGGGCACCCTGTCCGAGGGCGTGACCGCCAAGGCCGAGAAGGCCGGCGCTCCTACCCCGGCTGTCGAGGGCGGCGATGCTGAGGCCGAGAAGGTTACTTGGAACATCACCGTCACCAAGGCCAACGGAACTGCCAAGGTCGGTGAGGCGGAAGGTCTCAAGTTCACCATCGTGGTTGTCGAGGCTGCCGCCAAGGACGACGAGCAGAAGCCCGGCGAGACCGATAAGGTCACCATCACCCTGGCTGGCGAGGCTAAGATCACCAAGGTGACCACCTCTGCGGACAGGGAGACGAACCTTATCAAGGATGGTGAGACTTCTGTCGAGGTTTCCAAGGAGACCGTCCTTGAGGTCACAGTTGAGGCCGGTGAAGGTGCAACGGTGAAGGTTGAGTCCGGCACGGACAACAAGACCGTGGTTGAGAATGCGGCTGGCGAGATTACGGATGGCACGTGCGTCATCACTCTCCCCAAGGCTGCTGCCGACGAGACCTATACCATCACTGTCACCGAGAATACCAATACCAACACGGACGGCGAGTGATCCCGCAATCCAACTCAATTGCACCACCCCCCAAGGGCCTCCGGCCCTTGGGGGGTTCCCCTTGTCCCGCAGTATAGTCCGTTTCCCAAAGCTGTTTCCCAAAGCAAAGCCGGGCTTGACAAACCAAGCCCGGGCAGTGTATACTATAAACAGATTCGGGGCGCTGCGGAAGCGGTCAGCCCGGTTTAGTTGCTAGGTTAGACTAGACAACCGTCACCGTGCCGGGTGGCGGTTGTCCCTCGTTACGCGGAA
Organism: uncultured Oscillospiraceae bacterium; assembly: GCA_910577915.1. GTDB lineage: Bacteria > Bacillota > Clostridia > Oscillospirales > Oscillospiraceae > Pelethomonas. The sequence continues at coordinate 5,176 of CAJTOM010000065.1, forward strand.
GATAAAAATATATCCCTTCCACTTAAACGTAACATGTACAGACATAGCGGCACCCCCTTTCGGAGGATGTAGCCGACCGCCAGACAGTATTACCAAACATGCCGCTTAATGCGGCGTTGCTTGGCACGCTCCGCAGTGCCCCAGGGCCCCGCCTGAGCGAGCCCCCGTCCCCGGACATTCCGGGGACTTTTTTATTTTACCGGATTTGTCACATTTTGTCAATCAAAACCCGCGCACCGGCGCTCATTCCTCACCGGAAGGCGATATACCCGTAGCTCTCCCCCGAGATGTTGAGCTTCGGCGTGTAAATTCCATCGGGGTTTTTCACGCTGAAGCCGTTCTTTTTAAAGCTGACGGCAAAGGGCAGCATGCCCGGCACGGCCACGATGATGCCCCGGACGAAGTTGACCTCGCCGGCGAGCTCCTGGCCCGTGATGATGATGAGCCGGGGCTGGTAGCCCAGGTCGATGAGGACCTCCGTGCCGTTGCCAGCATAGCTGCCCACGGTGTAGGGGACGTTGCCGGGGCAGTAGGCGTTGTCGGCGGTCTGCTGGGCGGCCTGGGCGGCGTCCATGGCGGCGTCGGCGGCAGCCTGGGCCTTTCCGGCCAGCGCGGCGGCGTTCGCCTGGACCTGGGCGGCATAGCCGGCGGCGTCCCTGTCGGTCTTCTCAATGCCGCTCTCGATGCCGGCCATAGCGGCGTTGAAGTCCTCCATCATAATCCGGTCGGACTTCTCCCATTGGGGCAGGTGATAGGTTTTTGTGTAATGCATGCAATGTCTTCCTTTCTGTTGATGAGGATGTGGGGCTGTCCCGGAAAAACCGTTACACATAGGCTGTGTAACGGGGAAAAGTTGTATATCATTGTGCAACGGCAAGATACACAATTATATCGAACACGGCGCTCGATGCGCCGTTGTTCGATCCGCCGTGCAACGGCAGATGGCACAATTCTTCCCAATCGTGAAAAAAGCATGAATTTTCCGCAAAATAGCCCCGCCGGACTTGCGGCGGGGCTGTTTTTGTGATAAACTATATAAGTTACCATACAAATGGTTGAAAAATGCGAAATTTCCGTGAAAAAACGGACGGAATACGAGGGAATCATTATGGAAATCACACAAGGTACGCGCTTCGACACCCTGGGCCTGTCCCCGGAGATCATGCGCGCGCTGGAAAAAAAGGGCTACGCGCTCTCCACCCCCATCCAGGCCGGGTGCATCCCCCCCATGCTGGACTGGCAGGACGTTACCGCCAAGGCCCCCACCGGCACGGGGAAGACCTTCGCCTTCGGCATCCCCATCATCGAGCATGTGGATACCGACTCTGACCAGGTCCAGGCCGTCATCCTGGCCCCCACCCGGGAGCTGGCTATGCAGATTACCGCCGAGATGCGGGAGCTGGCCCAGTTCAAGCCGGGCATCCGCCTGGTCTGCCTCTACGGCGGCCAGCCCATCGGCAAGCAGATCGACGCGCTGAAAAAGCGGCCCCAGATCGTCATCGCCACCCCCGGCCGCCTGGGGGACCACCTCAAGCGGCGCACAGTGCGCATCGACCAGGCGCAGACCGCCGTGCTGGACGAGGCGGACCGGATGCTGGACATGGGCTTCATCCACGACGTGACGAAGCTGCTGGACCAGATGAAGAACCGGAAGAACCTGGGCCTCTTCTCCGCCACCATCAGCCGTGAGGTGATGGACATCGCCTGGGTCTATCAGCGGGACGCGGTGGAGATCACCGTCCAGGCCGACGAGGAGAACAAGCCGGACATCCTCCAGTACCGCCTGGAGCTGACCATGAACGAGAAGGTGGACGCGGTGGAGCGGATTCTGAACCTGGAGCAGTTTGACCGGGTGATGATCTTCTGCAACACCAAGGGCAACACTGAGCGGGTGACCAAGCTCCTGCAGATGCGGGGGGTGGACGCCCAGTGCATCCACGGCGACATCCCCCAGGAGAAGCGGGAGAAGGTCATGGCCCGGTTCCGCCGGGGGGAGCTGCGGGTGTTCGTGGCCACCGACGTGGCCGCCCGCGGCATCGACGTGGACGATGTGGACGCGGTGTTCAACTACGATGTACCGGACGAGAACGAGTACTACGTCCACCGCATCGGCCGCACCGGCCGGGCCAAGCGCCACGGCGTGGCCTACACCTTTGTCACCGACTACCCCGGTTTGGTGCGCCTGAACGACATCGCAAAGCACACCCGCAACCAGATTCAGCCGGTGAAGTTCGACGAAAACGGCCGTCTCGTCCCGGCCGAGGCCCGATGAGGCGCCGGCGCGTCCTGGCGGCCCTGCTGGCGGCCCTGCTGGCGCTGACCGCCTGCGGGAGCCGGAACGAGACGCCGGACACCCCCGCCCCCGACGACCAGGAGGCCGGGCCCCGCACCCTGGCCGTCCGCCTGGGGGATGCTCAGGATACCCTGGACCCCGCCTTCGTCACCGCCCAGGGCGGGGAGACCATCCTCTTCCACCTCTACGAGAACCTGATGCGCTGGACCGACGGCGGCGACGGCTGGGCCGTCCTGTCCCCCGGTCAGGCGGAGAGCTACACGGTGGAGACCGACTACGCCGGCAACGCCACCTACACCTTCACCCTCCGGGAGGGCATCGTCTGGTCCGACGGCCGGGCCGTCACGGCGGAGGACTTCGTGGCCGCCTGGCGCCGCCTGGCGGACCCCGCCGTCGACGCCCCCCACCGGGAGCTGATGGCCGCCGTGTCCGGCTACAGCCAGGTCCAGAGCACCGGAGACCCCACACAGCTGGGGGTGTCCGCCCCCGATGAGCGCACCTTTGTGGCCACCCTCAACGGCAGCCGGGCCTATTTTCTGGAGGAGCTGTGCGCGGGGGCGTACACCATGCCCCTCCGGGAGGACCTGCCGGCGGAGGCCGGCACCGTCACCAACGGGGCCTACACCGCCACCCACCTCAGCCGGAATCTGGTGACCTTAGAGCGCAGCGAGAGCTACTACGCCCCCGACGCCCAGGGCCCGGAGATCATAGAGTTCACCACCTGCGGGGACAGCGAGACGGACTACGCCGCCCTCCAGAGCGGAGAGCTGGATCTGGTGACCGGTCTGCCCGCCTCCGCCCTCCAGGAGCTGGCGGATACCGGCCTGTGGACCCCGGAGCCTGTGACCGCCGCCTACGGCGTGCTGCTCAACACCCAGCAGCCCCCCTTCGACGACCCCAACGTCCGCCAGGCCTTCCTCCTGGCGGTGGACACCCAGGCCCTAGCCCTCCAGACGGGGGATCTGACAAATCGGGCCGCCGCGGGTCTGGTGCCCTACGGCGTGGCCGACTACGGCGAGCGCGCCCAGCCCGTGGAGAAGGAGGAGCCGGCCGAGCCGGCCCTGCCCGACCCCAACGCCCCCCCGCCTCCGGAGGAGCCGGACCCCGTCTGCTGGGACTTCCGCACCCACAGCCTGGAGAAGGTCACCAGCAGCGCCGCCCGTGACTACACTGCGGACTGCCTCCGGGCCCAGGCCCTGCTGGCCCAGGCGGGCTACGCCGGCGGCGGCGGCTTCCCCCTGGTGGAGTATCTCTATGTGAGCTCCGACCTGGGCGACGCGGTGGCCCGAGCCCTCCAGACCATGTGGGAGGAGCAGCTGGGCGTCGCCGTGACGGTGCGGGGCGTGAGCCAGGAGGAGTACGACGCCGCCCTGGTCCCCGCCCCCCAGGAGGAATCCTCCGGCACGGGGGAGGCCCAGCCCCGGACCACCGGCAGCTACGCCATGGCCGCCCAGATCTTCACCGTCCCTTACAGCGACGCCGGCCCCCTGCTGTGGCGCTGGTACGGCAGCGGTGCGGGGAACGTGTGCGGCTACCGAAGCGACGCCTTTGACATCCTGCTGGACGCCGCCAGGGCCGCCATCTCCCCCGAGGCGCGGGACGCCTATCTCCACGACGCCGAGGCCATCCTGCTCTCCGACGCACCGGTCATCCCCCTGCTCAGCCTGGGGGGCAGCTACCGGCTGGCCGACGGGCTCGCCGGCCTCTACCGCGCCCCGGACGGCGTCTACTTCCTGTACGGCGTCCAGCCGGAGGCCGGCTGAGCCCCGCCGGGAAATTCCGCCTGTGTTGCTTCTGCAACTGCCTGCTTGCCCGGTCTGGGGTATGATAAGTTCGTGAACCATTTAACAATATGTTTGCTTTCACCACGCCACCACAATACGACAGAGGAGGATCACCCCTTATGAACAGCTGTACCGACTGCCTCAGCCGCAACACCTGCCCCAGCGCGGATAAGCCCATGGAGAACTATATCCGCTCCCTCCCCCTGGAGACCGCCCACCACCGGGTGGAGAACCAGAAGACCAAGTGCGGCTTCGGCCTCCAGGGCGTGTGCTGCCGCCTGTGCGCCAACGGTCCCTGCCGCATCACCCCCACCTCCCCCCGGGGCATCTGCGGGGCCAGCGCCGACACCATCGTGGCCCGGAACTTCCTGCGGGCCGTGGCCGCCGGCTCCGGCTGCTACATCCACGTGGTGGAGAACACCGCCCGCCAGCTGAAGAACACCGGCCTCCACAGGGACAAGATCCGCAGCGAGAAGGCCCTGAACCACCTGGCGGAGCTCTTTGGCGTCACCGGGAGCGACAAGTACGATCTGTGCGTGAAGGTGGCGGACGCGGTGCTCTCCGACCTCTACCGCCCGGAGTACGAGGGCATGGAGCTGGTGGAGAAGCTGGCCTACGCCCCCCGGGTGAAGCGCTGGAAGGAGCTGGGCATCATGCCCGGCGGCGCCAAGGGCGAGGTCTTCAACAACATCGTCAAGACCTCCACCAACCTCAGCTCCGACCCGGTGGAGATGCTGGTGAGCTGCCTGCGCCTGGGTGTGTCCACGGGCCTGTATGGCCTGCAGCTGACCAACCTGCTCAACGATGTGGTGCTGGGCGACCCTGAGATCCGCCCCGCCCCTGTGGGCATGAACGTCATCAACCCCGACTACATCAACATCCTCATCACCGGCCACCAGCACTCCCTGTTCACCTACATCCAGGACCGCCTCCTGGACGAGGACGTAGTGGCCAAGGCCCAGGCTGCGGGAGCCAAGGGCTTCAAGCTGGTGGGCTGCACCTGCGTGGGCCAGGACCTTCAGCTGCGGGGGGCCCACTACACCGAGATCTTCGACGGCCACGCCGGCAACAACTACATCTCCGAGGCGGTGCTCTCCTGCGGGGCCATCGACGCGGTCCTCAGCGAGTTCAACTGCACCCTCCCCGGCATCGAGGCCATCTGCGACGAGCTGAAGATCAAGCAGATCTGCCTGGACGTGGTAGCCAAGAAGGCCAACGCGGAGTACATCCCCTTCAACTATGAGACCCGTCAGGCCGACGGCGACCGGATCATCGACGAGATCATCGCCGCCTACAAGGCCCGCCGGGGCAGTGTGCCCATGAACCTCTTCGCGGACCACGGCAACAAGAACACCCTCACCGGTGTCAGCGAGGGCAGCCTGAAGGCCTTCCTGGGTGGCAGCTGGAAGCCCCTCATCGACCTCATCGTGGCCGGGAAGATCAAGGGCCTGGCCGGCGTGGTGGGCTGCTCCAGCGTGGCCTACGGTCACGACACCCTCACCGCCGAGCTGACCAAGGAGCTCATCGCCAAGGACATCCTGGTCCTGACGGCGGGCTGCTCCTCCGGCGGCCTGGAGAACATCGGGCTGATGACCCCCGAGGCCGCCGATCTGGCGGGCCCCAACCTGCGGGCCGTGTGCAAAGAGCTGGGGATTCCTCCGGTGCTGAACTTCGGTCCCTGCCTGGCCATCGGCCGGCTGGAGATCGTGGCCACCGAGATTGCCGAGGAGCTGGGCGTGGATCTGCCCCAGCTGCCCCTGGTCCTATCCGCCGCCCAGTGGCTGGAGGAGCAGGCCCTGGCGGACGGCGCCTTCGCCCTGGCCCTGGGCCTGCCCCTGCACCTGGGCGTGCCGCCCTTCATCACCGGCAGCAAGCTGGTGACCAAGGTCCTCACCGAGGACATGGTGGGCCTCACCGGCGGCCGGGTCATCGTGGACGGCGACGGGAAGCGCGCCGCCGGCACTCTGGAAGCCATCATCGAGGAGAAGCGCAAGGCCCTGCACATTTGAGAGGGGGATTGCTGACATGAAACGAATCTTTATCGACCCCGCCAAGTGCGACGGTTGTAAAAACTGCACCGTCGCCTGTATGGCCTCCCACGCCGACATGACGCCCCGCCGGGGGAGCCTGGACGAGCTGCGCGCCGCCGTCTACGCCCTGGATCTCACCGACCCCAACACCCAGTCCCGCAACCGCATCCTCACCGACGGCCGGGGCGGCTACAGCCCTCTCTTCTGCCGCCACTGCGACGTCCCCGACTGCGCGGGGGCCTGTATGAGCGGCGCGCTGACAAAAAATATGGAAAATGGGCTGGTGGAGTATAACGCGGACAAATGCGCGGCATGCTATATGTGCGTGATGAACTGCCGCTACGGCATTCCGTCCATCACCCCGGACCGGAAGCGGATGGTTAAGTGCGACTTCTGCGTCCATCTGGAGGAGGGCCCCGCCTGCGTGCGGGCCTGCCCCAAGCAAGCCATTGAAGTGAGGGAGGTGTGAGCATGGAGCGATTTGTCATCATCGGCGCCGGCGCCGCCGGCATCAGCGCCGCCCAGGTCCTCCGGGAGTTCCGCCCCAAGGACGTTATCACCGTAATCTCCATCGATGAGCATATCCACTCCCGCTGTATGCTCCACAAGTTCCTGGGCCGCGAGCGGACGGTGGAGGGCATCAATTTCGTCGGAGAGGACTTCTTCGAGAAGAACGACATCTACCACATCCCCTGTCAGACGGTCAGCCGGGTGGATACCGAAGCCAAGCTGGTCTATTACGGCGAGGGGTACAGCGTCCCCTATGACAAGCTGCTCATCGCCACCGGCTCCGGGTTCTTCATTCCCCCCATCCCCCACTTCCGGGAGGCCCCCAACGTCTTCGGCTTCCGGGATCTCAGCGACGCGCTGAAGATCGACGAGGCCTTCGGCAAGGGCAAGCGGGTGTTCATCGTGGGTTCCGGCCTGGTGGGTCTGGACGCGGCCTCGGCCCTCTGCCACCGCGGCGCGGAGATCACCATCGCCGAGATGGCCCCCCGGGTGATGCCCCTCCAGACCGACGACTACGCCGCCGGCGTCTATCAGAAGGTCTTCGAGGACCAGGGCTGCCGGTTCCTGCTGGGCATCGGGGCCACGGACGCGGTGGTGGACGGCGAGGGGAACATCACCGAGGTGATCCTCTCCACCGGGGAGCACGTGCCCTGCGACTTCATCATCATGGCCGCCGGGGTGCGGCCCCGGATCCAGATCGCCCAGGCCAGCGGCATCAAGGCCGAGCGGGCCATTGAGGTGGACGACCGCCTGCGCACCTCCGCCCCGGACGTGTACGCGGCGGGGGACTGCACCGGCCTCTCCGGCGTGTGGCCTGACGCCATGGCCCAGGGCAAGGCGGCGGCGGAGAACATGGCCGGCGTCGACACGGTGTATGAGAAGCCCTATCCCTTCAAGAACACCAGCAATTTCTTCGGCGTGACCATGCTGAGCGTGGGCCGGATGGACCTGACCGAGGGCGCGGATGTGATCGTCCACAAGACGCCCACGGAGTACAAGAAGGCCATTATCACCGATGGCAAGCTCACCGGCTACCTGTCCATGGGAGACATCTCCAACCACGGACTGTATCTGCATCTCATCAAAAACGGGATTGATGTCAGCGATAAGAAGGACCAGATTTTCCGTCTGACCTTCGCGGATTTCTACGGCATCAACGAGAAAAACGGCGAATACGTCTATACGGTCTGACCATTAACAGCCAGCGCCGGAGTCCTCTAAGGACTCCGGCGCTGGTTTGCTGTCACCGGTACAAGATCAGGCTGAACCAGGTGACAATATTGCCGCCGGCCTGAAAGTCGATGCCGTATTTCTCAGCGGTGTCGATGATGAGGATGCCATGGCTCTCCACGCAGGGGAACATGCGCTCCGGGTGGCGGCAGGGCCCGTCGGGATATGTACATTGCGCGCAGACGGCGCAGGACTCCGTGGACAGGGGATAGGTCTCCACCCCCTGGTTCTGCAACAGTACGTTGACCCGCCGGGTGATCTCCTCGTGGTCCGTCCGGGCAGCCAGGGTACCCTCCAGATCGGCGATGTCCGCCACTTCGCTCATGGTGGTCAGCATCAGGGCGCGGGGGTAGGCGAGACAGCGCTCCCTGCACGCCTCCACAGTCCCCACCGCCGGAGGACAGGCCCAGCTTGTGCCATAGCGGGGACAGTCCAGCTGGCAGACGGACCGCACCCGCGGGGAGAAGGTCAGCTCCGCCGTCTCAAAAAATTCGTATTGCACAATTGGCAATTCACCCATTTGCTTTTCAAGCAGCTCACGATTCAGGGGAAGCACCTCCGTTCGGGGATATGGTATGAGTATATCATGTGAGAAGCGCAGAGGGAAGAAGAAATTTTGCAGTGATATTTTCCCTGCAAATAATATTATGTAAATCTTGCGGCGCGGCAATAATTTGCCGCTATAAAATGCAGCCTATTATCTGTTGTTTTCCATGTTTTCTTCCTGTTCTAATCCTTAATAGAAACTTTCTCCTTCCCCTGCTACCACCCCGCTACCATGACCCATTTCATGCTACCACCTGCAATCCCTATACTCATAACCTCCATGGTTTACATAAATTCGGACTCCTGCTACCACCTCCCCCGAATCTGCTACCAACGCCCTGTTACCAAATCCGCCAACCCTCTGCGCCCCAGCCGTCTCCAGACCTCCTCCTTCTCAGGTAAGTGCCTTGATACTTGCCGTTTTGGAC
>CAJTOM010000066.1 GCA_910577915.1 uncultured Oscillospiraceae bacterium
CATGCACAATTAGATTCTGCGCGGCCACTCGATGTGGCCGTGCAGAATCCTGGGGGCGCGCAGCCCCCACATCCCCCGTCACGGCAGTGACACCCCCTCGCGCCCGGAGGGCGCGCCGCTCAATATGTCCAGTTCTCTACCACCCCATCCGTGATGAAGTAAGTAAACTCCGCCGGTTCGCCGGCAGGCCCCAGATTCTGGATGATCTGAAGCTTGATCTTCCGGGTGTCGGGGCGGATGGATTTGATGTAGACCGATACCCTGTCGCCGGGGGCGGCGTCCTCCCGGTAGTCCGCAAGGCCGGACAGATTGGGGGTCAGCTCGATGAAAAGCCCGTAGTCCCGGACGCTGCGCACAATCCCCTGCACCGCGTCGCCGGGGGAGAAGGCCGCCGCGTTCTCCAGCCAGGTGCCCAGCAGCTCCTTGTGGGTCAGGCAGAACCGGCAGGAGACCGGGTCCACGGCGGTGACCGCCGCCAGAATGTCCTGATTTATCCGGAAACGGGCCGAGGGGTGGGGAATCCGGGAAACGGAGATGTTTTCCAGGGGAATCAGGCTCGTCACCCCGCAGCCCAGGTCCACAAAGGCCCCGAAGCGCTCCAGGTGGGTCACTCGGGCCGGCAGGACCGTCCCGGGGCCGCTGTGCTCCAGCAGCCAGGCAATGGCCTGCTCCTGGGCCGCCCGGCGGGAGAGGGTCAGCCGGGGCCGTCCGCCGCCGTCCACAGCGATGCGGGTGATGGTGAAGCAGGTGGGCTTGCCCACCCGTGAGAGCAGGGCAATGTCCCGCTCTGCGCCGCTGATGGCGGGGTGGACGGCGTCAATCCGGGGAATGGTCCCCTCCCAGCCCCCAAAGCGCACGGTCAGATCCCGCCGCCCGTCGCAGCGGATGGCCATGCCCTCCAGGACCGTTTGGCGCTCCATGGCCTCCTGGAGAACGCTGAGGGGCTGATGCTCCGCAAACAGAGGGCCCGCGCCCTCGGGTAAATAGTCGCTCCTGCGCACACGATTCACCGTCCTATCTTTTTTGATAGGACAGTGTATGCGGCGCGGTGCTTGACCGTTGAGAATTTGAGGTGATTTTTATGTTGGCGCTGAAGCTGAACCAACGGGTGGAGCTGAAAAAGCCCCACCCCTGCGGCAGCCGTGAGTGGGTCATCCTGCGGGTGGGCATGGACATCCGCCTGCGCTGCGCGGGCTGCGGCCACGAAGTGCTGCTGCCCCGGAGCAAGGTGGAGCCTATGATCAAAAAAATTCTGAGCGAGGAGGCGAGCCAATGAATCAGAAATGGGTCAAGATCATATCCAGGGTTATCATTGCCCTGCTGGTGCTGACCATGCTGGCGGGCATGATCTTGCCGATGCTGGGGTGAAGGCATTGTGATTTTGCAGGAGAGAATGCGCGCGCTCAGGAGAGAGCGGGGGGAAACGCAGGTGCAGACTGCGAAAGCGGTCGGTGTGACGGACCGCCAATACCAGCGCTTTGAGGCAGGGGGCAATTTGCCTGGGTTTGAGAACCTCTGCGCCCTGGCGGACCACTTCGGCGTGTCGTTGGACTATCTGGCGGGGCGCACGGATGTACGGCAGGTGGCAAGAGAAGAATAAGCAGAGCCGGGATTATTGAGGTTTTGTACAAGTCAAGGGGGAACCATGCTTTTTACATCAAGAATCCGCGCGCTGCGTAAGGAGGCGGGCGAAAAACAGGAAGAAACCGCCTCCGCAATCGGTCTGACTGTGCGCCAGTACCAGCGGTATGAGGCCGGGGAGCAGAATCCAAACCTGGAAAATTTCTGCGCCTTGGCGGACCACTTCGGCGTGTCGCTGGACTATCTGGCGGGGCGCACGGATGTGCGGCAGATGGCAGGAGAAGAATAAGCAGAGCCGGGACTCTCATGGTGAGAATCCCGGCCCCTCTTTTTAGATTGGTGTTGCGAATATCTAAAGCGATTGGATATTCACGATAAGATACTTGCAATAATAGCAATTGTGCAAACTAATATTACTCCCACACTGAATACGACAATCACTTTTTTAACCTGTTTACCCCCATTTACTGCCATATCTATTGTATCCGAAAATGAAGCGCAGAAAATAGCAGCTATCATTAACAGTATAGGCATGAGCAATACAGAAATTTTTTCCATATCTCCCTCCTCAGCTTCCAATTTGCTGCGCTGATTATAGCACGCAGTTATTACTGCATCAACCTGATTTTGTAGAAGCTGCCAAAGGATACCTCGGCAACACTTTTCTTATACGCGCACTATACCGGCATGCCCCGCAGGGGGCAGTCGGACAGGGAGACGTTTTCCGCCAGAGGGGCCAAACCGTTGTCGCGGAGGTAGTCCCGCAGAATGGCCAGGGATTGGGTGGACTCCGGGCCGATGATGATCTCCGCCACCAGCTCCTCCAGCGCCGCGCCCGCCCGCCCGCACATATCCCGCAGATCCAGGGGGTAGTACTTCTTCACCCGCTCCTTGGTCACGTGGTACCGGGGCTGCACGTCAAACTCCTCCTGGCCGAAGGGGGCCACCACCAGGCGCACCTCATCCTCCGAGGAGAAGGAGGGGTGCTTGAAGGCCACCGAGCAGGCCCAGGCGTCCCGCATGGCCAGCCGGATGTCCCGCTCGCCGCCGGTCAGCGCATCCCGGTCCCGGATCAGGCGGCAGAACCGGTCCACCATGGGGTGGCCGGTCATGTCGTCCTCATAGAACACCGTGTGCAGGGACAGGGGCCCCTCCGCCATCCTCCGCAGGAGATCCCCCCGGAAGGCAATGCATACCCCCCGGCCCCGGTTGCCGTAGCGCTCCCACTGGGCCGCGTCGTCCCGGCGGAAGGAGAAGCAGGCGGCGTAGGCGGAGTACTCCTCCGCCAGCTCCTCCTGGAAGAGGGCGCGGACCTCCCGGGCCCGGCGGGTCTCCCCGCCGGCCTCCAGGCGCTCCACGATGGCGCGGGACAGGCGGACCATGAAGTGGCGCATCTCCGCCGAGTCGTTCATCCGCAGCACGTTGTTTACCCTGAGCTGGGCGCAGCGCAGGATGCCGTCCAGGGCCTCGAAGTCCGTGTAGTGGTAAAAGAGATCCGCCGCCATGCCGCTCCTCCTCTCCGGTTCGGGGCTGTCTCATGCGCCTCCCAGATGAACCGCCGGGCAGAAATCCGGGACCGGCACCGGGTCTAGTCTTGGACGCCGCGCGCCTTTTGATACGCGCTCCTTCAAAAAACGGTCAGCGGCCGAAGTCCGCCGCCACCCGCTTGAGCATCTCCCGGATAGGCAGCTGGTAGGGGCAGCGCTCCTCGCAGGCCCCGCACGCCACGCAGTCCGACGCGTGGGCCGCCAGGGCGTCGTACCGGCCCCGGGCCCAGTCCGCCAGGCCGTAGCGGCTGAGATAGCCGTGAAAGATGAAGTTGTTCGGGATGTCGATGTTCACAGTGCAGGGGGCGCAGTAGCCGCACCGGCGGCAGAAGCTGGCGCCCAGCTCCCGGCGCAGGGCCTCCGCCTTTGCCAGCTCCTCCTCCGTCAGCGGGGAGGCGTCGGCCACGGCGGCGGCGTTATGCGCCACCTCCTCGGGGCTGTACATGCCCGGCAGAACCACGCTCACGTTGGGGTTGGCGGCGGCGAAGCGCAGGGCCAGACGGGCATCCTCAATGGCGCCGCCGGCCAGGGATTTCATATTGATAAAGCCCACGTTCAGCTCCCTGGCCCGCTCCATCAGCTCCGTGCCTTGGTTCTCCACCAGGTTGTAGGGGAACATGACCGTCTCCACCCAGGGGAGCTCCAGGGCCCGCCGGAAGACCTCCGGCTTGTGGGCGGTGAGGCCGATGTGACCGATCTTCCCGGCCTCCCTGGCCTCCAGCAGGGCCTCCAGGGCGCCGCCGGGGGCGCAGACCTGCTCGAGCTGCTCGAGACTGGGGTTGTGGACCTGGTAGAGGTCTATGTAGTCCGTGCGGAAGTTTTTCAGGCTGGTCTCAATGTCCCGGGCCATCCCCTCCCGGTCGCGGCTCATGGTCTTGGTGGCCAGGACAAACTTCTCCCGGCGGCCCTCGATAGCCTGACCGATGCGCTCCTCGCTGACGCTGTAGCCCCGGGCGGAGTCGATGTAGTTGATCCCCGCCGCCTCCACGGCGTCCAGGAGCTTCTTTGCCGCCTCCGCGTCGACGCGCTGGATGGGGATGCCCCCCAAGCCCATGCGGGACACCCGCAGGCCGGTTTTGCCCAAAGTAACGTATTCCATGTCCCTCTCCTCCTGCAAATTAAAAATATGGGGTTGCTGCAAAAGCCGCCAATACCTGTAGGCTGACCGGTACGCAGAAGCGGAAAGACAGCGCCGCCTCTCCGGTACAGCCACTGTTCCCATTTCAGATTTTACCGAAGCCTCAAATAAGCGTCAATATCCTTTCGCAATTGCGAGCGCTTTCCAGTCCCGGTAAAAAGTCTTTTCAGCGGCTCCACCACTAAAAGCCCGCCCTTTACCGTCTCATAGGAAAGTCTGACATGAAAATAGTTGATTTGTTCTATTATGGCGAAAAGATACAAAAAAATCCCGACAATAATTCCAGATAAATTTTCTTTCGCAAGAACTGCCATGATAATTATTGGCAGATAGGCTGTCAACAAAATGACATTTACCCACCTTAATTTGTGATATATCCTGCCAATTTCAACATTGCTTAAAGCCCTCTGCCGTTTGATCAATTTCAGCTTATTGCGCCAATAGAAGCTGCCCTCTATGACGATGACAGAAAATACCAGCAGCGGATAAAATGAAATCCAATTTAATTGGAACGGGTTTTCTCCGCAGTCCATGTCAACGATATACTTCGCTGCGAAATATATCCCCGCGAACATCAGCACGCCGTATATTTCAAAATCAGCCAGGAATTTCAGCTCCTTTTCAACCGGCCTTTTCTTTAACTGCTTTGTCATATAGCCCAGCCTTGCCTCCTTTGCAGCTCCCGATTGGGTTAGTTGATTATAGCATAGGGCAGACGCTTTATCAACTTACTTTCGTGAAAATTCATGAGAAAAGCGGCGGAGCCCCGTTCCGGGGCTCCGCCGCTTTTCATTACGTCTGGGCCGGGGGCTCTCCGCCGTCCTCCGGCGGCTGCTCCGAGCCCTCCTCCGCCCCGTCGGGCGTCTCGCCGGAGACCATGGGCATAGGGATGGGCTCGCTGACGATGCTGATGTGCTTCGCCGGGGGCTCGACAGCCCCATCGGTCTGGGCGGGGACGCCGTAGTACTCCTCCTTGTCCGGGTCCCGGCCCTCCAGAATGGCCATCATCTGGGACCCGGTGATGGTCTCCTTCTGGAAGAGGTATCCGGCGATCTTATCCAACATCTCCCGGTTCTCCTCCAGCAGGCTCCTGGCCTCGTCGTGGCAGCGCTGGAGCAGGGCCGCCACCTCCTTGTCCGCCAGAGCGAAGGTCTCCTGGGCGCAGTTCATGCTGTAGCCCCCGTCCAGATACTGGCTCTGGACCGTGCCCAGGGCCATCATGCCGAACTTCTCGCTCATGCCGAACCGGGCCACCAGGTTCCGGGCCAGCTCCGTGGCCCGCTCGATGTCGTTGGCCGCGCCGGAGGTCTGGGTGTCAAACACCAGCTCCTCGGCGCACCGGCCCGCCAGCAGGGTCCGGATCTCCGTGAGGATGTCGTCCCGGCTCATGAGGAACTTCTCCTCCTCCGGCAGGTGGAGGGTATAGCCCAGCGTCCCCTCGGTGTGGGGCACAATGGTGATCTTCGTCACCGGCTGGGCCTTCTTCTGCTTCGCCGCCGCCAGGGCGTGGCCCACCTCGTGGTAGGCGATGATCTTCTTCTCCTGCTCGGTGATGACGGTGCCCTTCTTCTCCGCGCCGGCGATGACCACCTCGAAGGAGGCCAGCAGGTCCTCCTGATTCACTGCGTGCCGGCCCTGGCGGACCGCCCGCAGGGCCGCCTCGTTGACGGTGTTGGCCAGATCCGCCCCCACGCAGCCGGCGGTGGCCTGGGCGATCTTGTTCAGGTCCACGTCCTCCGCCATGCGGATCTTCCGGGTGTGGACCTGGAGGGTGGCCAGGCGGCCGGCCAGATTGGGCCGGTCTACCGTAATGCGCCGGTCAAACCGGCCGGGGCGCAGCAGGGCCTTGTCCAGCACCTCAGGGCGGTTGGTGGCCGCCAGGACGATGATGCCCTTGGAGGGATCAAAGCCGTCCATCTCCGCCAGCAGCTGGTTGAGGGTCTGCTCCCGCTCGTCGTTGCCGCCGCCGAAGCGGGAATCTCTCGTTTTGCCGATGGCGTCGATCTCGTCGATGAAGATGATGCAGGGGGCCACCTTGGCCGCCTCCTGGAAGAGGTCCCGGACCCGGCTGGCGCCCACGCCCACGAACATCTCCACGAATCCGGAGCCGGAGATGGAGAAAAAGGGCACCCCCGCCTCCCCCGCCACGGCCTTGGCCAGCAGGGTCTTGCCGGTGCCGGGGGAGCCCACCAGCAGCGCGCCCTTGGGGAGCTTGGCCCCGATGGCGGTGTACTTGCCGGGGTTGTGGAGGAAGTCGATGATCTCCACCAGGGACTCCTTGGCCTCGTCCTGACCGGCCACGTCGCTGAAGGTGACGCCGGTGGTCTTCTCCATGTACACCTTGGCGTTGGACTTGCCCACGCTGCCGATGCCGCCGATGCCCCCGCCCCGCTTGGCCATCAGGTTCATAAACAGCATAAAAGCGCCCACCAGCAGGATAATGGGCAGGATGTAGACGATCATAAACTCCAGCACCGGGGACATCTGGGGCACGTAGGGGTTGGTAAAATCCACGCCGTGGTCCTTCAGCAGGGTGATCAGATCCCGGTCCAGACTGCCCAGCTGCATGGTGAAGAGGGTGAAGTCCTTGTCATAGGCGTTGCCCGCCTCGTCGGTGTAGACGTAGCCCTCCTCGGTGGTGATCTCCAGCTTTCCGTCGGTGAAGACCACCTCCGTGACCTTGTCCGTCTCCACCAGCTCCAGGAACTCGCTGTACATGATCTCGTGAGTGGTGGCCGCCGTGCTGGCCTGGCGGCTGTAGGCGGAGAGGTAGTTGAACAGGATGGTCAGCCCCACCGCCCAGCCCACCAGGATCAGCAGGCCGTTGATATTTTTTTTGTTTTTATTGTCATTGCTGTTCTTATTCTGATTATTATCCATCACAATCTCCTTTATATAGGGGCGGCGGCCCCGCCCCATATGCGGCTCGTATGCATCCTACCACAAAATCCGACCCGCCACAAGGACTGACTGTGGATTTTCTGTGAAATTTCTGTGAATACCCCTTTCGCAGGCCGGGGTGTTTGTGGTATACTAGGCATATCTTACCAGTCGACCACAGGCGGACTGCCGCCGCAAATAAGGAGCGTCTATGAGAGAATACGAGGACAACGGCCGGGGGGAGAGCCTGATTGAGGGGCGCAACGCCGTCACCGAGGCTCTGCGGTCCGGGACCGCCATCGACAAGCTGTATGTGGCCAGGGGCGAGACCGACCGCACCCTGGGCCGCATCATCGCCATGGCGAAAAAGGCCGGCGTGGTGGTGGCGGAGGCGGACCGGCGCAAGCTGGACGCCATGAGCGAAACCCACAGCCACCAGGGCGTCATCGCCCTGGCCGCCGCCGCCGGCTACGCGCCGGTGGAGGACATCCTGCAGGCCGCCGCCGGGCGGGGGGAGCCGCCCCTGGTGGTAATCTGCGACGAGATCACGGACCCCCACAACCTGGGGGCCATCATCCGCACCGCCGAGTGTGCCGGGGCCCACGGGGTCATTATCCCCAAGCGCCGCAGCGCCGGGCTCACCGCTGTGGTGGCCAAGACCAGCGCCGGGGCGGTGAGCTATCTGCCGGTGGCCCGGGTGCCCAATATCCCCGCTCTGCTCAAGAATCTGAAAAAGCGGGGCCTGTGGGTGTTCGGCGCCGCCGCCGAGGGGGCCGTGCCCCTGTATGAGGCCGACCTGCGCGTCCCCGCCGCCGTGGTCATCGGCAGCGAGGGGGACGGCATGGGCCGCCTGGTCCGGGAGAGCTGCGATTTGCTGGTGAGCATCCCCATGCGGGGGCGCATCTCCTCCCTCAACGCCTCGGCAGCGGCGGCGGTGCTGCTGTACGAGGCCCTGCGCCAGCGGCGCTGAGCGCTGGCGGCGCAAACGGAAAGAGAACTTTTTTATGACAGATAAACAGGAACATAACAATCCCCAGCACGATCCATTGATGGACACCCAGCGGCTGCTGCTGGGCGTGGACATGTCCGAGGTGGACCGCTTCAGCCTGGAGGAAATTCTGGCGGAGTTCGGCGGGGGAGCGGATGCTCCGGGGGCGGTGACGCCCGCAGTGGATCCTCTCGCGGAGGAACCGGAGGAGCCGGAGGAACCCGCTCCAGAGGAGGCCGCCCCCGCCCCGCCGGAACCCTCGCCCCGCGAGGCGGAGGAGTCCGGGGGCGCGGAGGAGTCCCTCTCCGAGGAGGCGCTGCTGGACCAGGAGTTCTGGGATGAGCTCCTCAGCGAGGACGACCTCATCCTGGACAACGGGGAGGACGAGGAGCCCCCCGCTTTCGTCCCGGCGAAGGCGGAGAGGGCGCCGGAGGCGGCCCCCTCTCCCCCGCCGGAGGCACGAGAGGAAACGCAGGCGCGGAAGGAGGCCGGGGAGCCGCCCCCGTCCGTCTCCATGGAGGACGTGGTGGCCAGCACCGTGGACGCGGTGAAGGAGGAGCAGGAGCGGCGGCAGGAGCGGCTGCGCCGCCGGCTGGAGAAGCTGCGGGGCAAAAAGGAGCGCCGCCCGGTAAAGCGCCGGGAGCCCTCCGCCCGCCCGCCCCTGCCCGAGCCGGAGAACGAGCCGTCCCCCGGCGAAGCGGCGGTCTGGCACAAGCGGCGGCTCCGGGAGTGCCGCAGGGGGCTGGCGCTGGCCGCGCCGGTGGTGGTGCTGATGTGGCTGCCCTGGATGTTGGAGTACATGGAGATTCGCCTGCCCTTTTTCAGCGCCAGCCTGGACAACGCGGCCCTGTGTGTGCTGGTCCCCCAGGTGCTGGCCAGCATCCTGTGCTGGCCGGTGTTCCGGGCGGCGGTGGAGGGCTTCCGGTCCGGCACATGGAGCGTCCATGCCACGGCCCTGCTGTCCACGGCGGTGACGCTGCTGGACGAGGCGACGCTGATGCTGCTGCCGGAGAGGAGCGACGCGTCCCCCCTGGGGGGCATCGCGGCGGTGCTGTCCCTTCTGTGCCTGTGGGCGCTGCGCAGCTTCCACCGGGGTATGGCGGAGACCTTCCGCACCGCCGCCATGGGCGCGCCCAGCCAGGTGGCGGCGTGCTGTGAGCACGGCGTAGCCCGGGGGGCCGGCTCCGGCAGGGGATTCTACACCCGCGCCTGCATGGAGGACACCGCCTCCCAGTGGCAGCGGCTGCTGCTGCCGGTGCTGGCGGCGGCGTCTCTGGTGTTCGCGGTGCTCTCCTCCATGGGGCAGGAGCGGAGTCAGGACTTCCTGTGGTGCTGGTCGGTGGTGCTGTGCGCGTCGTCGTCTCTGGTGTTCCCCCTGGCGTTTTTCGTCCCCTTCGGGCGCCTCTCCACCCGCCTGGCCCGGACCGGGGCCGCCGTGGCCGGCCAGTACGGGGCGGCGGAGCTGTCCATGTCCCGCCGGCTGGTGGTGACCGACAGCGACCTCTTCCCGCCGGGGGCCGCCAGCCTGAGCGGGGTGAAGCTCTACGGGGAGGAGCGCAGCCGGGCCATCTCCTACGCCGCCACTCTGGCGGCCCAGGGCGGCGGCCTGCTGGGCCGGGTGTTCGACGACGTGTGCCAGAGCGGCCAGATCGCCCGTCAGCCCCTGGAGCACTTCCACATCCACGAGGACGGCGGGCTGAGCGGCATGATCCACGGGGAGACGGTTCTGGTGGGTCCGCCGGCGTTCATGCGACGCAAGGCGGTGCACCTGCCCGCCAAGCTGCCCTCCAGAACGGCGGTGTGCCTGGCGGTGGACGGGGAGCTGACGGCCATGTTCGGCATCAAGTACACCGCCGCCGACACGGTGGAGCTGGCCCTGCGGACCATGCGGCGCAACGGACTGCTGCTCACCCTGGCCACCAGGGACGGCCTGATCTCCCCCAAGCTGCTCCGGGCCCGCTTCGGCTCGGATTTTGGCGCGGAGCGCCTGGAGCTCAGCGACCGGCTGGCCCTCAGCGACCCGGAGCGGGAGGCGGAGGGGCCCAGCGGCCTGTTGTACCGGGAGGGGCTGCTGCCCTTCGTGTCCCTGGCCGCCGGGAGCCGGCGGCTGTGCCAGACGGTGCGGGTGGGGAATCTGATCTCTATTTTCAGCAGCATCGCCGGGGCCCTGCTGGGGTTCTATCTGACCTTCACCGGCAGCTACGCGGTGCTCACCCCCATCCTGCTGCTGACGTACCTGCTGCTGTGGGCGGCCCCCATGCTGCCGCTGGTGTGGACGGTGGACAACATATGATGAAGGAAAACGGCGTGATCTGCGGCAGGCTGTCCGAGGAAAATTTCACCCTCGCGTCTCTGGACGGCTTCATCAGCCGGCAGGAGGTCTCCGCATGCTGGCGGAAGAGGGACGGGCAGTGGGTGCTGCTGCCCATCGCCTACACGGACGACTGCGCGCCAGCCGCTTCGGCGGTGCTGGAGGCCCTGCGGGCCGGAAGCTCGGCCTTCGGCGCATGGACGGACGGGCAGCTGGCCGGCTTCGCCATTCTGGACAGGGAGAGGTTCGGCAGCCGGGCGCAGTATGTCGGCCTGGCTGAGCTCCACGTCTCCCAACCCCTCCGGGGCCAGGGCATCGGGCGGGCGCTGTTCCGCCTGGCCTGCCGGGAGGCCCGCGCCCTGGGGGCGGAAAGACTCTATATCTCCGCCCACTCCGCCCGGGAGACCATCGCCGCCTATCGGGCCTTCGGCTGTGTGGAGGCGGAGGAGATCAACTGGACCCTGGCCAAAAGGGAACCCTGCGACGTGCAGCTGGAGTACGTCCTGGAGGGCGGAGGCGCGGGAGATATTGGCTGAATGATACAAGGCTGCCGCCGGACAGACGTCCGGCAGCAGCCTTTGTGTCTGACCGCCCTATCTCAGGGGGAACTCCGGGAATCCCGCCACACCGGAGGCCCCTGTTGCTGGATTCATCAAAAAAGCGGCATACATTTTGTTGGAATCGTCTAAAATGCGGCGGATTAGAAAATTCCAGTTGTGCTAAAAGCGAAAAAGTACTATAATTAATCCGTTAGGCAAATGCCCGCTTTACGGAGCACGATAAACGGAAGGAGACAAAACTCTATGGACATTCGCAATATCTGCCTGCTGGGCCACGGCGGCAGCGGGAAAACCTCCCTGGTGGAGAGCATGCTGTACATCACCGGCGTCACCGACCGCCTGGGCAAGCCCGCGGACGGCAACACCGTTTGCGATTACGATCCGGAGGAAATCAAGCGTCAGATCTCCATCTCCCTGGCCATGACCCCCATCAACTACAAGGGCGTGAAGATCAACGTGCTGGACACGCCGGGCAACTTCGACTTCGCCGGCGAGATGCAGTCCGGCGTCCGGGCCGCCGAGGTGGGCGTGCTGGTGTGCGCCTCCAAGGACGGGCTCAGCGTGGGCGCGGAGCGCTGCTGGAAGTATCTGAAGGACCAGAAGAAGCCCTGCATCATCTACATCTCCAAGGAGGACGAGGAGAACGCCAACTTCTCCACCACCCTGGAGGCCCTGCGGGAGAAGTTCGGCAACTCCGTGGCCCCCGTAGTGGCCCCCATCTGGGACGGCGGCAAGCGCACTATCGGCATCATCGACGTGCTTAACAAGAAGGCTTACCAGATGCCCGAGGGCAAGAAGGGCGGCCGGGTGGAGATTCCCATCCCCGAGGGCAAGATGAGCGTGGTCAACGAGCTCTACGATCAGCTGATGGAGGCCGTGGCCGAGACCACCGAGGAGAATATGGAGAAATTCTTCTCCGGCGAGCCCTTCACCAAGGAGGAGATTATGACCGGCCTGAAGGTGGGCATGCACGAGGGCACCCTGGCCCCCGTGGTCTGCGGCTCCGCCCTGACCGGCCTGGGCACCGAGATGCTGTTGAGCACCATCGTGGACCTGGTCCCCGCCCCCCTGGAGATGCCCGCCGAGGCCGGCACCGACGAGTCCGGCGAGGAGGCTCTGGAGGTCAAGCGGGATCCCAACGGCCCCACCGCCGCCATCGTGTTCAAGACCATCTCTGACCAGTACGGCAAGTACTCCCTGGTCAAGGTGGTCTCCGGCAAGATCACCGGCGACATGTCCCTCTACAATCCCTCCACCGGCAAGGCCGAGAAGCTGGGCCGGCTGTATACTATTAAGGGCAAGAAGAACGAGGAGGTCAAGGAGATCGCCTGCGGCGACATCGGCGCCATCGCCAAGATGGACCGGCTGAAGACCGGCGACACCCTGTGCGACCCCAAGCGGGTGGTGAAGCTGGCGCCCACCCCCTTCGCCGAGCCCTGCTACTCCCGGGCCATCGCCCCCAAGACCAGAGGCCAGGACGAGAAGGTGGGCAGCGGCCTCATCCGCCTCAACGAGGAGGACCCCACGTTTACCGTAGTCAACAACGCCGAGACCCACCAGGTGGTGGTCTCCGGCGCGGGCGACATCCAGATCGACGTGCTGGTCAGCAAGCTCAAGAGCCGCTTCGGCGTGGAGGCGGAGCTGGATACCCCCCGCGTGGCCTACCGGGAGAAGATCCGCAAGCAGGTGCGCAAGCAGGGCCGCCATAAGAAGCAGACCGGCGGCAGCGGCCAGTTCGGCGACGTGCATATCGTCTTTGAGCCCCAGGATGAGAGCGAGGAGATGATCTTTGCCGAGGAGGTCTTCGGCGGCAGCGTGCCCAAGAACTTCTTCCCCGCCGTTGAAAAGGGCCTTCGGGAGGCCTGCACCCACGGCGTGCTGGCGGGCTACCCCATGGTGTTTTTGAAGGCCACGCTGGTGGACGGCTCCTATCACCCCGTGGACTCCTCCGAAATTGCCTTCAAGACCGCCGCCCAGTTGGCCTACAAGGCCGCCCTGCCCGAGGCTTCCCCCGTGCTGCTGGAGCCCATCGGCGAGCTGAAGGTCACCATCCCCGACAGCTACATGGGCGACATCATCGGCGATCTGAACAAGCGCCGGGGCCGGGTGATGGGCATGAACCCCACCGGCAATGGCGATCAGGTGGTGGAGGCCGAGGTCCCCGAGGCGGAGATGATGACCTACGCCATCGACCTGCGGTCTATGAGTCAGTCCAGGGGCTCCTTCACCTTCCACTTTGTGCGCTACGAGGAGTGCCCGCCGGCGGCCCAGGAGAAGGCCATCGCCGAGGCCAAGGCCCTGGCCGACGCGGAGTAATCCGATGATTCCATCCAGGTATTGATCCGGCTTATGAGAGCAGCCCCGCAGGGTTCCTGCGGGGCTGCTTGATTCGTCAGGAAAGGAGAGGATGTCTCTTTTTCCGCGGAGATGCGCGCGGCCGGCTGCGGCCAGCCCATTTTTTTACAAATTTGCTGGAATCTTTACTTGACAATTTCTCCCGCGAATGGTATCCTTACAGTGTGTTCAAAAATGTACAAATTGGTCACTGCAAAATGAAGGTCCGGTTTGGGGGTGCATCCGTCCCGCCGGTCTCTTGTTTCGCTTGGCTGAATACACTTTTAGGAGGCATTTCCATGAATACTGGCACTGTAAAATGGTTCAACGCGGAGAAGGGCTACGGCTTTATCTCCAACGATGACGGGAGCGGCGATGTGTTCGTCCACTTCTCCGCCATTCAGGGTACGGGCTACAGGACGCTCAACGAGGGGCAGAAGGTTACCTACAGCGTGGAGCCCGATCCTAAGAACAGCAGCAAGATGCGCGCGGTGGACGTCAACATCGTCTGATCGGCGCGTCCTGTGAGCGGCGGGGGCCTCTTCTGAGAG
>CAJTOM010000067.1 GCA_910577915.1 uncultured Oscillospiraceae bacterium
AAAGTAACCAAAAAATTGCCAAAACCGGAGGTTTTGGATTCCTCATGTTTGATTTGTTTTGCGCCCGTGGCTAGGTCTGGTTGGGCTAAATTAGTACGGGCCGCTTATGGGGCTTCTGCGTCTATTTGGGAGTGTTCTCAGGGTAGTGCCAATACCTGGGGGAACAGACTGCGGTGCCTCTCTAAAATGCACCGCAGGAAGGGGTACAGGCTCCTTTTTGAGGATTTAGGCGAATCTGAAATAGGGCGTTCCCCGTTGATGGCTCTGCCCCTTTAAAAGGCCGGCAGGCGGAGTTATTCAAGTACCAAGCCACTAGATCAGAACCCCGTAGGACTTCTTGTTCACGTGGCACCTAATCCATCAAAGATTCCACCCAATCCCCGTAAATCCCCCGCCGAGGCGGCGCGACCCAGGCCGCCGGAAAGCGGCCGGGCCGGTCGTTCGGCCGTAGGCCGAATGACGGCCCCCGGGGAGGCCCCGAGAGGGAGGTCTGGAACCCCCGGTTCCAGCGATTTTTTGGTTACTTTTTGTTCGCACAAAAAGTAACCGCGGGGCGTGGGGCCGTGTAGGCCCCACAAGCTGTAGGGCTGCAACCCAGCTCCCCTCGCGCCCGGAGGGCGCGACGCTTACTCTGCCGCCGTTACCCTCACCCCGTGCTCCCGGCAGTACTCCCACGCCTCCTGCGGACACTGCGCGTCCGTAATAACCTCCTCCATGTCGGAAAGCAGCCCATAGGACATGAGGCTGCCGCCGCCGAACTTGCTGGCGTCGGCGAGGAGATACGCCCTCTGGCTCTGGCGGACCGCCAGCTTCTTCAGTTCATATTCAATGTAGGTGGATACGTTCAGCTTCCCATCCGGGGAGATGCCGGATACGCCCATAAAGGCCTTGCCGTAGTGGTAGCGGCCCAGAAATTCCAGCGTGCTCACGTCGGCCACCGAGTTGGTGCGGCGGTTCATGCTGCCGGGCAGGACGATCACCTCCACATTGGGTTTGCTGTAGGCCTGGGTGACCACGTAGAGGTTGCCGGTGATGACGGTCACGTGCTTGACCGGGTCCAGAAAGTCGATCAGATGCATGGCGGTGGTGCCGGAGTCAATAAAAATGATGTCGTTGTCCCCGATCAGCCGCTCCGCCTGGCGGGCAATGGCCCGCTTGGCGTCACAGCGCAGCTCCGTGCGCTGCGTGAACAGAGGAACCTGCTGGTGCTGCACCACCCGCACGCCGCCATAGATTTTTTCTACCGCCCCGGTCTGCACCAGGTAGGCCACGTCGGAGCGGACGGTGTTCATGGATACGCCGAAGGCTTGGCGCAGCTCCTCCATGGTGGCGCTCTTCTGCCGGGCGACCAGGGCCTCCATCTGCTTTCTCCGGGAATCCTTCACGGGTGGCGCGCCTCCTTCTCCGGAAATACCGGAAATTTCGATGGCATTACTATACCGCAATACAAAAAAATTGTCAACTGTTTTAGAAAAATTAGCAAGTTATTAATTGGAATGATAAAAAATACAAGAGACCTTACATTTCAAATTGACAAACAGGGGAACGAATGCTACAATCTCCCTTGTAGAAGTGTTTGCACAGAAACAACGAAACTTTTTGAAACGGAGGACATTTTCATGGCAAAGGTTAGAGTAGGCGTGGCGGGCTACGGCACCATAGGACAGCGTCTGGCGGACGGTGTGGCCATGCAGGGCGACATGGAGCTGGTGGGCATCGCCGATCTGGCCCCCACCTTGGCCATCCGGGCCCTGCGGGAGAACGACATGGTGGGCGCCAACAATGTCAAGTACAATCTGTACCTGGTGGGCGGCGCGGACAAGGGGAAATTTGACGCCCTGGACATCCCTGTGGCCGGCTCCTTTGAAGACCTGTGCGGCAAGGTGGACATCATGCTGGACTCCTCCCCCGGCGGCGTGGGCGCCAAGAACAAGGAGCTCTATGAGAAGATGGGCGTGAAGGCCATCTTCCAGGGCGGCGAAAAGAACTCTGTGGCGGACGTGTTCTTCCACGGCTACGCCAACTACGAGAAGGGCCTGGGCCAGAACTACCTGAAGCTGACCAGCTGCAACACCACGGGCCTCATCCGCACCGTGGACTGCCTGGACCGGGCCGTGGGGGTGGAGAAGGTGGCCATCACCATCATCCGCCGGGTGGCGGACCCCGGCGACTACCACCGGGGGCTGACCAACGCCCTCCAGATCGACAAGGCCCCCAGCCACCAGGCGGTGGACCTGATGACCATCATGCCCCACGTGGAGGCCACCGGCATTCTGGTACATACCCCCGTGACCCATGGGCACATCATCACCGTCCTGGCTTCCGGCAAGGATGGGAAGAAGATCACCCGCGAGCAGGCGCTGGAGGCCTTCCGGGCCCATCCCCGCATCCGCACCGTCACCATTGACGAGGGCTTCCTGGGCAACGCCAGCCTCTTCAAGTACGCCCGGGACCTGGGCAACCGCCGGGGCGATATGTACGAGATCGGCCTCTGGGAGGACAGCATTGTGGAGAGCGGCGACGACATCATGTATGCCATCAACATCCCCCAGGAGAGCGTGACCATCCCCGAGACGATGGACGCCATCCGGGCGGCCATGGAGATGCAGCCCACCCGGGAGAGCGGAACTGCCGAGACCAACAAATACCTGGGCATCGGCAGATTCAAGTAAGCGGCCTCTCTTCTATGGGGAAGCTCCGGGGCTTGCGCAGCCCCGGGCCCTGCGGTTACTTTTTATACGAATAAAAAGTAACCAAAAAGTCGCCAAAACCAACGGTTTTGGATTCCTTATTATTGCGGGGGAGATTGTTTTGCGCCCGAGGTCAGGTCTGTCCTGTCTACATAGGTTCAGGCCGCTTCGCAGGACTTCTGCGTCTGTTTCGGCGTGTTCTAACGGCAGTCTTCGGGTGACAGCGCCGATGGTGCGGCGGGGCCTCTGTCGTCTGCTGCCGCACGTCTGGCGATGGCGTGCACCGATTGTAGAAGCGGCGCCGCAGCAGGCACTGCCGTTAGAACAAACGGTAGACGCCGGAATCCGTGCACCAACGAAGAGACCGAGGCAGAACCAACCCCGGTCCGTCGGAGGGCAAATAAATTACCCCCGTAGTCAGGAGGATTCTTAAGGAACGCAGTTCCTTAAGCGACCTTTTGCTTCTTTTCGTTCGCACGAAAAGAAGGCCCTGCCGCCGGCGAGGCGGCAAGCTCCCGTTCAGAAGAGAAGAGGAGGCGGCCCCGCAGGGGCCGCAGGAGGAAGCTATGCGATTTGGAATCAAGACTCTCGACGACGCCCATGTGGAGGGCAAAACCGTCCTCTGCCGGGTGGACATCAACCAGCCCGTGGACCGGGAGAAGGGGACCCTCAAGAGCATCAACCGCATCGAGGCCTGCGTCCCCACCATCCGGGAGCTGTCTGACAAGGGGGCGCGGGTGGTCCTGCTGGCCCACCAGGGCAGTGACATCGAGTATAAAAATTATTACACCACCCGGCCCCACGCCGCGGTCCTGTCCCGGCTGCTGGACCGGGAGGTCCGGTGGATCGACGACGTGTGCGGCCCCGCCGCCCGGGAGGCTGTCCTGAAGCTGGAGGACGGGCAGATTCTCCTGCTGGACAACGTCCGCTTCGCAGCGGAGGAGCAGACCCTGTTCGAGATGAAGCTCCGCCTCACCCATGCCCAGCAGGCCAGGACCCAGCTGGTGGAGAAGCTGTCCCCCCTGGCGGACCTGTACGTCTGCGACGCCTTCGCCGCCGCCCACCGGGACCAGCCCAGCCTGTGCGGCTTCGAGCAGGTGCTGCCCTCCTACATGGGGCGGCTGTTCGAGAAGGAGTTCTGCACCGTGTCCCAGGTGATGGAGGCCCCGGACCGGCCCTGCGTGTTCGTGCTGGGCGGGGCGAAGATCTCCGACGCGTTCCTGATGATGACCACGGTTCTGGAGCGGGGCGTGGCGGACCGGATTCTCACCGGCGGCCTGGTAGGGAACATCTTTCTCACCGCCCTGGGCCGGGAGATCGGCCGGGGCAGCGTGGACTTTATCATGAAGTCCAACTGCGGCGAGTACATTGAGAAGGCAAAGGAGCTCTATACCCGGTACGGCGAAAAGATCGCCCTGCCGGTGGATCTGGCCTGGGCGGCGGACGGCGCGCGGCGGGAGGCGGCCCTGGGCGGCGTCCCGGCGGATATTGCCGCCGTGGACATCGGCGGGGAGACCGCCAAGGCCTACCGGGAGGCCATTATGAGCGCGAAGACCGTGTTCGTCAACGGCCCCATGGGCGTCTTTGAGCAGGAGGCCAGCGAGGCGGGGACCCGTGCGGTCTGGCAGGCTCTGGCGGACACGGAGGCCCATACGGTCCTGGGCGGCGGCGACAGCATCACCGCCACGGAGAAGTACGGCTTGACGGACAAAATGGGGTATATCTGCACCGGCGGCGGCGCGCTGATCCGGTTCCTGACCGGCGAGGAGCTGCCGGTGGTCAAGGCGCTGCGCTACGGCGCGGGGCTGTGTTAAGAATGGAGAGGTGACACAACATGGAAGCAGCAACAAAAAAGCAACTGCAGGCGCTGGCCGTGCGCATCCGCATGGCGGCGCTGGAGGCCATCCACTCCCTGGGCTCCGGCCATCTGGGCGGGGCGCTGAGCATCGCCGACGTGCTGGCGGCGCTGTACGGCGGCGAGATGAAGGTGGATGTGAACAACCCCAAGTGGCCGGAGCGGGACAAGCTGGTCTGCTCCAAGGGCCACGCCGGCCCGGCGGTGTACGGCACCCTGGCGGTGAAGGGCTATTTCCCCTATGAGGAGCTCAAGACCCTCAACCGCCCCGGCACCCGGCTGCCCAGCCACTGTGACCGGAACAAGACCCCCGGCGTGGACATGACAACCGGCTCCTTGGGGCAGGGCACGTCCCTGGCCTGCGGCATGGCTCTGGGCGACCGCCTCAAGGGCCGGGACGCCCGGACGTTCCTCATCGTGGGCGACGGGGAGTCCAACGAGGGACAGGTGTGGGAGGCCATGGCCTTCGCCGCCGCCAAGGGGCTGGACAACCTGGTGGTCCTGCTGGACTGGAACAAGCGGCAGCTGGACGGCTGGACGGAGGACGTGTACCCCATGGGGGACTACGTGGCCAAGTTCGAGGCCTTCGGCTTTGACACCGTGAAGGTGGACGGCAACGACGTGGAGGCGGTGGCCCAGGCCCTGGAGCGCACCCGCCGGAGAGGCGGAAAGCCCTACGCCATTGTGCTGGACACCGTGAAGGGCGCGGGGATCCAGGAGGTGGCGGACACCGCTATGAACCACAGCATCCCCGTCAGCGACGAGCAGTTTGAGAGATGGACCGCCCAGCTCAAAGCGGAGCTGGAAGGGCTGGAGGGCTGAGCGATGATGAAAATTGTCTATACAGGGGAGATGGATCCCCGCCTGTGCAAGAACGTGCTGGGGGAGACCATCCCCGCCCTGGCGGAGCGGGACCCGGACGTGGTGTATCTGGACGCGGACCTTATGAGCTGCATCGGCACCGGCAAGTGGGCCGGGGCCAACCCGGACCGGGCGGTGAACTGCGGCATCGCCGAGGCGAACATGGTGGGCGTGGCCTGCGGCCTGGCCTCCGCCGGGTGCAAGCCCATTGTCCACACCTTCGGCCCCTTCGCCTCCCGCCGGTGCTATGACCAGGCGTTTTTGAGCGGCGGCTACGCGGGCAACGACATCACCATTATCGGTACCGACCCCGGCGTCACCGCCGCCCTCAACGGCGGCACCCACATGCCCTTTGAGGATGTGGCTCTGTACCGGGCCATGCCGGGGGCCACGGTGATCGACGTCACCGACCCCACCCTGCTCATCAGCGTTTTGAGCCAGTGCGTGGACCGCCCCGGCGTGAAGTACATCCGGGTGGGGCGCAAGCAGTACGCCAAGGTCTACGAGGAGGGCAGCGAGCTGCCCATCGGCAGGGCCGTCACCCTTCGGGAGGGGACCGACATCGCCATCTTCGCTGCCGGCATCATGGTCCACGAGGCCATGCAGGCCGCCAAGACCCTGGAGGCCGAAGGCGTCAGCGCGGCGGTCGTCGACATGTTCACCATCAAGCCCCTGGACGAGGAGGCCGTGGCGAGCTGGGCGAAGCGGTGCGGCGCGGTGCTCACGGCGGAGAACCACAATAAATACGGCGGCCTCTGGTCCGCCGTCAGCGAGGTGCTGGCCCAGCGCTGCCCCGTTCCCGCCGGCTATGTGGCCGTGGAGGACGAGTTCGGCGAGGTGGGTCCCCAGGGCTACCTCCAGGAGCGCTTCGGCCTCACCGCCGCCCGCATCGTGGAGCAGGCCAGGGCCGTTGTGGCGAGGAAATAGCGCGATGAAGCTGCGTTTCGGATGCGGCGCGGGGACCCAGGAGGCGGAGGTCCCGGAGAGGAACCTTCTGGGCGTTCTCCACGCCAACGAGGTGGCCCTGGGCCTCACCGGTGAGGCGGAGGTCCGACGGGCCCTGGCCGAGCCCATCGGCTCCCCCCGCCTGGGGGAGATCGTCCGCCCCGGCGAGAAGATCGCCGTCGTCACCAGCGACATCACCCGGCCCATGCCCACCTATAAGGTGATGCCCGCCCTGCTGGATGAGCTGTATGCGGCGGGGGTCCGGCGGGAGGACGTCACGCTGGTGTTCGCCCTGGGCAGCCACCGGAGGCATACGGATGAGGAGAGAAAAAAGCTGGCAGGAGAGCGCGTGTGGAGCGAGATCGCCTGCGTGGACAGCGATCCCGCCGACTGCGTCTCCATGGGCGTCACCGCCGCCGGAACGCCGGTAGACGTCACCCGCGCCGTGGCGGAGGCGGACCGGCGCATCTGCCTGGGAAACATTGAGTACCACTACTTTGCCGGCTACTCCGGCGGGGCCAAGGCCATTATGCCCGGCGTGTCCACGCGGGACGCCATCCAGTCCAACCACTCCATGATGGTCCGGAGCGAGGCTTGCGCCGGGGCCCTGGAGACCAACCCCCTGCGGATGGATATTGAGGAGGCCGGGGCCCTGTGCGGCATCGACTTCATCCTCAACGTGGTCCTCAGCGAGCACAAGGAGATCATCCGGGCGGTGGCGGGCCACCCCGTAAAGGCCCACCGGGCCGGGTGCGCCTTCCTGGACGCGCTGTATCTCAAGGAGCTGCCCCGGGGCGCGGATATCGTCCTGGTCAGTCAGGGGGGCGCGCCCAAGGATTTGAACCTCTACCAGACCCAGAAGGCCCTGGACAACGCCCGCCACGCGGTGAACCCCGGCGGCGTGATCGTCCTCATCGGCTCCTGTAAGGAGGGGCTGGGAGAGCGGGTTTTCGAGGAGTGGATGACCACATCCCCATCCCCCCAGGCCATGATCGAGCGCATCGGCCGGGACTTCCAGCTGGGGGGCCATAAGGCTGCCGCCATCGCCATGACCCTGGAGAAGGCGGACGTGTACCTGGTGAGCGACTTGGAGCCGGACTTCGTCCGCTCCATCTTCCTCACCCCCCAGCCGTCGGTCCAGGCGGCTCTGGACGCGGCCTTCGCCAAGCTGGGGCCGGAGGCCACGGTGCTGGCCATGCCCTACGGCGGCTCCACCCTGCCGAGGATCGTAAAACAATAAAAGGAGAAAACCTGTTATGGATTACGCAAAGGAATCTCTCCGCCTCCATGAGGAGTGGAAAGGAAAGATCGAAGTCATCGCCACCGTCCCCGTGGAGAGCAAGGAGGATCTCTCCCTGGCCTACACCCCCGGCGTGGCCCAGCCCTGCCTGGAGATTCAGAAGGATGTCAGCAGGAGCTACGAGCTGACCCGCCGGCATAACCTGTGCGCCGTCATCACCGACGGCAGCGCGGTGCTGGGGCTGGGGGACATCGGCCCCGAGGCCGGCATGCCCGTCATGGAGGGCAAGTGCGTGCTGTTCAAGGCCTTCGGCGGCGTGGACGCCTTCCCCCTGTGCGTGAAGACCCACGACGTGGACGAGTTTGTCAACGCGGTGTATCTCATGTCCGGCAGCTTCGGCGGCATCAACCTGGAGGACATCGCCGCCCCCCGGTGCTTCGAGATCGAGCGGAAGCTGAAGGAGAAGTGCGACATCCCTATCTTCCACGACGACCAGCACGGCACCGCCGTCATCACCCTGGCGGGCCTGACCAACGCCCTGAAGGTGGTGGGCAAGAGGAAGGAGGACGTGAAGATCGTCACCTCCGGCGCGGGCGCGGCGGCGGTGTCCATCGTGAAGCTGCTCCTCTCCGCCGGGTACAGGCACGTGACCATGTGCGACCGGAAGGGCGCCATCTACGCCGGCCGGGAGGGCCTGAACTGGATCAAGGAGGAGATGGCCCAGGTCACCAACCTGGAGAAGAAGGCCGGCCCCCTGGCCGACATGCTGGTTGGCGCGGACGTGTTCATCGGCGTCTCCGCGCCCGGCACCGTCACCACGGAGATGGTGAAGACCATGAACAAGGACGCCGTCATCTTTGCCTGCGCCAACCCCACCCCGGAGATCTTCCCCGAGGACGCCAAGGCCGGCGGCGCGGCGGTGATCGCCACGGGCCGCAGCGACTTCCCCAACCAGATCAACAACGTCCTGGCCTTCCCCGGCATCTTCCGGGGGACCTTCGACGTGCGGGCCGGCGACATCAACGAGGCAATGAAGGTTGCCGCCGCCAATGCCTTGGCGGAGCTGATTTCTGATGAGGAGCTCAGCGCGGACTATATCATCCCCAAGGCCTTCGACAAGCGGGTAGGCCCGGCGGTGGCTAAGGCGGTGGCCGAGGCCGCCCGCGCCTCCGGCGTGGCCCGGCTGTGAGAGGAGGCCGGGACGATGTTTGATGCCAACACTGTCAAGCTGGGCATCGCGCCCATCGGCTGGTGCAACGACGACATGCCGGAGCTGGGTGCGGAGAACACCTTCAAGCAGACGGTCAGCGAGATGGCCCTGGCGGGCTTCGCCGGCTGCGAGATCGGCAACAAGTACCCCGCCGACCCGGCGGAGCTGAAGGCCCAGCTGGATCTGCGGGGGATGCGGATCGCCAGCCGCTGGTTCTCCTCCTTCCTGATCACCAGGCCCTATGAGGAGGTGGAGGCGGCGTTTGTCAAGGAGCTGGAGTTCCTGGCCAACCTGGGCGCCGACCGGATCAACGTCAGCGAGCAGAGCTACTCCATCCAGGGGCAGATGGATACGCCGGTGCTCACCGGCGGTCACAAGCATGTGATGGACGAGCGGGAGTGGGGCCTGCTGTGCAACGGCCTCAACAGGCTGGGCAGGGCCGCTGCGGACCGGGGTTTCAGGCTGTGCTTTCACCACCACATGGGCACCGTGGTCCAGACGGCGGAGGAGACGGACCGGATGATGGCCAACACCGACCCCCGGTATGTGTTTTTGTGCTACGACACCGGCCATTTCACCTTCGCCGGGGAGGACCCCCTGGCCATGCTGAAAAAGTACGTGGACCGTGTGGGCCATGTGCACCTGAAGGATATGCGCCTGCCCGTGGTGGAGGAGGCCCGGAAGAACGGCTGGAGCTTCCTCCAGGCGGTGCGGAATGGGGCGTTCACTGTTCCCGGTGACGGGAACGTTGATTTTGACCCTGTATTTAAGGTGCTTTCCGATGCCGGATACCAGGGTTGGCTCCTGGTGGAGGCGGAGCAGGACCCCGCCAAGGCGGACCCCCTGGCCTACGCCATCAAGGCCCGGAAGTATATCCGGGCGCACACCGGACTGTAAGTAAGGAGGGCCCGTGGAGCGGGCCGGGTTCCGCCGCGAGGGCGTCCGGCGGGACGCCGTCTGGGACGGAGCGGCCTACGGGGACGACATCCTCATGTCCATCTTGGAGGATGAGTGGCGGAAAATGAAGGAAGAGGAGAGAAAACGCGATGACCTATTTGAATAAAAACGCGGAGCTGAAGCGGGGCTACAACGCCTATATCGACGCCTCCGCGGACGACATGGGCACCCAGATGGATGTGGGCCTGCTGGTGCTGGAGGAGGGGGACGTCTTCCGCTTTGAGGAGCCGGAGAAGGAGGTCGCCGTGCTGCTCTTCTCCGGGAAGGTGAGCTTCCGCTGGAACGGGGAGACCGTGGCGGCGGAGCGGCCCGACTGCTTCCGCCACGAGGCCTACTGCCTGCTGGCCCCCAGAAGGACGAAGATTGAGCTGACCGCCCGCGACCACAGCGAGCTGTACATCCAGAAGGCGGTCAACGAGCGGGACTATACGCCTGTGATGTATACCCCTGAGACCGTCCAGACCCAGCATGCCGGGGCCGCCGGCGAGCTGCTGGGCTGCATGCGGCGGGAGATCAAGACCTTCTTCGACTATGAGAACGCCCCTTTCTCCAATATGGTGCTGGGGGAGGTGCTGAACTTCCCTGGCAAGTGGTCCTCCTACCCGCCCCACCACCACCCCCAGCCGGAGGTGTACTTCTACCGCTTCGACTACCCCGACGGTTTCGGCGCGGGCTTCGCCAACGGGGAAATTTACAAAACGGGCCACAACGGCCTGGCGGTGATCAACCACGGCTTCCACTCCCAGACCGCCGCGCCGGGGTACGCCATGTGCTACGCCTGGGGTATCCGGCACCTGGAGGGGGACCCCTGGAAGAAGACCCGCATCGACGACCCCGAGCACGCCTGGCTCTGGAGGCCGGACGCCAACGACCACATTTTTCAGGGCTGAGCGGCAGTTCTTCGGAGGAGCCCCTCAGCACGGTGTGAGCCGTGCGGCCGACTTTAAACCGCGAATAAAAGCGCGAAGCGAATGCTTTGCGCCGCAGGCACCGAAGGTATGATGAAGACAGCCGTCAGAAGAACCTGAGAGCAAGCGCAGCTTGCGGTAAAAAGTTCCCTTAGATACTTTTCCTTTCAAGGAAAAGTATGTATACCGACAAAAAGGAGGCACCCCATGAAAACCATTCGACTGACCATGGCCCAGGCTCTGGTCCGGTTCCTGGAGAACCAGTACATCCGCTATGACGGCGTCGAGCACCCCTTTGTGGAGGGCGTCATCATGCTCCCCGGCCACGGCAACGTGGTGGGGCTGGGCCAGGCTTTGGCCCAGGAGGCCCGCCGGATGCACGTCTGGCAGGGCAAGAACGAGCAGGGCATGGCCCACACTGCCGTGGCCTTCGCCAAGCAGTGCAAGCGCAAGAAGATCATCGCCGTCACCTCCTCGGTGGGCCCCGGCGCGGCCAACATGGTCACTG
This sequence comes from uncultured Oscillospiraceae bacterium, assembly GCA_910577915.1. GTDB lineage: Bacteria > Bacillota > Clostridia > Oscillospirales > Oscillospiraceae > Pelethomonas. The sequence continues at coordinate 11,175 of CAJTOM010000067.1, forward strand.
CTGCCGCCACTGCCACGGCCAACAACATCCCGGTGCTGATCCTGCCCGGCGACGTATACGCCTGCCGCCAGCCCGACCCGGTGCTCCAGCAGGTGGAACAGATCCACGACCTGAGCCTGTCCACCAACGACGCCTTCCGGCCCGTGTGCCGCTACTGGGACCGGGTGACCCGGCCCGAGCAGCTTATGAGCGCCATGCTCAGCGCCATGCGGGTGCTGACGGACCCGGCCAACACCGGCGCGGTGTGCGTGGCCATGCCCCAGGACGTGGAGGGCGAGGCCTACGACTACCCGGAGAGCTTCTTCGCCAAGCGGGTCCACCGCCTGGCCCGGCGGGAGCCGGAGGCGGAGATCATCGCCGAGGCGGCGGAGATCGTCAAAAGCGCCAAGCGCCCCCTGCTTATCTGCGGCGGCGGCGTGCGCTACAGCGAGGCCCATGAGGAGTTCAAGAAGTTTGCCGAGACCACCGGCATCCCCTTCGCCGAGACCCAGGCGGGCAAGAGCGCCGTCGTCTGGGACCACCCCCTGAATTTGGGCGGTGTGGGCGTGACGGGCTGCTCCGCCGCCAACGAGATCGCCAGGGAGGCGGACGTGGTCATCGGCGTGGGCACCCGGTACACCGACTTCACCACCGCCTCCAAGTGGCTGTTCCGGGAGGACGCCAAGTTCGTCAACATCAACGTCTCCGAGTTCCAGGCGCTGAAGCTGGACGCGCTGCCGGTGGCGGCCGACGCCAAGCGGGCCCTGCCCGCCCTGCTGGCGGCCCTGGAGGGCTACAAGGCCCCCTATACCACTGAGATTGCCGCAGCAAGAGACCGCTGGCAGAAGGAGCTGGACCGGCTGGACGCCGCCGCCTTCGGCGAGGGCTACGTGCCGGAGATCAACGACGCCAACGCCCAGTCCGCCTTCCGCTTCGCCCAGGACCTGGGTGCGGAGCTGACTCAGACGGCGGTGCTGGGGTGCATCAACCACTGCATCGAGGCGGAGGACGTGGTCATCGGCGCGGCGGGCTCCCTGCCCGGCGACATGCAGCGCATGTGGCGGCCCCGGGCGGTGGATACCTACAACATGGAGTACGGCTACTCCTGCATGGGCTATGAGGTCTCCGGCGCGCTGGGCGTGAAGTACGCCATCGGCGACAGGGACGTGTACGCCATGTGCGGCGACGGCAGCTTCATCATGCTCCACGCCGAGCTGCTGACCGCCCTGCAGGAGCACAAGAAGATCAATATCTGTCTCTTCAACAACGCCAGCTACGGCTGCATCAACAACCTCCAGGTGGGCCACGGCAACGACACCCTGTGCACCGAGCTGCGCTGGCGTGGCGAGGACGGGAAGTTCTCCGGCGCGTTTATGCCGGTGGACTTCGCCAAGATCGCCGAGGGCTACGGCTGCAGAGCATATACCATCCACAGCCTTTCCGAGCTGAAGGACGCCATCGCCGACGCCAAGAAGATTGACGGCGTGCCGGTGCTGTTTGACATCCGGGTGCTGCCCAAGTCCATGACCGACGGGTACGGCGCCTGGTGGCGGGTGGGCGACACCGCGGTGTCGGAGAACCCCCGGAACCTGGAGGCCTATCAGGACCACCTGGCCCACGAGAAGGACGCAAGAAAGTATTAAAACGGAGGAGGTCTATCAGAACCATGCTCAAAATCGGCATTATCGGCTGCGGGGCCATCGGGCGGGACCACTGCCGCCGGATCATCGAGACCGTTCCCGGCGCGACCGTGGTCGCCGTCAGCGACTACGCGGCGGCCGCCGCCGACGAGACGGCGGCCAAGTACGGCATCCGCTCCTTCGGCAGCGACTGCGACGGCATGATCGCGGACCCCGAGGTGGAGGCGGTGGTCATCACCTCCATCGACCCCACCCATCACGACTATGTGATGAAGGTACTGAAATATGAAAAGTGGTGCTTCTGCGAGAAGCCCCTGAGCCAGAACGCCAAGGACTGCGAGGAGATCATTGCCCGGGAGCAGGAGCTCGGCCGGCGGCTGGTCCAGGTGGGCTTCATGCGCCGGTATGACCGGGGCTACGCGGAAATGAAGCGCATCATCGACTCCGGCGAGCTGGGGGCCCCCCTGCTCATCAAGGCCTGCCACCGCAATGTGTCCCAGGGCCCCGGCTTCAAGACGGAGAACGGCGTGACCAACGTGGCCATCCACGAGCTGGACATCTGCCGCTGGCTGCTGGGGGACGAGTACGAGGACGCCCAGTGCGTCCGGGTCCGCCAGTCCGCCAACTCCAACAAGGGCTATGACAATCCCCAGGTGATGCTCATGCGTACCAAGAAGGGCTGCTTCATCGATGTGGAGGTCCAGGTGGCCGACGGCTACGGCTACGACATCCAGTGCGAGGTGGTGTGCGAAAACGGCACCGTGAAGCTCCCGGACCCCTACGCCGTGGTCCGCCGCTCCCGCCCCGCCGGCTGGGACAGCGTCAACCCCGCCGCGTCCATGCCCATTATGACCGACTGGAAGGAGCGCTTCATTGAGGCCTACGACATCGAGCTGTGCGGCTGGGTCCGCTCCATCGAGGAGGGCAGGCTCACCGGCCCCTCCGCCTGGGACGGCTACGTGGCCTGCGTGGCCGGGGACGCGCTGAACGCCTCCCGGGGCACCAGCCAGTTTTTGAAGGTGGAGACCATTGAGAAGCCGGAAATGTACAAATAACATCGCCTTTCCATCCACCGCGGGGGCGGGGG
>CAJTOM010000068.1 GCA_910577915.1 uncultured Oscillospiraceae bacterium
CCGGAGCCGGGAATTGGCCGACGGCCTCCGGGCCCAGGCGCTGGACCGGGCGGACGTGATCGCCGGCAACCCCCCCTGGGTCAACTGGGAGTACCTGCCGGAGCCCTACCGGGCGGGCTCGAAGCATCTGTGGGAGGCCTACGGGCTGTTCTCCGCCAGGGGGCCGGTGCGGAGCTTCGCCAAGGAGGACATCTCCGCGCTCATCACCTACGCCGCCATGGACCGGTTCCTCCGCCGGGGCGGGGTCCTCTCCTTCGTCATCCGCCAGGCGGTGTTCAAGTCCGGGCAGAACGGCTCCGGCTTCCGCCGCTTTCGCATCCGGGAGGGGGAGGCCATCCAGGTGCTGCTGGTGGAGGACCTGTCCGCCCTGCGGGCCTTTGACGCGGCGGGCTCCGCCGCCCTCCTCCTGGCCCGGAAGGGGCCGGAGACGGTCTACCCCGTGCCCTACCGCCTGTGGCGGCGGCGGGAGGGGGCCGGCCTGCTGGCCCCGGACCCCTGCGCCTCCCTGGAGGAGGTGCTCTCCCAGGTGGCGGCGGAGGAGCAGCTGGCGGTGCCCGCGGTGAGGGACGACCCCGCCAGCCCATGGCTCACCGCCGGGGCGGACCGGCTGGCGGCCATGGAGCGGGTCCTGGGCAGCAACAGCTACCGGGCCCGGACGGGGGTGTTCACCGGCGGGGCCAACGCGGTGTTCTGGCTGCGGATCCTCTCCGCTCAGGGGGGGCGGGTCACCGCCGCCAACGTGCTGGACCGGGCCAAGCGGAAGGTGGAGCAGGTCGCCGTCCCCCTGGAGGGGACCTACCTCTACCCCATGCTCAAGGGGGGCGGCATCCGCCGCTGGCGCACCGCCTACGACGCCTACCTCCTCTGCCCCCACACCGCCCGGACCAGAATACGCCCCGTCCCCCTGGAGGACCTCCGGCGGGAGGCCCCCCTGACGCTGGACTACCTGCTCCGCTTCCGGGAGGCCCTGGACAGCCGGGGGGGCTTCGCCGGCTGGGAGAAGGAGCTCCAGCGCCAGGCCTTCCACGGGGTGCTGCGGGTGGGGGCCTACACCTTCGCCCCCTACAAGGTGGTCTGGAAGTACATCGCCTCCTCCTTCGTCTGTGCGGTGGCGGGGAGCGTGGACGACCCCTTCCTGGGCCGCAAGCTGCTGCTGCCCAACGAGAAAGTCATGTACGTGGGCACCGACAGCGAGGAGGAGGCCTACTACCTCTGCGGCCTGCTCAGCTCCACCGCCGTGGCGGACTGCGTCCGGGGCTACATGAACCCCACCAGCATCTCCGCCCACGTGCTGGACAAGCTGCGCATCCCCTCCTTCGATCCCGCCGACCCCCGCCATGCCGCTATCGCCGCCCTGTGCCGGGAGGGCCACGGCCAGCCCGATCCCGCCCCCTACATCGCCGAAATTGACCGGCTGGCCGGGGAGCTGTACGCGCCGCCGGACCCCGGCGGCCGCCCGCCCCCGCCCTATGTGCCGTAGCCCAAAAACGCAGACCGGGGAGGGGCCGCTTCAAAGCGGCCCCTCCCCGGCAAAGCATCGTGCTGTGTACATTCCGGCCTCACATCCCGGCGGCGCTCCCCCACAGATCCTCGGGGTACAGCCCCGCCTCGGTCTTCTCCCGCAGGGCCTGGACCACAGAGGGCTTGTCCTCCCGGTAGGTGACGCCATACCACTGGTCCGCGCTGGAGAGCACCCGCACCTGGGCCCTGCCCCGGCGGAGCATGTCGTCCACCAGCAGGGGCAGATAGCACTCCCCTCTGGCGGGGTTCTCGTCCAGAATCCGGTCCAGGAACACCGGGAAGCGCTCCTGGGCCTCCCGGAGGAAGCTGTGCTGGAAGCCCCAGAAGTTCATGGACACCAGCGTATCTCCCGGCAGGTGCTCCCAGGTCTGGCCCCCGTCCTCGGTGAAGCGGCCGCCGTCCCCGTCCTTCTCGATCTTGGTGCGCTCCACGATCTCCTCCAGCAGCCCGTCGGGGCTGAGGCGGCACACCCCCCGGGCCACGCTGCCGTGCTCGGTGACGGTGCTGCGCAGGTGGTAGCCCACCATGGCGTACTGGAAGCAGTCGGGCCGGTCCTGGTGGTGGGACAGGTAGTCGAAGATCACCCGGAAGGCCTCGGGCCCGTAGCAGTCGTCGGCGTTGATGACGGCAAAGGGCCCGTCGATGAGCTCGCGGGCGGCCAGCACCGCGTGGGTGGTCCCCCAGGGCTTCTGCCGCCCGAAGGGCACGTGGTACCCCTTGGGCAGGTCCGCCATGTCCTGGAAGGCGTAGCGCACCTCCATGCCCCGGCTGGCCCGGGCGCCCACCGTCTCCCGGAAGTCCGCCTCCAGCTCCTTGGTGATCACGAAGATCACCCGCTGGAAGCCGGCCCGGCGCGCGTCGAACAGGGAGTAGTCGATAATGCTCTGCCCGTGGCCGCCCACGGGGTCCATCTGCTTCAGGCCGCCGTAGCGGCTGCCCAGCCCCGCGGCCAGGACGACCAGTACAGGTTTCTCCATAAGCAATTTCCTCCATCAAGCATTCCTCATCCGCCCGGCGGACCCTGCCGCCCGGCGGCAGAATCAGGATACCATACCGGGCCGCAAAAGTAAACCGGGCCGGGACGAGATTCAAAAAGTCTTAACATATTTCGGGAATTTTCGCTATCTCCGCAGAATATCCGTATTCCGGTACTGGACGGCCTCCGCCAGGTGCTCGGGGCCGATGCGCGCCGCCCCGTCCAGATCCGCGATGGTCCGGGCCACCCGGAGGATCCGGTCGTGGCTGCGGGCGGTGAGGCCCATGCGCTCGAAGGCGGCCCTGAGGATGCGCTCCCCGGCCTCGTCCAGGGTGCAGAACCGGCCCGCCATGGCGGCGGTCATGTGGGCATTGCAGGCGGTCCCCGTCCCCTCGAAGCGCTCCGCCTGCCGCGCCCGGGCGGCGTTGACCCTGGATCGGACGGCGGAGGAGGGCTCCGGCTTCTCCCGGCGGCGCATGGCCTCGAACTCCACCGAGGGGACCTCCACGTGCAGATCTATCCGGTCCAGCAGGGGCCCGGAGATGCGGGCGGTGTACTTCTCCACCATGGCGTCGGTGCAGGTGCACCGCCCCGAGCTGTGGCCCCGCCAGCCGCACCGGCAGGGGTTCATGGCGCACACCAGCATAAACCGGCTGGGCAGGCGCACGGTGCCGGCGGTGCGGGTGATGGTGACCTCCCCGTCCTCGATGGGCTGGCGCAGCACCTCCATGGCGTCCCGGCTGAACTCCGGCAGCTCGTCGAGGAACAGTACCCCGTTGTGGGCCAGGGAGATCTCCCCCGGCCTGGGGAAGGTCCCGCCCCCGGCCAGGGCGGCGGCGGACACGGTATGGTGGGGGCTGCGGAAGGGCCGGCGGGTGAGGAGGGGGCTGCGCCGGTCGGTCATCCCCGCCACGGACCAGACTTCGGTGGCCTCCAGCGCCTCCCGCCGGGTCATGTCCGGCAGGATGGAGGGCAGGCGGCGGGCCAGCATGGACTTCCCCGCCCCCGGCGAGCCGATGAGCAGAATGTTGTGCCCCCCGGCGGCGGCGATCTCCAGGGCCCGCTTCACATTCTCCTGGCCCATGACCTCTGAGAAGTCCGGTCCCGCCTCCGGCTCCTCCGGCCGGACCCAGGGGGCGGCGGGGCGCAGCCGCGTCCCGCCCCGCAGGTGCTCGAGCAGGGAGGCGGCGTCCTCCACCGGGTAGACCGTCAGCCCGCCGGCCAGGGCGGCCTCGGCGGCGTTCTCCGCCGGGACGTACAGCTCCCGGATCCCGCCTCTGGCGGCGGCCATGGCCATGGGGAGCATCCCGGCGATGGGCCGCAGGGCCCCCGACAGGGACAGCTCCCCCAGAAAGGCGGCCTCCGCCGGCGGGGGCTCGATGTCCCCCTGGGCGGCCAGGATGCCCAAAAAGATGGGCAGATCGTACACGGTGCCCTCCTTCCGCAGGGCGGCGGGGGCCAGGTTGACGGTGATCCGGGACACGGGGAAGCGGGCGCCGCTGCTCTTGACGGCCGCCCGGACCCGCTCTCTGGACTCCTTGACGGCGGCGTCCGGAAGCCCCACCACGTCGAAGGCCGGGAGCCCGCCCGACAGGGCGCACTCCACCGCGATCTCGTAGCCTGCGATCCCCTGGAGGCCGAGGGAGTTGATGGTGACGACCATAAGGAGGGCTCCTTTCTTCGCCGCCCGGCCGGGCGGGGCGCTGTCGTGTTTTTTCCATTATACCACATCCGCCGCCCCTCCACCAATTTGCAATAATCGCCAAAAAAAGGCCGCTATTTTTGCTATTCCGGAGAAAAAGAAAAATTTCCGAAAATGGAGCAAACATAACATTTACATAGAGAAAATTTCGTGGTATATTAATGAACGTATGAGTACCTTGCTGTGTATTCACACCATGGCAGTATCAAATATTCAGGAGGAGCTATTGTATGGCAAGAAAGTTCAAATCCATGGACGGCAACAACGCGGCGGCGCACGTCTCCTATGCGTTTTCCGAGGTTGCGGCGATCTACCCGATCACCCCGTCCAGCCCCATGGCCGACCTGGTCGACCAGTGGTCCGCCAACGGCCTGAAAAACATCTTCGGCACCCAGGTTAAGGTTGTCGAAATGCAGTCCGAGGCCGGCGCCGCCGGCGCGGTCCACGGCTCTCTGGGCGCCGGCGCTCTTACCAGCACCTACACCGCCTCCCAGGGCCTGCTGCTGATGATCCCCAACATGTACAAGATCGCGGCCGAGCAGCTGCCCACCGTGTTCCACGTCTCCGCCCGTACCGTCTCCACCCACGCGCTGAACATCTTCGGTGACCACTCCGACGTGATGGCCTGCCGTCAGACCGGCTTCGCCATGCTGGCCGAGGGCAACGTGCAGGAGGTCATGGACCTCTCCCCCGTGGCCCATCTGTCCGCCATCTCCGGCAAGGTCCCCTTCATCAACTTCTTCGACGGCTTCCGCACCTCCCACGAGATCCAGAAGGTGGCCGTGTGGGACTTCGAGGATCTGAAGGACATGTGCGACATGGAGGCCGTGGAGGCCTTCCGCAAGCACGCCCTGAACCCCGAGCACCCCGCCACCCGCGGCTCCCACGAGAACGGCGACATCTTCTTCCAGCACCGCGAGGCCTGCAACAAGTACTACGACGAGCTGCCCGCGGTGGTCGAGAAGTACATGGGCAAGATCAATGAGAAGCTGGGCACCAACTACCGGCTGTTCAACTACTACGGCGCGCCCGACGCGGACCGCGTCATCATCGCCATGGGCTCCATCTGCGACGTGGCCGAGGAGGTCATCGACTACATGAACGCCCGCGGCGAGAAGGTGGGCTTGGTGAAGGTCCGCCTGTACCGCCCCTTTGCCGCCGACAAGCTGCTGGAGGCCATTCCCGCCACCGCCAAGAAGATCGCCGTCCTGGACCGCACCAAGGAGCCCGGCGCTCTGGGCGAGCCCCTGTATCTGGACGTGGTCTCTGCTCTGGCCAACGCCGGGAAGAACGACGTGAAGGTCATCGGCGGCCGCTACGGCCTGGGCTCCAAGGATACGCCCCCCTCCAGCGTTTTCGCTGTCTATGAGGAGCTGAAGCTGGAGAATCCCCGCCGTCAGTTCACCATCGGCATCGTGGACGACGTCACCAATCTCTCCCTGCCCGAGCACGACGCCCCCAACACCGCCGCGGAGGGCACCATCGAGTGCAAGTTCTGGGGTCTGGGCGGCGACGGCACCGTGGGCGCCAACAAGAACTCCATCAAGATCATCGGCGACCACACCGACAAGTATATCCAGGCGTACTTCCAGTACGATTCCAAGAAGACCGGCGGCGTAACCATCAGCCACCTGCGCTTCGGCGACAAGCCCATCCGGTCCCCCTACTATATCAATAAGGCCGACTTCGTGGCCTGCCACAACCCCAGCTATGTCACCAAGGGCTTCAAGATGGTCAACGACGTCAAGCCCGGCGGCGTGTTCATGATCAACTGCCAGTGGGACTTCGAGGAGCTCAGCCACCACCTGAACGCCGAGGCCAAGCGGTATATCGCCAAGAACAATATCCAGCTCTATACCATCAACGCCATCGACCTGGCCGCCAAGATCGGCATGGGCAAGCGCACCAACACCATCCTCCAGTCCGCCTTCTTCACCCTGGCCAAGGTCATGGGCCAGGCCGAGGCCATCCAGTACATGAAGGATGCCGCCACCAAGTCCTACTCCAAGAAGGGCGAGGACGTGGTGAAGATGAACCACGAGGCCATTGACGCCGGCGCCACCGCCTTCGTCAAGATCGACGTGCCCGCCGACTGGGCCAACGCCGCGGACGACAAGGCCGCTCACGCCCTGGAGGGCAAGGCCGAGCTGGTCACCATGGTCAAGGACATTCTCCACCCCGTGGGCAAGATGGACGGCGACAGCCTGCCGGTGTCCGTGTTCATGCCCCACGTGGACGGCCAGTTCGAGCTGGGCGCCGCCGCCTACGAGAAGCGCGGCGTGGCCGTCTCCGTTCCCACCTGGGATCCCGAGAAGTGCATCCAGTGCAACACCTGCGCCTATGTCTGCCCCCACGCCACCATTCGCGCCTTCGCCCTCACCGAGGACGAGGTCAAAAACGCCCCCGAGGGGCTGAAGACCGCCGCCGTCAAGGCCGGCAAGGGCAAGGGCGTGTACACCTACGCCATCGGCGTCAGCCCCCTGGACTGCATGGGCTGCGGCGTGTGCGTGGAGGCCTGCCTTGCCAAGGACAAGGCCATCAAGATGGTGCCCCAGGAGAGCGAGCTGACCCAGGCCCAGGTGTGGGACTACCTGGTGAAGACCGCCCCCAAGGCCGACATGCAGGACAACACCGTCAAGGGCAGCCAGTTCAAGCAGCCCTACCTGGAGTTCTCCGGCTCCTGCGCCGGCTGTGCCGAGACCAGCTACGCCCGTCTCGTCACCCAGCTCTTCGGCGACCGGATGTATATCTCCAACGCCACCGGCTGTTCCTCCATCTGGGGCGGCCCCGCGGCCACCAGCCCCTACTGCACCAACAGCGAGGGCAAGGGTCCCGCGTGGTGCAACTCCCTGTTTGAGGACAACGCCGAGCACGGCCTGGGCATGTTCGTGGGCCAGAAGGCCATCCGCAGCGCCCTGGCCGAGGAGACCAGGAAGCTCATCGCCATCGAGTGGGCCGTTCCCGCGCTGAAGGAGGCCGCCCAGAAGTGGCTGGACACCATGGAGGACGGCGAGGCCAACCAGGCCGCCGCCAAGGCCTACATTGCCGCCCTGGAGCAGGGCGTGTGCACCATCGACGAGGTCACCGCCTTTGTCTCCAGCCCTGCCGCCAAGGACGCCTTCGGCGACAAGCTGCCCGAGATGCAGGCCCACGCCCAGGAGCTGAAGGCCAGCGGCGCGCAGTTCTGCGACTGCGACGCCTGCAAGCTGTGCCTGAGCATCCTCTCCAAGAAGGAGTACCTGAACAAGAAGAGCGTGTGGATCTTCGGCGGCGACGGCTGGGCCTACGACATCGGCTACGGCGGACTGGACCACGTCCTGGCCTCCGGCGAGGATGTCAACGTTTTCGTTTTCGACACCGAGGTGTACTCCAACACCGGCGGTCAGGCCTCCAAGGCCTCCAACATCGGCCAGGTGGCCCAGTTTGCCGCCGCCGGTAAAGAGATGAAGAAGAAGAGCCTCAGCGAGATCGCCATGCAGTATGGCTACGTGTACGTGGCCCAGGTGGCCATGGGCGCCAACACCGCCCAGACCCTGAAGGCCATCGCCGAGGCCGAGGCCTACCACGGCCCGTCCCTCATCATCGGCTACGCCCCCTGCGAGATGCACTCCATCAAGGGCGGCATGATGAACTGCCAGAAGGAGATGAAGAAGGCCGTCGATTGCGGCTACTGGAACCTGTTCCGCTTCAATCCCGCCCTGGCCGCCGAGGGCAAGAACCCCTTCACACTGGACAGCAAGGCGCCCGCTGGCGGTTATCAGGAGTTCCTGATGAACGAGGCCCGCTACGCCCGTCTGACCCGTGAGTTCCCCGAGCGCGCCGAGGTCCTCTTCGCCCGCAACGAGGAGGCCGCGAAGGAGCGCTACGCCCACCTGATGAAGCTCATCGACCTCTACAAGGCCGACTAATTTCCCCATAAGCGCGCCGAGGCCCCCAGGGATTTCCCCTGGGGGCCTCTTCCGCGCTCCGCAAAAAGCGGGGCGGCCTCCGCCGCCCCGCCATCTCCTCAGAACAGCGCCACCACCGCGCCGTCGTAGGTCTCCTCAATAAAGGCGCGCACCTCGTCGCTCTGGAGCGCCTTCACCAGGGCCTGGATGCCCTCGCTGCTCTCCGTGCCCTCCTTCACCGCCAGCACGTTTACGTAGGCCTCCGCAGCCGCGCCGCCGGCGGCCTCCACGGCGATGGCGTCAGACACCTTCAGCCCCGCGTCGATGGCGTAGTTGCCGTTGATGACCGCCATGTCCACGTCCTTGAGGGTGGTGGGCAGCAGCCGGGCCTCCAGCTCTACGATGTCATAGTTGTGGGGGTTCTCCGCCACATCGCTCTTGGTGGCGGACAGGCCCACGCCCTCCTTGAGCTTGATAAGTCCCTCCTGCTCCAGCAGCAGCAGGGCGCGGGCCTCGTTGGTGCCGTCGTTGGGCACGGCGATCTGGGCCCCGTCGGCCAGTTCCTCCAGGGAGGCGCACTTGCCGGCGTACAGGCCGAAGGGCTCATAGTGGATGCCTGCGGCGCTGACCAGATGGGTGCCGTGCTCCGTGTTGAACTCGTTCATGTAGGTGATGTGCTGGAAGTAGTTGGCATCCAGGGAGCCGTCCTCCAGGCTGGTGTTGGGGGTGACGTAGTCGTCGTACTCCACGATCTCCAGGGTGTAGCCGTCCTCCGCCAGGATGTCCTGCACCACCTCCAGGATGGCCGCGTGGGGGGCGGGGGTGGCGCCGACCTTGATGATCTTGCCGTCGCTGCCGCCGCCGCAGGCGGTGAGGCCCAGGGCCAGAGCCAGGGACAGAACAAGGGCAGTTACTTTCTTTTTCATGATGATTTCCTCCTCTTGCGTTCAGTTGGATTAATACGCCGGTCCGACTTGACGGACCAGGCGGTACCGATGGATTGAATGATCTGGACCAGGATGACCAGCAGGATGACGGCGGCCCACATGACCGCCTTCTGGTTGCGCCCATAGCCCCGCATCAGGGCCACGGCCCCCAGCCCGCCGCCGCCGATGGCCCCGCTCATGGCCCCGTAGCCCAGGATGGTGATGGAGGCGTTGGCGGCCCCGTTGATGAGGGAGGGGCGGCACTCCGGCAGCATCACCTTGGTGACGATCTGCCAGGGGGAGCAGCCCATGGCCTGGGCGGCCTCGATCACCCCCCGGTCCATCTCCCGCAGGGAGATCTCCACAATCCGGGCCACATAGGGGGCCGCAGCGATGGTCAGGGGGACGATGGTGGCGGTGGTGCCCACGCTGGTGCCGATGATGAGGGTGGACAGGGGCATCACCAGGGCCATGAGGATGAGGAAGGGCACGCTGCGCAGCAGGTTCACCACCCAGTTGAGCCCCCGCATCAGCCCTCCCGGCAGGGGCCGGATGCCCCCCGCCTCCCCGGCCACCAGCAGGATACCCAGCGGCAGGCCGATGGCGTAGGCCAGCAGGGTGGCGGCGGCGGGGGCGTAGACGGTGTTCCAGATCTGGTCCAGCATCTCCGGGAAGTCCAGCAGGTACTCCGCCTGACTGGCGGCCTTGTCCGCCGCGATGCCCCAGGATTCAAAAAGCGCGGTCAATGTCTCAACCATGGTAGTCCGGCACCTCCTCCACCGTAATGTCCCTCTGGGCGCGGATGTAGCCCAGCGCCTTCTCCGCCCCGTCCTCCGGCAGGCCCAGCAGCATGGTGCCGAAGGCCCGCCCGTCGATGTTGCGCGTATCCGCCCCCAGGATGTTGGCCTTCACGCCGCACTCGATGGCCAGCGTGGCGATGAGGGGCTGGTAGGAGGTGCCCCCGTTGAAGGCCACCCGCACCACCCGGGCCTGGCCCGCGGCGGCGGAGAGGACCTCCTGGGGTACCCCGTCAGGGTACACCAGCCGCCGGCCGGCCTCGCTTTTAGGGCGGGCGAAGACCTCCTCAACAGCCCCCGTCTCCGCCAGGCGTCCCCGGTCCAGGATGGCCACCCGGGAGCAGATCTCCTCGATGACCTTCATCTCGTGGGTGATGACCACCACCGTGATGCCCAGCCGCCGGTTGATGTCCTGGATGAGGCGCAGGATGTCCCTGGTGGTCTTGGGGTCCAGGGCGCTGGTGGCCTCGTCGCACAGCAGCACCTTGGGGCTGGTGGCCAGCGTGCGGGCGATGGCCACCCGCTGCTTCTGCCCGCCGGAGAGCTGGGAGGGGTAGGCCCCGGCCCGGCTCTCCAGATCCACCACCTTCAGAAGCTCCAACCCCCGCTCCTGGGCCTCCCGCCGGGGTACGCCCGCCAGCTCCATAGGGAAGCAGATGTTGTCCAGGGCCGTGCGCTGCATGAGCAGGTTGAAGCTCTGGAAGATCATGCCGATGGATTTCCGCGCCTCCCGCAGCTGCTTTTCGCTCAGGGCGGTCATGCTCCGGCCGTCCACGATGACCTCCCCGTCCGTGGGCCGCTCCAGCAGGTTGATGCACCGCACCAGGGTGCTCTTGCCCGCGCCGCTCAGGCCGATGACCCCGAAGATCTCCCCGGCCCCCACGTCGATGCTCACATCCTCCAGGGCATGGACCTGGCTGTCCCCCCCGCCGAAGCGCTTGGTCAGATGCCTGAGCTGTATAATGGGTTCGCCCATACTCTCTCTCCCTTCCATAAAACCGCAAAAAAGCCGTCCTTGATGCACACATCAAGGACGGCGAAAACACCGTGGTACCACCTTGGTTCGCTCCCCCTCGCGGCGGAAGCCTCAGCGGGTACTGACATACCCTGGCGCTGTAACGGGCGCTCCCGTCGCGGCCTGGTCCCGCAGCGGCGACATACATCGCTGCGCGGAAGGTCGGTGCGCGGCTCCGAGACCATGTTCGGCGGCGTCCTCCGCACCCGTTTCCACCCTCCGGGCTCTCTGTGGCGTACCTCACCGCGTACTCTTCTCTTCACTGCCTTTGCATGTGGTTGAATTGTGCTTAGTGTACGCCAAAAATCCGCCGCCGTCAACCGGTAAATTTGCCGTAAATCCGTCCTCTTCTTCCGGCGAATTTGGTGCAAAAGCCCACAAAATCCGCCGCCGCCCCGGTTTTTCTTCCTTCCGGAGCCCTCACCGCCGTCCCATGGCCTCCGCCAGGCGCAGCACGTCCTCCAGGGTCCGCCGGTAGTTCTCCCCGGCCCTGTCCGCGCACCGGGGGAAGCCCTCGCCCTCCCGGTCGGTGACAAACAAGGCCGTCACCCCCAGCTCGTAGAGGGCGTCGGCCTCCGGGGCGGCGCTCCCGGCGATCACCGCCAGGGGGACGCCCCTGGGGCCGGCCCGCCGGGCCACGCCGGAGACCACCTTGCCCCGTGCGCTCTGGCCGTCGGCCCGGCCCTCCCCGGTGACGACCAGGTCCGCCCCCTCCAGCAGCCGGTCGAAGTCCACCATATCCAGCACCGCCTCGATGCCGGGCCGCAGCCGGGCCCCCAGCAGGGCCGCGCACCCCGCCCCCATGCCGCCGGCGGCGCCGCCCCCCGGCATCCGGCCCGCGTCGGAGCCCAGCTCCCGGCGGAGAATCTCGTCAAAGCGCCGCAGCCGGCGGTCCAGCCGCTCCACCATGGCGGGGTCCGCCCCCTTTTGGGGGGCGAAGACCCGGGCCGCGCCGCCGGGCCCCCAGAGGGGGCTGTCCACGTCGAACATGACGGTGACCGTCACCCCCTCCAGCAGCCGCCGGCAGTCCGTCAGATCGATCCGGCAGATCTGGTCCAGATCTGCCCCCACGGGGACGAAGGCGCTGCCGTCCGCCCGGTAGAAGGCGGCCCCCAGGGCGGCGGCGCAGCCGCAGCCCCCGTCGTTGGTGCAGCTGCCCCCCAGGCCCAGCAGCACCTCCCGGCAGCCCCTCTCCACCGCGTGGCGGATGAGCTGGCCCACGCCGAAGGTGGTGGTCCGCTCCGGGTTCAGCCGCTCCCCGGCCAGGGGCAAACCGGCGGCGGCGGCCATCTCGATCACCGCCCGCTCCCCCGCACGGCAGTAGGCCGCCCGGACCGGCTCCCCCCAGGGGCCGGTGGCCTCGCACACCACCCGCCGTCCCTCCAGGGCCTGGAGGAAGCAGTCCACCGTCCCCTCCCCGCCGTCGGCCACGGGGATGCACACCAGCTCGCAGGCCGGGCACGCCCGCCCCGCCGCCTCCCTGGCGATGGCGCAGATCTCCAGACTGGACAGGGTCCCCTTGAAGGAGTCGGAGACCACAATGCATTTGTTCATCTACCCGTTCACCACGTTGACGGGCGCGCCCGCCAGATAGGCCCTGACGTTTTCTGCGGTGCAGTCCATGATCCGCTGGCGGCTCTCCCTGGGCGCCCAGGAGATGTGGGGGGTGATGATGCAGTTTTTGGCCTTGAGCAGGGGGTTGTCCTCCCGGATGGGCTCGGTAGCCGCCACGTCCAGCCCTGCGGCGGCCATTTTCCCGCTGTTGAGGGCGTCGGCCACGTCCTGCTCGTTGATGAGCTGGCCCCTGGCGTTGTTGATGAGGATCACGCCGTCCTTCATTTTCCCGATGGTCTCCCGGTTGATGAATCCCGCGTTCTCCTCCGTCAGGTTGCAGTGGAGGGTGACGACGTCGGACCGGGCCAGCAGGGTGTCCAAGTCCACATACGCCGCGATCTCCCGCCCGGCCTGGCAGGGGTGGAGGTCGCAGGCCAGCACCCGCATGCCCAGGGCCCTGGCCACCCGGCCCTCGGCCTGGCCGATGCGGCCGAAGCCGATGACGCCCATGGTCTTCCCCTCCAGCTCGATAAGGGGGTAGTCCCAATAGCACCAGTCCGCGCACGCCGCCCACCGGCCGGCGTGGACGGAGGCGTCGTGGTGGCCGATGTGGTGGCAGATCTCCAGCAGCAGGGCGATGGAGAACTGGCTGACGGAGGCGGTGCCGTAGGCGGGGACGTTGGAGACGGGGATGCCCCGCTCCCCGGCGTAGGCCGCGTCCACCACGTTGTAGCCGGTGGCCAGCAGCGCGATGAACCGCATGCCGGGGCATGCGTCTATGACGCGCCGGGAGATGGGGGTCTTGTTGGTGACGACCACCTCTGCCTCCCCGATGCGCGCGATGGTCTCCGCCTCCCCGCCGCCGCCGGCGCGGTCGTAGACCGTCAGCTCCCCCAGCGCCTCCAGCGCCCCCCAGCTCAGATCGCCTGGGTTCTCGGCGTACCCGTCCAACACGACAATTTTCATAGGACATATCCCCCTTTTTCGTAGTGGCCGCCCGAAGCGGCTCTTCTCTTCTGCATTGTACCATAAGCGGGGATAAGATGGAAGCGTCCCGCCCAAAATAGCCGGGACGGCGGACATCCTTTTTCTCGGGAGAAAAAGGATCAAAAAGAGCTTTGCTTCGGGACTGAAGTCACTGCGCGTCCCGGATTTCCGCCCGGTGACGGGGATAGGCCGTCTCACAAAATTTTTCGCCGGATGCACGCCGGCGTACAACTTCCCCCGTTTCCGCCCTACAGTTTGTAGGGAGCACCACCACCGCGGTAACCAAGTCCGGAAGTAAG
>CAJTOM010000069.1 GCA_910577915.1 uncultured Oscillospiraceae bacterium
GCACCGGGTGTCAGGAGCTCAAGTGGCCCCTGGTGCTGCGTTACGTAGGGCTGGTCAAGTCCATCGCATTGCAGGTGCGGGGGGTCTACAGCAGCTTCGCCCAGGTGGATGACATCATCAACGAGGGCGTGCTGGCCCTGGTGGGGGCCCTGGATAAGTTTGACCCCGACAAGGGCATCAAGTTTGAGACCTTCGTCTCCAAGCGCATCCGGGGGGCCATCATCGACCTGGCCCGCCGCCAGGACTGGGTGCCCCGCAGCGTGCGGCGCAAGGCTCGGGAGATCGACCAGGCCAGCGCGGAGCTGTACGCCGAGCTGGGGCGCTACCCCACCGACGAGGAGATCGCCGGGCGGCTGGGGGTCACCAGCCAGCAGTACCAGGAGGATTTGGCCAACGCGTCGCTGTGCAATCTTTTGAGCCTGGACTCCGTCTTCGACGACCAGGAGCAGGGGGGGCCGGACGTGGCGGATCACGACGCCTCCGGCCGGCCCGAGGACACCCTGCTGCGCAGGGAGCTGCTGGACACCCTGACGGAGGGCATCACCTCCCTGCGGGAGAACGAGCAGCTGGTCATTTCCCTGTACTACCGGAAAAACCTCAGCATGAAGGAGATCGCCCAGGTGATGGAGGTCAGCGAGCCCCGCATCTCCCAGATCCACTCCCGGGCCATCCAGAAGCTGAAGCTGTATATGAACCGCTACATGAGCGGGGAGCGGTAGAGAGCCGCGCCCGCGAGAGGAGGAACCCACATGTTCAAAGGCTTTTACAATCTCACCTCCGCCATGCTCTCCCATGGGCGCCGGCTGGACGTGGTGTCCCACAACATGACCAACATCTCCACCGCTGGCTACAAGGCCCAGCGGTATACCGACAGCACCTTCCAGGAGGTTATGATCAGCCGGGTGGGCAACAAGGACAAGAGCCGGAGCACTGAGCTGGGGATGGAGAGCTACATACTGGCTCCCAGCCAGCTCTACACCGACTACGAGCAGGGCGCTCCCGAGGAGACCGGCCTGCCCCTGGATTTCTGCATCCAGGGCGAGGGCTTTTTCGCCATCAACCGGGATGGCCAGATCGGCTACACCCGCTCCGGCAGCTTCACCCTGGACGATGAGGGCTACCTGACCCTGGCGGGCCAGGGCCGGGTGCTGGACGACGAGGGCCAGGCCATCCAACTGCCCACCGACAAGCTCTATGTGGACCAGACCGGGGGCATTTACAGCGAGATCAGCCGCAACTACCTGGCCACCCTGGGGGTCTACTCCTTCCCGGACAACGGGGCTCTGGAGCAGAATGACCGGGGGCTTTTCACCGGCGGCGGGGCCGCCATCAGCGAGAATTACACCATTCTCCACGGCGCGGTGGAGCGCTCCAATGTGAACATGGTCCAGGAGATGGTCTCCATGATGACCACCCAGCGCGCCCTCCAGAGCGCGGCCCAGATGAGCCGTATTTACGACCAGGTCATCACCCGCGCCACCAGCGAGCTGGGCAGAATCTAAATCGAACGGAGGCGCCCGGGGGGCGCCGGTCCGCAGCAGAGAACAAGGGAGGCCACCACATGAACATGTCCTTTTACAGCGCCGCGGTGGGCGCGTACCAGCAGAATCTGCGCATGCAGGTCCAGGGCAACAACATCGCCAATGTGAACACCCAGGGCTTCCGGGCGGAGCGGGCCGCCTTCGGCCAGCTGATGAACCGGAATGTCAACGGCATCGACGGGGAGCAGCTGCCCAAGGGTACCGGCACCCGGATGATCCAAGCCACGGTGGATTTCTCCAGCCGGGGCTATATGGACACCGGGCGGAACTTCGATTTCGCCATCAACGGGGACGGCTTTTTCGCTCTCTTCGATCCCGCTACCAGGGAGATCTCCTACACGCGGGACGGCTCCTTCTACTCCAGGGAGTTTCTCATCCCTCCCGCTGAGGACGCCGTACCCGAGAAGGACGGGGAGGAGCCCCAGCCCACCTCGGTCTGGCGGCTGAGCGACAACGAGGGGCGCTGCGTGCTGGACCCCCAAGGCAATTTCATCGTCATCGATCAGGATAACCTGATGGCCCCCCTGACCCTGGGCGTATTTGACTTCGCCATCCACGAGGGGATGGAGCACGCCGACAGCTCCCGGTTTTTGCCCACGGAGCGCAACGGCCAGCTCTACCTGGGCACCGGCGAGGTGAAGCGGGGGATGCTGGAGATGAGCAACGTGGACATCACCACGGAGTTTATCAAGGTCATCGAATCCCAGCGGGCCTACGGCTATGCCCTGAAGATGATGCAGACCTCGGATGAGATTGAGACCACCATCAACGGACTGAGAAGCTAGACGAGGGGGTAGGATATAGCGATGAAGAAATTCGAAGAGCTGAGCTCCCTGGAGATCGACACCCTGCGGGAGATTGGCAGCATCGGCACCGGCAACGCAGCTACGGCGCTGTCCACCCTGCTGGGCAGGGAGGTGCGCATCACCCTGCCGGAGGTGCGCTTTATGGACTACAACGAGGCCATCGACTGGATGGGCGGGCCGGAGGAGGTCACCGCCGGCGTGCTGGTGGGCATGAGCGGCCAGATGAGCGGCATCCTGCTGGCGGTACAGCAGCTGGAGTTTATCAACATCGTGCTGGAGAGCATGCTGGGGGAGCCCATCAAGGAGTACGCGGATCTGGACGAGCTGCGCCAGTCCACCCTGGTGGAGGTGGGCAACATTATGATCTCCACCTTTATCAACGCCCTCTCGGGGCTGTCGGACATCTCCGTCAATCTGACGGTGCCCGCCTTTGCGGTGGATATGCAGGGGGCGATCCTCTCTGTCCCCATGGCGGAGTACGGCGGCATGAGCGATTATGTCATGAATATTGCCGGGAATTTCACCTGTGACGGCAGAAAGGTTCCCTGCCATCTGCTGCTCTCACCGGATCTCCGGTCTCTCAACTTCTTATTAAAGAAACTAGGCGTTGCGGAATGAGCGAGAAAATAACGGTTGGAATCGCGGACATGAAGCTGGCCAAGGGCTCGGGGATCCTGATTACCTACGCCCTGGGCTCCTGCATCGGTCTGTGCTTTCATGACCAGCGGCTGAATTTGGGGGCGCTGCTGCACATCATGCTGCCCCTGAATATGGAGGCGGGCCGGAAGAATCCGCTGAAATACGCGGATACCGGCATCCGGGAGACGCTGCGGCAGATGGAGGCGAAGGGGGCCTCCAGAGGCCGGATTACGGTGAAGATCGCCGGCGGGGCCAAGATGTTCGAGGTCAAAGGCGGCAATCTGGGAAACATCGGCCAGCGGAATATTGAGAGCGTCCACACCATACTGCGCCAGGAGGGCATCCGCCTGCTGGCGGAGGACGTGGGGGGCAATGTGGCCCGCACGCTGCTCTTCGACGTGGTCAGCGGCCAGGGCTGCATCCGGTCCTACGGCCGGCAGGACGTCCTGTTCTGAATCATACATGGCGCGGGTCAGGCGAATTTAATTGTAGATAGGAGTGTCAAAACATGGCTGAGACGCATGAGAACCAGATTCTGCTGGAGTCCGGTACCAACGAAATTGAGATCATGGAATTTACCATCGACGGGAACCTCTACGGCATCAATGTGGCGAAGGTGCGGGAGATCCTGATTTCCGCCCCGGTGAAGCACATGCCCCACGCCCACCCGGCGGTGGAGGGCATCTTCAAGCCCCGGGACGCGGTCATCACGGTGGTGGACCTGCCCAAGTATCTCAACGGCGAGTCGGACAACAAGGGAGTCAAGGACCTCTTTATCATCACCAACTTCAACAAGATGTACATCGCCTTCCGGGTCCACAGCGTGGTGCGCATCAGCCGCATCTCCTGGACCGACATCCAGAAGCCGGATAAGACCGTCTCCGGCGGGGCGGAGGGCGTGGCCACCGGCATCGCCCAGTGCGGCGAGGATCTGGTGACCATCCTGGACTTCGAGCGCATCGTGGCGGAGATCGCCCCGGAGACCTCCATCCAGATCGAGGAGATCGACTCCCTGGGCCCCCGGTCCCGCAACGACCAGCCCATCTGGGTGGCGGAGGACTCCATCCTGCTGAGCAAAATGATCGAGACCTCCCTGCGCAAGGCGGGGTATGTCAACCTGCGGATGTTCTCCAACGGCCGGGAGCTGTGGGAGGCCCTCAATGGGATTCCCGTCAGCCGTGACCTCCATGAGGACGTGGCCCTGATCATCACCGACATCGAGATGCCCCAGATGGACGGACACCGGCTGACCAAGCTGGTCAAGGATAACCACCGCTTCAACTGCATCCCCTTGATCATCTTCTCCTCCCTCATCAGTGAGGAGATGCGCATCAAGGGCCGCCAGCTGGGGGCCGACGAGCAGCTGACGAAGCCGGAGATTGGCCATCTGGTGGACGTGATGGATCACCTGCTGGTTAAGGCGGCCCAGGCGAAGGCAGGCAAATAGGGAGGAGTCCGCTGATGGCTAACAGACAGACCAACAAATATATCGTTCGCCAGCCCATCAAGGATTTGCATGGCAAAAACCTGGGCTACGAGATCCGCTACGCGGGGGAGAGCAGCGCCTACGAGAGCGGGGAGGGCCAGGACTTTGCCGCCGCAGATACCATCTACAATTTTCTCATCCAGAACACCGACAAGAGCTTCAAGGGCGTGCGCAACTTTATGACCTTCACCACCAACCTGCTGATGAAGAAGACGCCCAAGCTCTTCAGCCCGGAGGATCTGGTGATCCAGGTGGACGACAGCGTTATTATCCACCCCCTGGCCATGCACTTCGTGGAGCGCTACGCCAAGGACGGGTATAAGGTGGCGGTCAATGAGTTCCAGTTCTCCCCCCGGTATATCTCCATTCTGGACCGCTTCGACTATATCAAGATCAACTTCCACACCAACTCCGACGCCAGCATCCGCAACATCGTGGAGATGGCCCACAGTATGGGCAAGCAGTGCGTGGCCACCGGGGTGGATGATGAGGAGCTCTACCAGCGGGCCCACATCATGGAGGTGGATGCCATGGAGGGGCGGTATGTGGCGGAGCAGATGTTTACTGCCGTCCACTCCAGCAGCTACCTCCAGAGCAACTTCTTCCGGCTGATGGTGGCTATCACCAAGGATGAGCCGGACATCGAGGAGATTGAGCAGATCATCGCGATGGACGCCACGCTGACCTACAGCCTGCTGCGGATCGTCAACTCCGCATACTTCGCCCTGCGCAACCGGGCCACGGAGGTCCACCAGGCGATTGTGGTTCTGGGCCTGGGACAGTTGCGCCAGTGGATCTATCTGATGGGCTCGGGGGTCTCGGGGGGCGGCTTTGATGAGAACCAGGCGGAATTTTTGAAGCTCTCCTTCACCAGAGGCTCCTTTGCCAGTGAGCTGATGAAGCTGGCCAAGAATATGCCCATCTCTAAGAACGAGGCCTACCTCATGGGCATGTTCTCCACCCTCAACTACCTGATCGCCGCGCCGATGGAGGAGATTCTGGCGGAGATTCCCGTCAACCAGGCCATCAAGGACGCGCTGCTGCTCCACGAGGGCCGCTGCGGTATGCTCTATGACCTGATCCTCAGCTACGAGCGGGCCGACTGGGCGGAGATCAGCCGCCTGGCCCAGGAGCTGGCCATCCCCCAGGACGTGCTGACCGACAGCTACTTCAAGTGCCTGGATGAGGTCGATACTGTCTGGCGGCAGCTGATGGAGGTGGGAGAGGATCCCGCCCCCGCCTCCCCCGCGCCGGCGGAGGCGGAGAGCTGAGAGAGCCGGCGGCCATAAGCCTCGGTATGCGCAGCCGGAGAATGCCGGATAGGCGGAGCGTTTTCTCCCAGAGGGGGAAAGGGACCGTCCGGACGGCGGGCGGCGGTTGTGAATACAGATCCAACACCCTCTGACGGCAGCCCGCTGTGTCAGAGGGTGTTGCCATGGGCGGGTTTCTATATGCGGTTGTCAAGGTACGCTCTGTGCGGTCTTCTTGACCCTGCCGCACGCGGCCCGGTACCAGGCCTAGTCGCACTTACTTTCGGACTTGGTTACCGCGGTGGTGGTGCTCCCTACATGTGGGGGATCAAAACAGGAAGAAGTTGCACGGGGGCGTGCAACCGGCATAAAATTTGATGGGCGCAGGTGCGGGAATGCAAATTGACATTTGGAAAATTAGGGATATAATAGAGTCGATTGACATGGGAAGCGGCGCTGCGGCTTCTCAAGCCGGCCGGCTATAGAGATGAACGACACAGAGACGAGGAGGTCGGGGCCATGCTGCGGGCGGTGGTTTTTGATTTGGATGGGACGCTGCTGGATACGATTCCGGACATCGCCGGGGCGCTGAACCGGGCGCTGGCCGCCCAGGGGCTGCCCACCCACCCGGTGCGGACCTGCGCGGGGTTCGTGGGCGGCGGCATCCGGGAGGCGGTGAAAAAGGCCGCGCCGCCGGACGCCTCCGAGGAGATCCTCCAGGCCATTTTGGACGGGTACCGGGGTGACTACGTGGCCCACTGCACGGAGAAGACCGTCTGTTACCCCGGCGTGCCGGAGCTGCTGGAGGGCTTGGTCCGGCAGGGGCTGGCGCTGGGGGTGCTCAGCAACAAGACGGAGGGCACCGTGCGCAAGATCGTCCGGCACTTCTTTCCGGACGTCCCCTTCCGCTGCGTCTTCGGCCGGACCGAGGACCGGCCCCTGAAGCCGGACCCGGCCGCCGCCGCGCCGGTGCTGGCCGTGCTGCCCTTCCCCGCCGGGGAGATGGCCTACGTGGGGGACAGCGGCACGGACATGCGTTTCGCCAGGGAGGTGGGCATGGTCCCCGCCGCCGCCCCGTGGGGCTACCGCAGCCGGGAGGAGCTGGTGGCGCAGGGGGCGGTTTTGACGCCGGAGAATCCGGTGGAGCTGCTGCGTATGCTGCTGGCGGAGGCCGGCGCGTAGGGATTGATGCGATTCTCAGGGGAGCAGGGTAGTACCGTTACCGGACAGAAATCCTGGAACCGCAATGGGTCCAGTCCCGGATGAAGGTTCTTTTTGCTGCGTTTTCTTGCAAGAAAACGCAGGCGAGATGGTATGATCCAACCAGGAGGCCGGACCGATGCAGAAACAAGGAAGCACCGAAGAAAATGAGTGAGGAGGCCAATACACCATGGCTGGATTACAGGAAGAAATTACGAGACGGCGGACCTTCGCCATCATCTCCCACCCGGACGCGGGTAAAACCACGCTGACAGAAAAATTTCTCCTCTACGGCGGGGCCATCGCCCAGGCCGGGGAGGTCAAGGGCAAGCGGGCCAGAGCCGCTACCTCCGACTGGATGGAGATCGAGAAGCAGAGGGGCATCTCCGTCACCAGCTCCGTCATGCAGTTCCAGCACGACGGCTACTGCGTCAACATTTTGGACACGCCGGGCCACCAGGATTTCTCCGAGGATACCTACCGCACCCTCATGGCGGCGGACTCCGCCGTGATGGTCATCGACGGGGCCAAGGGCGTGGAGCCCCAGACCCGAAAGCTGTTTAAGGTCTGCGCCATGCGGCATATCCCCATCTTTACCTTCATCAACAAGATGGACCGGGAGACCAAGGACCCCCTGTCCCTGTGCGAGGAGGTGGAGCGGGAGCTGGGGATCGACACCTACGCCGTCAACTGGCCCATCGGCTGCGGCAGGGAGTTCCAGGGGGTCTATGACCGGGAGAGGGCCAGCATCCTCTTCTTCTCCGCCGAGGGGCGGGGGAAGAAGGCCGCCTCCGTGGAGGTGGACCTGGAGGACCCCGCCGCCGCCAACTTTATCGGCGAGGCGCGCTGGCAGGCCCTCCGGGAGGAGGTGGAGCTGCTGGGCGCGGGCCGGGACTTCGACATGAAGGCCGTCCGGGCCGGGACGCTGAGCCCCGTGTTCTTCGGCTCCGCCCTGACCAACTTCGGCGTGGAGCCCTTTCTGGAGGAGTTTCTGCGCATGACCACCCCGCCCACCAACCGGGTGTCCGACGCGGGGGAGATCGACGCATTCTCCCCGGATTTCTCCGCCTTTGTGTTCAAGATTCAGGCCAACATGAACAAGGCCCACCGGGACCGCATCGCCTTTATGCGTGTGTGCTCCGGCAAGTTCCAGCGGGACAGCGAGGTTTACCACATGCAGTCCGGCAAGAAGCTACGCCTCAGCCAGCCCCAGCAGATGCTGGCCGCCGAGCGGGAGATCATCGACGAGGCCTACGCCGGGGACATCATCGGCGTATTTGATCCCGGCCTGTTCGCCATCGGCGACACGGTGACGGCGCCGGGGAAAAAGTTCAAGTTTCAGGGCATCCCCACTTTTGAGCCGGAGCACTTCATGCGGGTGTCCCCCGTGGACACCATGAAGCGCAAGCAGTTCATCAAGGGCACCGAGCAGATTGCCCAAGAGGGCGCAATCCAGATCTTCAAGGTGCCCTACGCCGGTATGGAGGAGGTCATTGTGGGGGTGGTGGGCACGCTGCAATTCGACGTGTTCCAGTACCGGATGCGCGCCGAATACGGCGTGGAGCTGCGGATGAACGGACTGCCCTACGATCATTTGCGGCGGATCGCCGCGTCCCCTGTGGAGCCCAAGGAGCTGACGCTCTGCGCCGACGCGGCGCTGCTGGAGGATTTCCGGGGGAGGAGTTTGATTGCCTACTCCGGGGAGTGGCCGGTAGGGTATCTTTTGAAGCATAATCAGGGGTTGGAGCTGGAGGAGCCGAACTGAGTGCCGCGCCCGCCGGGCGCGAGGGGGGCTGGGTTGCAGCCCTAGAGCCCCCGCAAGCTTCCGTATAGAAGAATTTACCCCTCGCGCCCGGAGGGCGCGAAGAAAGGACCCGCTATGGATAACCTGACCCGGCGGCTGGACGCCGCCATCTCCGCGATCTGCCCCGCTGACGCGGAGCAGATCGCAAAAGCCAAAGCCCATTGGGACGCGGTGGCCAAGCCCCTCCACGGGCTGGGGCTGCTGGAGGAGACCGTGGCGCGGATGGCGGGGGTGGCCCCCCTGCGGCGGACGTACCGGAAGTGCGTGGCTGCCTTCTGCGCGGACAACGGCGTGGTGGCCCAGGGGGTTACCCAGACCGACAGCGGCGTTACCGCCATTGTGGCGGGAAATATGGCCGCCGGCAAGGCCAGCGTGTGCTGTATGGGCCGGGTGGCCGGGGCGGAGGTGCTGCCGGTGGATGCCGGGATGTGCACCGAGGCGCCGGGCCTGCGCTCAATCAAGGTGAGACAGGGGACAAGGGATCTGTCACAGGAGCCGGCCATGACCAGAGAGGAGTGCCTTACGGTGCTGCTGGCGGGTCTGGAGCTGGCGGGAGAGCTGGCGGGGAAGGGCTTTACCCTGCTGGCCGCCGGGGAGATGGGCATCGGCAACACCACCACCACCAGTGCCGTGGCCGCCGTGCTGCTGGGCCGCCCCGCCGGGGAGATGACCGGCAAGGGGGCCGGGCTCTCCGACGCGGGGCTGGAGAGAAAAATTGCCGTGATTGACGCCGCCATCGCCCTCCACCGGCCAGACCCCGCCGACCCGGTGGACGTTATCGCCAAGGTGGGAGGGTTCGACATCGCCGCGATGACCGGGTTCTACCTGGGCTGCGCTTTGAACCGGACGCCTGCCGTGATGGACGGCTTTATCTCCACCGTGGCCGCCCTGGCGGCGGTGCGGCTGTGCCCGGCGGCGGGAGACGCGCTCATCGCCTCCCACCTGTCCGCCGAGCCGGGGGCGGGCTATGTGATGGAGGCCCTGGGGCAGGAGCCTCTGCTGCGGCTGGGAATGGCCCTGGGGGAGGGCACCGGGGCCGTGTCCGCCATGCCCCTGATCGATATGGCCCTGGGGGTCTACTTCGAGATGCCCTCCTTCGACGGCATCGGCATCGACGCCTATCAGCCGCTGTGAGCCTGCTTCTTATCACCGGCGGCAGTGGCAGCGGCAAGTCCGCCTATGCCGAGCGGACCCTCCTCTCCAGAATGCCCCCGGAGGGGGGCGGGCGGGCGGTGTACCTGGCCACCATGGAGAACACAGGCCCGGAGGCGGCGGCCAGGGTGGCCCGGCACCGGGCCATGCGTGCCCGCCACGGCGCGGCGGCGGGGCGGACCTTCGTCACCCTGGAGCAGCCTGTGGACCTGGGTGGCGCGGCGGTCCTGCCGGGGGATTTTGTGCTGGTGGAGGACCTGGGCAACCTGCTGGCTAACGAGCTGTGGTCCCCGGCGGGGGCGGGCCGGGCGGGGGCGGAGGCGCGGATCCTCTCCGGCGTGAGGGCGCTGATGGAACGGGCGGCGCTGCTGGCGGTGGTCAGCGTGGACATATTCGCCGGCGGGGACGGCTACGACCCGGAGATCCTGGACTACATCCGTACCCTGGGGCGGCTCCACAGGACGCTGGCGGCGCTGGCGGAGGAGTCGGCGGAGGTGGTGTGCGGCATCCCTCTGGCGGGAAAAGGGCTTCCCGCATATAACGAACATAGGCCGGCGGCGCCGGCCGGACAGGAGGCATAATGAACAGACGAGGTGTTTACAGACGCGGCGCGGCGGCGCTGGCGGCGGCGATGCTGCTGGTGCTGGCGGCGGGGTGCGGCGCGGAGGAGAAGGGGAGCGGCGAGAGCCCCCGGAACCCCTACGGACTGACGGAGACGGTGGAGGAGGGAGCCATCCTCCACGCCTGGTGCTGGTCCTTCGAGACCATCACCGAGAGCATGGAGGACATCGCCTGGGCGGGCTTCTCCGCCATCCAGACCTCCCCCATCAACGCCTGTGTGGCGGGGGGCGGCGGCGGTATGCAGCTCAACGGAGAGGGAAAGTGGTACTACCACTACCAGCCCACCGACTGGACCATCGGCAATTACCAGCTGGGCACCAAGGAGGCATTTACCGCCATGTGCGAGGCGGCCCACCGGTACGGCATCAAGGTGATCGTAGACGTGGTCCCCAACCACACCACCCCGGACCTGGACAGCGTCAGCGAGAGCCTGATCAGCGCCGCCGGGGGACGGGAGAAGCTCTACCACGCCAACGGCTTCAACGAGATCGTACAGTGGGACGACCGGCTGGAGTGCACCACCGGGCAGATGGGGGGCCTGCCGGACGTGAACACGGAGAATCCGGCCTTCCAGGACTACTTCATCGCCTACCTCAACGAGTGCATCGACTGCGGCGCGGACGGCTTCCGCTACGACACCGCCAAGCACATCGGCCTGCCGGACGACCCGAAGGACCCCAGCGCGGAGGAGAACAACTTCTGGCAGCGGGTCACCGGGGAGATCGATGAGAGAATCTTTAACTACGGCGAGGTGCTCCAGGGGGACGGGGAGCGGATCGAGGCCTATCAGGAGGCCATCGGCGGCACCACCGCCAGCGCCTTCGGCGCGGCGGTAAGGGAGGCGCTGGCCTCCGGCCGGCTGAGCGCCGGGGAGCTGGAGAGCCTGCGTATCGATGTGGAGAACCCCACCGCCGTCACCTGGGTGGAGTCCCACGACAACTACTGCAACGACGGCACTGCGGTGAGCCTCACCGAGGACCAGGTCATCCAGGGCTGGGCCGTGGTCTGCGCGCGGGGCAGCGGCACCCCCCTCTTCTTCGACCGGCCCTACGGGGCCTCCGCCTCCAATATGTGGGGGAGCATGAACCGCATCGGGGCCGCCGGCAGCCCCTTCTTCCGGGACGAGCGGGTGGCGGCGGTGAACCGCTTCCGCAACGCCATGGTTGGGGAGAGCGAACGGCTCTTCAACGCCGACGAGGAGGAGACCGTGCTCCTCATCGGCCGGGGAGAGCGGGGGCTGGTGCTGGTGAACGCCGGGCGGTACAGCTACAACCTCCATACCCCCGTGGACCTGGCGGACGGGACCTACACGGACCGGGCCGGCAGCGGTATGACGTACACCGTCTCCGGCGGGGTGCTCACCGGGAGCATCCTGGCCGGCGGGGTGGCGGTCCTCTATGAGGACGGGTACCTGGAGATACCAGACCTGCCGGAGACGGGGCTGGAGACAGAGAGCTTTATCCTCTCCGGCGGCGCGGCGGAGGCGGTGCTCCGGCTGGAGGGCGCGGAGAGCGGCAGCTACAGCGTGGACGGCGGCGAGGCAGTCCCCTTCCAGGACGGCGACCGGGTGACGGTGGAGAGCGGCGAGGAGGGCGCGGTGACCATCACCCTCCGGGCCAAAGGGGCGGGCGGCGAGACCGTCCGGTCCTGGGTCTTCACCGTGCAGGGGCCCCGGAATGTGGACGCGGGAACCGCCATCCACTTCCAGCGGCCGGAGGACTGGGGCGAGACCATCTACGCCTACGTCTACGACGAGAGCACGGGGGCGGTGAAGGAGGCGGCTCCCTGGCCCGGCGCGGCCTGTACGCCAGAGGCGGACGGGACCTGGAGCTACACCTTCCCGGAGAGCTGGGAGAATGTGCTGGTGATCTTCACCGACGGGAAAAACCAGGTGCCGGGGGCGATGGAGCCCGGTATGGTGGTGGAGCCCGACAAGGTGTATACCGCGGGATGACAAAAAACCCCCGGACGGCGAGCCGTCCGGGGGTCGCTTATGTGCCGGGGGGGCCGGGGATTTACTCCGCAGCCTCCAGCTGGGCGTAGAAGACGGTGAGGCGCTCTCCCAGGTCGAGGACAAGGTCGTCATCCTCGCCGGTGAGCTCCACCACAAAGTCCTCCTGGCCCTTGAGGAGGGCGTAGTTGGTCAGAACCTTGCGCAGAAGACCCACGGTCAGCAGCTCATCGGGGTCCAGGGGCTCGGCCTCGGTGTTGACCACCAGGGCGTTGTCCAGGGCCCAGCAGATGGCCGGGGCGTACTCGTGGGAGGCGAAGGGGAAGCCCTCGGGCAGGTCCACGGCGGGGCGGTCCTCGTGGCGGTAGAGCTCGTCGAGCAGCTGGGCCAGGCTCAGAAGACCGGCCAGGGGCACGGCCTCATCCGCGATGGTCACAGGCGCGGCAGCGGGCTCGCCGCCCAGGGGAACGTCCTCGTCGGGGATGGTGACGACGCCGTCAGGGACGTCGGGGCCGTCGTCGGGGAGCTCGGGGGTTTCGGGGAGGACGGGGATGTCGGGGGTGTTCCCGTCATCGGGCTCGGTGGGCTCAGAGGGCGCAGAGGGCTCGGTGGGCTCGGTGGGCTCAGAGGGCTCGGTGGGCTCGGTGGGCTCAGAGGGCTCGGTGGGCTCAGTGGGGAAA
>CAJTOM010000070.1 GCA_910577915.1 uncultured Oscillospiraceae bacterium
GCCGGCGGATGCTGCGGATGCGGGAGAAGTAGGGCAGCCATACTTTTTCTTGAAAGAAAAAGTATCAAAAAGAACTTTGTTTCGGGCCTGGGCCCACTGCTGTTCCCGAATTTCCGCCCGGTGACGAGCATATACGCTTCATTACGCGCAGCCGCCTTCCCAGGATTTCCTGGAGAAGGCGGCATTCTACATATTGAAAACCCGCGGTTCTTGTTGTATACTATAGGCAAGGTTTTCAGCGGGGGAGGCGACGGGCGTGGAGCTGCTGGTGAAGCCGGAGCAGGCCGGGCGGACGGTCAAAAGCCTGCTGAAGGGGGAGCTGGGCCTCTCCACCGCCCGCATCGCCCGCCTGAAACGGACGGAGACCGGGCTGACGGTCAACGGCGTCCGGGTGTTCACCAGCGCGGTGCTGCGCGCCGGCGACCGGCTGGCGGTGGACCTGCCGGCGGCGGAGCGGCCCACCGCCGTCCGTCCGGCGGCCATGGATCTGGACGTCCGCTGGGAGGACGAGCACCTGCTCATCCTGAACAAGAGCGCGCCCCTGGCGGTGATCCCCTCCTCCCTCTCCCCCGGCGAGCCCACGCTGGCGGAGGGGCTGGCCCACTACCTGGGCCCGGGCTTCTCCTTTCACCCGGTAAACCGGCTGGACCGGGGCACCACGGGCCTCATGGCCGTGGCCAAAAACGGCTGGGTCCACGACCGCCTGCGCCGCCAGCTCCACGGCGGCGGCTTTACCCGGCAGTATCTGGCCGTGTGCGCCGACGCGCCCCAGCCCGCCGCCGGGTCTGTGGAGCTGCCCATCGGCCGGGCCCCCGGCTCCGCCATCCGGCGGCAGGCGGACCCCCAGGGCCGCCCCGCCCGGACGGACTACCGGGTGCTGGCGGCGTCGGGCCCCTTCTCCCTGGTGGAGCTCACGCCCCGCACGGGGCGCACCCACCAGATTCGGGTGCACATGGCCGCCCTGGGCTGCCCCCTGGCGGGGGACTGGCTCTACGGCACGGAGGACCGCGCCCTGATCCCCCGGCCCGCCCTCCACGCCGCCCGGCTGACCCTCGTCCACCCCGCCACCGGCCACACCCTCTCCCTCGCCGCCCCTCTCCCAGCAGATATGAAAAAATTACTGGAGCGATGACAAATGTCCGAGCTGATTTTTTTGGATCTGGAGTGGAACACCACCTTCTACCGCAGCCGCACAGGGGAGCGGCTTCCCTTCCATGAACTCATCGAGGTTGCCGCCATCAAGGTGGAGAAGGACACCGGCGCCATGCTGGACTCCTTCCACAGCTACATCTGTCCCAAGGCCAGCCGCAAGATCGAAAACCGCACCTACCGCCTGCTCCCCTACGAGCGGGGGGAGCTCCAGGAGCTGCTGTACGCCGCCCCCGGCTTTCTGGACCTGGGGCCCGCCTTCCTGCACTGGTGCGGGGCCGCCCCCGTCTTTGTGGAGTGGGGCAGCAACGACGTGGAGGTTCTTTTAAGCAACTTCGCCTTCCACCACCTCTCCTTTGACGCGGACTGGACGTGCGAGTACTACGACCTCCAATACATCTACCAGAAGCTCCTCACCGGGGAGCTGGGCTGCCAGCCCTCCCTGGAGAAGGCGGTGACGGATCTGGGCCTGGACACCGACCTGGACTTCCACAGCGCCTGGAACGACACCTACTACACCGTGCTGGTCTACCAGACCATGCTGGACCGCATTCCCGGCCTCGCCCTCTTCCGCCGCCCCCCCAAGCAGAAGGGGAAGCTCCCTCTGTGGGAGCTGGAGCTGGGCCTGTTCGACACCCGCTGGGCCTGCAAGAACCGGCGGGAGGTGTCCCAGCCGGCCTGTCCCCTGTGCGGCGAGCGCCTGGCCCCCGGCCGCTGGGTGCGCACCACCCCCGGCGAGCAGGTCCAGCGCTTAAAGTGCCAGGCGCACCGCCGGCTCTACCTGATCGTGACCTCGGAGAAGAGCGGCCTCCGCTGGCTGTGCCGGGCGGCCATCTACAAGGACGCCGGCCCCATCGCCGAGCGCTACCGCAAGACCCTGCGGAAGATCCAGGAGAAAAACCGGCGGCGGGCCCCGGCGGGCTAGGGCGCCGCACACATCCACATACCACAGGACCGCTCCATTATCCGGAGCGGTCCTGTCTTCCCTTTTTATGTCTCTCCGCCCCGGTCCTCGCCGTAGATGCCGCGCTCGTCCATATGCTCAAAGTGGATGCTGTCCGCAGTGACGGGGGCGAAGGTCACCCCCGCCGTACTGTACGCCGCCGCCCAGGCGCTGAACCGGGCGGCGACGTCCTCCTCGGTCATCGCCAGCAGCGCCTCCATGTCCGTCTCCTGCCAGAAGGCGGAGATGGCGCTCAGCATCCCGCCCACACACGCGTCCCGCTCCCCCACGGTCACGGCGGATTTGTCGGCAACGTGGTAGGACACGTCATAGTACAGATCGCACCAGGCCATGACGCTGCCGTCCCTCTCGACGGTCCGCTCCGGCAGGCTGGCGGCAAAGCCGGGGTCCTGCTCCGCCCTTCCGGTGTGGAGGGCGCGGATCATCATGCCGTTCTCCGTGCCGGAGTGGCGGCAGGTCAGGGTGGCAAAGGCCCGCTCCTCCTCCGTCAGCTCCACGGCGCAGTCGTTCCAGATAACGTCGCAGTTGATGCGGTTGTAGGCGTCTTCGTTGGCGTTGGCCCAGTCCAGCAGGCGCTGGTTGAACGCCTCCAGGGTCTCTTCCCTGTAATCCGCCGTTTTCAGGGACAGAAGGGCGTCGTAGTCCGCCCGGGTGGCCCGGGGGAACTCCCGCGTCTCACTCTCCGCCGAGAGGGACGCAGTGCCCAGGTGGATCGCGGCATTGAGGGCGCTCTCGCGCATCTCGTCCCACTGCGCCTGCTCCTCCGGCGTGGCCGGGCGCAGGCCGGTGAGCACCCCGCCGGTATAGACGGCATAGAGCTCCACCGCGCTGTCGGAGTAGCTGCCGTTCCCGGTGTGCTCGCTGATCCAGAGGACCTCCTGTTCGTCCCAGATGCCCCGGACCTCCTGCCCCTGGAACCACATGGTCAGGCCGTTGCCGTCGCCGTCCGGGTCGTCAAACCGGTACGTCAGGCCGAAGGGGACATAGGGGGAGAGAACCTCATCCCAGGTGGAGGCAACCTGCCGGGACGTTTCGGCGTAGAGGGCCGCGTCATCCGTGTCGCCCTTCGGCCCGAAGGACCTGATATAGTACCCCAGCTCCACCTGGAGGGCGGCGGTGCTCAGCCGCTCCACCTCCGCCGCGTCCGCCATATCCGCCAGGGGCCGGCGGAGCAATTCCTTCGCCTCCCGGCTGAGCGCCTCATACTCCCCCACCTTCAGGGCGTTCTCATCCAGAATGGTCAGGGTGTACATAAATTCCGCCCCGCCGCTCCCGATCCCGTCGAAGCTCCTGGTCCGCCACCTGTCCGCCGTCAGGGGCTCATACACGTTGAAAAAGTAGCCGCCGAAGGCCGCCAGGGCCTCCGCCTCCCGCCCGGCGGGCAGGGAGTAGGCCGCCTGGCTCAGGGAGAACCGCTCGATCAGCTCCATATCCCTGTCGTTCCGCCCGCTGCGCATCTTCTCCCGGAACGTCGCCACGGTCATGTCCTCGTAATCGTCGATCCACAGGGCGAAAAGCCGCTGACTTTCCTCCTCTGAGAAGTCATTGCCGGGGATCATGGTCAGATATTCCCGCAGATCCTCCTCCGCCGGGGCCGCCGAGGTGGCAAAGGCCGCGCTTACGCCGCAGATGAGCGCCGCTGCCGCCAGCAGGGCGGCCAGGGAACGTTTTTTCAGTCTCATAATCGCAACAATCCTTTCTTCCGCCGCATTTCTGCTGAAGGCGCTGGTCAGGGGACCCAGCCCGCTTTTGCACGCCTCCATACTGATCAGGGTCCGGGCGTAGTCCCCCCGCCGGTCCACCCCCAGCCGCCGGACCACCGCCTCGTCGCAGCGCAGCTCCATGTCCCGGTTGGCCAGCAGGTACATGGCCCACGCCAGGGGGTTGAACCAGTGGAGGCAGGCCGCCGCCGTCAGCACCAGCTTGAACAGGGCGTCAAAGTGGCGGATGTGGGTCAGCTCGTGCTCCAGTATCCAGGTCATCCGGGCGCCGCCGGCCCCGTCCAGGGTCTTGGGCAGCAGGATCACCGGCCGGAGAATCCCGTAGGTCAGGGGCGCGGCGATCCGGTCCGACCGCCGCAGGGCCACCGGGCGGCGCAGCCCGCCCGCCGCCAGCCGCTCCCGGAGCGGGGCCTCATCCGCCGGCAGGGCGGTGCGAAACTCCCGGCAGCACCGGAGGTAGGAGACCAGGAAGAACCCGCCCCACGCCAGCACTCCCGCCAGCCACACCAGCGTCCACACCGGAACCCCTCCCCCCGTCTCCGCCGGCGGCGCGGCGGGAGCCGGCGGCACAGGGGCCGCCCCCGGCAGAACCGTCCCCGCCGGCAGCCGCCCCGCCGGGCTCTCCGCCGCCGCCGGGGCCAGGGCGTACACGCTCCAGGGCGAGGGAATGGAGACGGGGACCAGCAGCCGGGCCGCCGCCACGGCCCACAGGGCCAGGAAGGTCCCCTTGGGCAGGCGGTGGAGGGTCAGCGCCCGCAGGAGCGCCGCCGCCAGAATCAGCGCGCCCCCCTGGAAGCTCATCTGCAGCAAGCTCATAACCGCCACCTCACTCCCACTCCCCCACGATCTCCCGCAGGCGCTCCAGCTGCTCCGCCGACAGCCGCCTGCGGCCCACCAGGGCGGCAAACAGCTTGTCCACCGAGCCGTCGAAGAGCTTGCCCACCAGCTCGTCGGTCTCCGCAGCCTGGACCGCCTCCCTGGAGACCAGGGGCCGGCAGAGGAAGTTGGGCTCCCGCCGCTCCACCGCCCCCTTCTTGATGCACCGCTTGATGAGGGTGTAGGTGGTGTTCATGTTCCACCCCACCTCCTCCGCCAGCACGTCGGAGATGTGCTTGGCGGTGGCCTCCCCCTCCCGCCAGAGCACCCCCATCACCTTCAGTTCCGAATCAAACAGCTTGCCGTCCATAGCGGCCTCCTTTCACACTACTCCAGTCGTTTGCAAGGTCATACTACCACAGTAGTGTACATCTGTCAAGGCCCTTTTGGCAAACCAGCCGGAATTTTTCTCCGCCCCCGGCGCGCAGGGGGCCCCGCGCCGTTGACGCTCCGCCCGATTCCTGCTACAATAGCCGCAGCAGGGATCAAAACACATCCCGGTTGGTAGTCCGGGAGCAGCCCCGTGCTGTCAGTAGCCTTCCTCCTTTGGTCGTCCATTCCCTGCGGCGCACGCATATCATATTAAAGGAGGAACCCACCCATGGAAACTGCCAAGTCAAAGCTGACCGTCCTGTTCGATCCCCCCTTCTGGGTCGGCGTCTTCGAGCGGGAGAGCGGGGGCCGGTACGAGGCCTGCAAGCTCACCTTCGGCGCGGAGCCCCGGGACGCGGAGGTCTGGGCCTGTGTTCTGGCGCGCTACGACCGCCTGGACTTCTCCCCCGCCCTGGCCGTGCAGCGCGCCCCGGACCGGACCGTCAGCCCCAAGCGGGCCCAGCGCCTGGCCAGGCGGCAGACCCAGTCCGCCGGCGTCGGCACCAAGGCCCAGCAGGCCCTCCAGCTCCAGCGGGAGCAGCAGAAGACCCAGCGCCAGCGCCTCTCCCGCCAGAACCGGGAGGCGGAGGAGGAGCGCCGGTATCTTCTGCGCCGCGAGAAGCGGCGGGAGAAGCGCCGGGGCCGGTAGAAGCCCCCTCCAATGGGTAAAAAGCGGCCGCGTGATACGCATGTATCACGCGGCTGCTTTTTCACCGGCAAACCGCCGGGCTTCTGCCCTCCACGGAGGCAATGGCCTCCCGCATCTGCCGTGCGGAGGTGTGCAGCGCCTGGCTCTCCTCCTCGCTCAGGGGCATCTCCAGGATCTCCTCCACCCCGTTGCGCCCCACAATGGAGGGCAGGCTCAGGGCCAGCCCGTCCAGGCCGTACTGTCCCTCCAGCACCACGGACACCGGCAGCACCGCCCG
The DNA here is from genome assembly GCA_910577915.1 of uncultured Oscillospiraceae bacterium. GTDB lineage: Bacteria > Bacillota > Clostridia > Oscillospirales > Oscillospiraceae > Pelethomonas. The sequence continues at coordinate 6,009 of CAJTOM010000070.1, forward strand.
CTCGTCCTTGATGATGCACGCCGCAATGCGGCCCACCGCCATGGCGATGCCGTAGTAGGTGGCTCCCTTGCGGCGGATGATCTCATAGGCGCTGTCCCGAACCTGGCGGTACATCCGGGACATGTCCCGGCTCTCCAGCGCCCGGCCCCGGATCCGGCAGAAGCTCTCCAGGTCCAGCCCGGACACGTTGGCCTCGCTCCAGACCGCCAGCTCGCTGTCGCCGTGCTCCCCGATGATGAAGGCATGGACATTCCGGCTGTCCACCCCCAGCTCCTCTCCCAGCAGCTGCTTGAGCCGCCCGGTGTCCAGCACGGTCCCCGAGCCGATGACCCGCTCCCTGGGGTAGCCGGAGAGCCGCCACGCCTCATAGGTCAGCACGTCCACCGGGTTGGAGACGATCAGCAGGATCCCCCCGAAATCCCGGGCGGTGATCTCCTTCAAAATACTCTGCATAATGGCGGTGTTCCGGCCGATCAGGTCCAGGCGGGTCTCCCCCGGCTTCTGGTTGGCCCCCGCAGTGATGACCACCAGGGCGCAGTCGGCGATGTCGTCGTAGCCGCCGGCGGTGATCTCCATGGCGGCGCCGTAGGGCAGGCCGTCGCTCAGATCCATGGCCTCCCCCTCCGCCTTCTCCCGGTTGGCGTCCAGCAGCACCAGCTGGGAGAACAGGCCCTGCTGCAAAAAGCGAAAGGCGATGGAGGCCCCCACATAGCCGCATCCCACAATCGCCGCTTTTCTGTGGTTGATGTGCATACAAATCCGCTCCTTTTCCGTCCGGCCTCCGGGACCGGACGTGATCTTGGATTAGTAGTGCCGCCTTTTTCGCCGATTATGCGGCGGGGCGAAAAAAAGACGCGCCCGCCCCCCGAGCATCCCCGCGCCGCACATTTTTTCTTGACTTTGCGCCCCGGCTGCGGTAGTATCGTGGTGCAGCAAATGCAGCCTTTCTCGCCCAAAACGCCACGCAAATCGGAAATATGCTGCAAAAAGGGGGATACGCAGCCACACGGAGCACACGGAGAAGCACGTCTGTGCCGAGCGCCGGAGCGCCTTCCCAGGCGTCTGCGGCCCCAGGCCGGAGTTCCCCCAACGCTGGCGCGTCTGCCGCCTGCGGCCCTTACGGCGCTGCATAGACTTAAAAAATCCCCCTTTTGTGAGAAACTGCGGGCAGCTTCCCATGAAAGGGGGATACTTTATGCCAGTTTTTGCAATTGAGGCCTCTCTCCCGGCCTTCGCGTCCCACCTGCGCCAGGAGGGGCGGAGCGCCGCCACAGTGGAGAAGTACCGCTGTGAGGTCCGGCGCTTCGCCTTCTGGCTGGCGGACCGGCCCCTGGACCGGGAGGCGGTCCGCACCTACCAGGAGGCCCTGGCGGCGGAGCGCACCGCAGCCGGGGTAAACGGGGCCGCCGCAGCCCTCAACCGTCTGTTTGCCTTTTTGGGCCGCAGGGAGTGCCGGATGCGGTCCGTGCGGGTCCAGCGGCAGATTTTCCGGGACGAGAGCCGGGAGCTGACCCAAGCGGAGTACCGCCGCCTGCTGGCGGCGGCGGGGCGGCGGAACCAGCGGCTGCTGCTGGTCATGCAGGCCATCTGCGCCACGGGCATCCGGGTGGGGGAGCTGCGGTTTTTCACCGTAGCGGCGGTAGCGGCGGGGCGGGTGGAGGTGTCCGGCAAGGGGAAAGTGCGCACGGTCCTCCTGCCCCGGAAGCTCCAGCGGCTGCTGCTCCAGTACGCCCGGCGGCGGGGCATCTCCGGGGGCCCGGTGTTTGTCACCCGCACAGGCCGTCCCCTGGACCGCAGCAACATCTGGCACGAGATGAAGGGTCTGTGCCGCGAGGCAGGGGTAGCGGAGACGAAGGTATTTCCCCACAACCTGCGCCATCTGTTTGCCCGCACATATTATAGTATGGAGAAGGACATCGTCCGTCTGGCGGATATCCTGGGTCACTCCAGCGTAAACACCACCCGGATCTACACCATGGAATCCGGGGACACCCACCGCCGCCAGCTGGAGCGCATGCGGCTTCTGCTGTAAAAAGAGCACCACGGAACAATCATTCCGTGGTAAAGCAGCGCGGGGACATACGACCGCAGAGTACCCGTATATTGTCACTATAGCACTCCTTACTGGAAATAGCAAGGTTGAATTGAAATAAATGCATGACAACCAGGCCAGTTTTTTTGCTCTTCCCAACTGGCCTCACGGTGTGCGCTCTTTTTCCGCCGGCGGAGCGGAGAAGGGCGCTTTTACATTCCCGTTTTACCACGGAATGATTGTTCCGTAATACAAGTTATGGAAGGAGGCACACGGCATCTCAGGCAGCGCGCCCGCCGGGTGGGTCCGGGTCCCATAGAGGGGGAACCGGAGGCGGCAGACGGCAGCAGAATCAGGGATGAATATTGGCAAACCGCCGGAAACGGCGGGACGCAAAGCTGCGGGGCCTACAGCAGACGCTATGGCAGCCCGGCCGCCGGATCCTTTGCATCCGTATGTAAATCCGCAAAGAAAGGAAGAGATACATGAGAATTATGAAGCTCCTGAGCAGGCGCGTTCTGGCCGTTCTTCTGACCCTGGTCATGTGCCTGGGCATGCTCCCGGGGACAGCCCTGGCGGCGGAAGCTGCCGCAGATGCAGCCCCGCCTGTGACGGAGGGAGAACTGAGTGCCGATACGATGGGCTTTGCCGGGGGAAGCGGCACAGAAAGTGACCCCTATCTCATTTCCTCCGCCGGAGGACTGCGGTATCTGGCACAGGTTGTCAATTCCGAGGATACCGCAAAATATCACGATAAGTATTTTGCGCTGACGGCAGATATTGACCTGGGCGGTGCGGAATGGACGCCGATCGGAATCGACGTAAACCACGCGTTCTGGGGAACTTTCTATGGCGGCGGCCACACCATCAGCAATTTCACCTGCGACAGGGATGTTGCCGGATTGTTTGGATGGGTTGCCTATGCAAAAATCTACAATCTGACCATTAGCGATGCAGCTGTGACCGCAAGCGGTCCGCACTGTGCCGCTGGTGCTTTAGTGGCTGTAGACTATTGCGATGGTAATTGGTCTTATTCGACAGATCTTGACAATTGCCATGTCGTAGATTCCACGGTCCAGACAAACGGGACCTACTCCAATGTAGCATACCGCCCCTGTGCAGGCGGACTGGTTGGAACCGCGTCCAGGAAACTGAATATCCGCTACTGCACAGTGGTGAACTCCGACATTAGCAGCAGCCATATTGCAGGCGGTGTATTGGGCAGTGCATCGATAAACCGGTGTACAATTAATATCAATAATACAGCTTGCATTAACAGCACAGTTTCCAGCACAGGAACACGACTAGAAGGACGCGCGGGTGGCATTCTGGGTTCTGCCGCCGATTGGGTACGGGGCAATAACGATAGCAACAGCGTAATCGGTTGCTTTGGTTTGGTGCTCGACAACTGCCTGAACACAGCGTCCGTCACTACCGTAACCACGGGCACTTCCAGCTATTCCGGAGGCATGATTGGATATTTTTCCAGGGGGCAAGGGACCTACCTCAGAAGTTGTTTGAATACAGGCACGGTTTCCAAGGGGAATCATGTTATGCTGGGGTATGCCTCTCCCTCAATCGCCACAACTACCTGCTATACCGACATAGATACCGCGAAAATCAAACTGTCCTCTAACAATTGGGATTTGGACGGCGATACGCCTGTTCCCAAAGGCTGTCCCGGCTGTGATGACTGTAATGTCACCATCCAGTCCCCGTCCCGTCCGGATGACGAACCTGTTACGGTCACCTTCCGGGTGAAGAACGGCCAGTGGGAGGCCTCCAGTCTGAAGGAGCGCACCCAGGAGTACACCAGTGCCGTCACTGCGGCAGGTAAACTCACAGGCAGCATTCCCGCCACGATGACCTCTGCCGCCCCGGGCAAGTGGTATGGCCTGCGCGGCGGCGCTGTGGCTGAGTTCACAAGGGATGAGATTCTGGAGGGAACCTATACCGAACCCACCGTGTTCATCTATGCCTATCCCCAGCAGACCCACACAGTGACCTTCGACCTGCGCGACGGCAGCCCGCTTGTGTATCTGGCCGTACCGGAGGGAGAGGTTATTCCTACGGATATGTTCCCGGATACGGAGAGCCACGCAGGAAGCTACACCTTCTCTGGGTGGGAATATCCCGATTATCAATACGGTGACCAGTTCACTGTTCGTATTGAAGGATACGAAAATATTATTTTCACCCAGAATCCGAGATATGCGGACTGGCGCGAATCCACGACGGTGACAGACGACATTGTCCTGTACGCCAAATGGGATGGGTATAACGTTTATTATGCCCAGTTTGAGACCTCAGGTGGTCCCGACATTCCCTCTCAGCGGTTCACCGATCCCGATACTGTTATCAGACCACAAATTCGCGGCTGGACGATTTCAGATTGGTGCTATTCGCTGTACACTAGCTACTATTATGATGTCATTCCAGTTTTGCACGAGTGGAACTTTGGGCACACAAATCAAAATGACCACTCTTGGGCAAGACTCCTCGCATTAAGCACCGCTTACGATACAATTGATGAGAATAACGTAATACGCCTGTATGGTTATGACATCAGCAAAGTCGATCCTCCGGCCGACACCCCCGACAGCATTGACGGCCTGACCGTCACCAAGACCGCCCAGCAGCAGGCCCCGCAGGGTTCTCAGTTCGACTACACCCTGACCGTCGGCAACACCAGCAGCGTGGCCAAGACCGTCACTGTCACCGACGTACTGCCCGAAGGAACAACGTTTGTGAGCTGTGACCCAGCGGTTGACGGCAGCCTTGTGGCTTACAACGAAACCAGCAAAACGGTCACCTGGACCCCCACCGTGCAGCCGAACAACAGCGCTGTTCTGAAAATCAAGGTAGAGGTCGATGACGCCGCCGCGGTTGATACAGAGATCGAAAACAAGGCCACCCTGACAAGCGGCGACAACACAACATTGGACAGCGCTACCGTCACAACCACCGTGACTGCCAAGCCCGAGGTGCCTTACGCCGTCATCTGGCAGGCAGTCGATAACGACGAGCTTCCGACCACCGGAAACCTCCCGTGGATTCCCCTGGCCCGGAGGGACAATGTGACTGCCAGCAGTGAACCCACATGGGCCACTGTTAAAGCGGACGACAACTGCCGTGATCCCCAGCCCTACACCTTGGCCGGCACAACCTACACATGGACTGGTGCATGGGAGGAGCCCATCTGGAGCGCAGATAACACCGTTAAAACCTACAAGGCCAAATACGAGGCCGAAAGCGGTTCCGGCGGCGGCGACGATCCCAACTACAGCATTGCCGTCAACAAAACCATCACACCTCCCACAGACGGCATCACGGCGGACAGCGTCGTCACCTACACGGTCACCGTCGAAAACAACGGTACCGACTCTCTCTACGACCTGGAGATCACCGACACGATGGACGCGGTTTATGAAGCCGGCGGCAGCATGTCCGCGGGCCTGACGCTGAAGAGCGTGACCTCCCAGACCGTGGCGCAAAACGGGGAGGATTCCGCAGAAATTCAGTTTATCGCTCCCGGTGAAACCAATTTGGGCGCTCCCCTCAGAAACGAGGATGGAACCCAGCAGAGGGACGAGAACAGCAGCATTCTCCGGGATGAGGACAGCGCCAAGAGAGTGAATGTGTATACCTGGCGGCTGCCGGGCGAGTTCAAGCCGGGTGCGCAGGTCAGCCTGATCTACAAAGCGACCGTCACAAACGAGACCAGCGAGGCGGTCGAGCTGCACAACATTGCCGATGCGACGGCCTACACAACCCCTGGTGAAGCGGAGAACGATCCGGAGCAGCAGGGCATTGAGCGGCTGAGTCTGCGCACAGCGCCCATTGCCAGAGGCCGGGTCAGCGTCAGCGGCACCTCCGGCGCCAGCACAGGCAGCGTAAGCGGCTCCACCACCACCGGCCCTGTGCAGCCGAAGAAGTTCACGGTGACATACAAAAACAGCGCCGAGGCTTCTGCGGCGATTCGTGCTGTCCCTGTCACCAACGGAACGATGCACACGATTCTTGCCGGAACAATTGCGACTCCTCCTGACGAGAACAGTATGTTCGAGGTCTGGCTCGGCGATGACGGACAGCGCTATCAGCCCGGCAGTGAAGTCAAAATCACCCAGAATTTGACCCTGACTGCCATCTGGAAGAATAAACCCGCCGATGCAGTCAACTACACACTGACATTCGACCCCAACCAGGGCACAGCCGGTGCCACCGAGGAGCTGACTGCCCGCAGCACGGAGGCGGAGCGCATCTTTACCATTCCTCGGAGCGCAGAGCCCTCCAGGGAAAACTATGTGTTCACCGGCTGGGCAGATCATGAGAATGCGGCCGAGGCCGTCTATTTCGTGGGTTCACAGGTCACTCTGGGCAAAGATTCTCCCACCAAAACCCTCTACGCAGTATGGGAAGAGCCCACCGTGCTGCCTGCCAAACACACCTACACCCTGACCTGCAATGACGGCACAGAGGAGCTGGACCGTCAGACCTTCACCACCACCGCCCTCTCGCACGCCTTCATCATCCCCACCGCCAGCCGTCCCGGCTGGGAGCTTTCCGGCTGGTCTGAGACAGACAGCGGCGCGGTGCGCTACAGGGCAGGCGAACAGATCACCTTGACAAGCGATGATCCGAACGAAACCCTCTACGCCGTTTGGAAGGAGCTGGAGACCGATCCCGACGCTCCCTCTGACGATGAAATTCTGGCTCTGGGCATCCAGGTCAAAGTGGTCTGTAGGACCAACGCCACCCACTCCGAGGAGATCACCGAGCAGTATCCTCTCGAGGAGGGAACCTTTGCGGCCCAGATGAGCCGTGACGGCAAGTCCTGCACGCTGCGCATCATTCCCGACGCCTACATCGCGCAGTTCAACGAGGACCACGGTCTGCACACCTACGACGATGTAAACGTCCAGGGCTTTGTCGAGCTGATCTATGAGGAGAACGAGGTCATCGAGGCCCCCGCTCACGAGGATCCCGATGTCCCCGCCGCCGGCCCCTCCGACGAGGATCCCGCCCCTCCCTCTGAGGAGGAGCCCATCCCCTCCGACGAGGATC
>CAJTOM010000071.1 GCA_910577915.1 uncultured Oscillospiraceae bacterium
GCTTCAACCGCGGTCCCCGTCCCGAGAAGAAAGAAGGAGGCGCTCAGTAATGCTTCTGCCTAAGAGAGTCAAATACCGCAGAGTCCATCGCGGCCGCCTCACCGGCAAGGCCATGAGGGGCAATACCATCACCTACGGTGAGTTCGGCCTGGTGGCCACCGAGCCGGCGTGGATCACCAGCAACCAGATCGAGGCCGCCCGTATCGCCATGACCCGCTACACCAAGCGCGGCGGCCAGGTGTGGATCAAGATCTTCCCCGACAAGCCCATCACTGAGAAGCCCGCCGAGACCCGCATGGGCTCCGGTAAGGGCTCCCCCGAGTACTGGGTGGCCGTGGTCAAGCCCGGCCGCGTCATGTTCGAGATCGCCGGCGTCTCCGAGGAGGTCGCGCGCGAGGCCCTGCGTCTGGCCAGCCACAAGCTGCCCATCAAGACCAAGATTGTCAAGCGCGAGGAGCCGGCGGCTGAGGAAGTAGGTGAATAAAGATGAAGGCAAGTGAAATCCGTAAGATCCGTGAGATGAACGCATCTGAGCTCAGCGAGAAGCTGGCCAGCCTGAAGAAGGACCTGTTCTTCCTGCGTATGCAGCACGCCACCAATCAGCTGGACAATCCCGTCAAGATCGCTGAGGTCAAGCGTGACATTGCCCGAGTCAAGACCATTATTCGCGAGCAGCAGATTGCTGCCGCCAAGTGATAGAAGGAGGTAAATCGATATGAGTGAAGCAAGAATTTCCTCCCGTAAGACTAGGGTCGGCAAGGTCGTGTCCGACAAGATGGACAAGACCGTGGTCGTAGCGATTGAGGATCGTGTGGCCCATCCTCTGTACAAGAAGATTGTTGGCCGCACCTATAAGCTCAAGGCCCATGACGAGCAGAACAGCTGCGGCGTGGGCGACAAGGTCAAGGTGATGGAGACCCGGCCCCTGTCCAAGGACAAGCGCTGGCGCGTGGTCGAGATCATTGAGAAGGCGAAGTAAGGGGGTGCCGTGAGATGATTCAACAGGAAAGTTTTCTGAAGGTCGCTGACAACACCGGCGCCAAGGAGATCAAGTGCATCCGTGTGCTGGGCGGCAGCAAGCGCAAGTACGGCAACATCGGCGATGTGATCGTGGCCAGCGTGCGCAAGTCGGCCCCCGGCGGCACGGTGAAGAAGGGCGAGGTGGTCAAGGCCGTCATTGTGCGCTCCGCCAAGGGCGTGCGCCGGGCCGACGGGACGTATGTCCGCTTTGACGACAACGCCGCTGTCCTCATCAAGGACGACCGGAACCCCAGAGGTACCCGTATCTTTGGGCCCGTTGCCCGCGAGCTGCGCGACAAGGACTACATGAAGATCCTCTCGCTGGCTCCCGAGGTCGTGTAAGGAGGAGCAGAGAAGAAAATGGCTATGAATATCAAGAAGGGCGACACCGTCGTCGTCCTGTCCGGCAAGGACAAGGGCAAGCAGGGCAAGGTGCAGGGCACCATCCCCGGCGAGGCCAAGGTGGTGGTGGAGGGCGTGAACATGGTCACCTGCCACACCAAGCCCCGCCGCCAGGGCGAGGAGGGCGGCATTGTCCGCCGCGAGGCGGCCCTGTACGCCAGCAAGGTGCAGCTGATCTGCCCCAAGTGCGGCAAGGCCACCCGTGTGGGCAGCAAGCGCGTGAAGAAGACCGTCTCCGGCAAGGAGAAGATGATGGGCATCCGTGTCTGCAAGAAGTGCGGCGCGGAGGAAATTTGAGAGGGGAGTGGGATACATGGCTAGACTGAAAGAGAAGTACAACGCCGAGGTCGCTCCTGCTCTGATGAAGAAGTTCGAGTACAAGAGCGTCATGCAGATCCCCAAGATCGACAAGGTGGTCGTGAACGTGGGCTGCGGCGAGGCCCGTGACAACGCCAAGGTGCTGGAGGCGGTGGTCCGCGATCTGACCACCATCACCGGTCAGAAGGCCATCATCACCATTGCCAAGAAGAGCGTGGCCAACTTCAAGGTCCGCGAGGGCATGCCCGTGGGCGCGAAGGTGACCCTGCGGGCGGAGAAGATGTGGGAGTTCCTGGACCGCCTGTTCAACGTGGCCCTGCCCCGCGTGCGCGACTTCCACGGCATCAACCCCAATTCCTTCGACGGCCGCGGCAACTACGCCCTGGGCATCAAGGAGCAGCTGATTTTCCCTGAGATCGAGTACGACAAGATCGACAAGATCCGGGGCATGGACATCATCATCTGCACCACGGCCAAGACCGACGAGGAAGCCAAGGCTCTGCTGGAGCTGGTGGGCGCTCCCTTCGAGCGCTGAGAAGGAGGGTTAAAACATGGCAAAAAAGTCTATGATTCTGAAGCAGCAGGCCGAGCCCAAGTTCTCCAGCCGCAAGTATAACCGCTGCAAGATCTGCGGCCGTCCCCACGCCTATCTGCGCAACTACGGCGTGTGCCGCATCTGCTTCCGCGAGCTGGCCTACAAGGGCGAGATTCCCGGCGTGCGCAAGGCTTCCTGGTGAGCAGGCCGCGCGTGCGCGGCCGGGGCCGGTCGTTCGGCCGCAGGCCGAATGATGGCCCCCGGGCGTGATGCCCGGACGCACCAGCTTCCGGAGAGAGAAGCCGGACTATTATGTAAAACGGACGGCGAAAGGTCACCGGGAATGCCCCGGTGAAGGCCGGAAATTCACGGTGATACCTCGCCGCCTGAACAGCGCGAGCTGTAACTTCAAATGAGGAGGAAAACATTCCATGCACATCACAGATCCCATTGCGGATATGCTCACCCGCATCCGCAACGCGAACAGCGCCCGGCACGACACCGTCGACGTCCCCGCCTCCAACATGAAAAAGAGCATCGCTCAGATTCTGCTGGACGAGGGCTATATCAAGAGCTTCCAGCTCATCGACGACGGCACCCAGGGCGTCATCCGCATCGCCCTGAAGTACAACGCGGGCAAGGAGAAGGTGCTCACCGGCCTGCGCCGCGTCAGCAAGCCCGGCCTGCGCGTCTACGCCGGCGCGGACGAGCTGCCCCGGGTCCTGCGCGGCCTGGGCATCGCCATCATTTCCACATCCAAGGGCGTCATGACCGATAAGGCCGCGCGGGCGGCCCACGTCGGCGGCGAAGTCCTGGCATTCATCTGGTAAGGAGGGTATTTGACATGAGTAGAATTGGCAGAATGCCCATTACCGTCCCCGCCGGTGTGGAAGTCACCGTGGCCGAGGGCAATCTGGTTACCGTCAAGGGGCCCAAGGGCACCCTGAGCAGAAAGCTCCATCCCGCCATGATCATCGAGCAGAACGGCGCGGAGATCACCGTCAAGCGCCCCTCCGACTCCAAGGAGCACCGCTCCCTCCACGGCCTGACCCGCACCCTGCTGCACAACATGGTGGTGGGCGTCCACGAGACCTACAAGAAGGAGCTGGAGATCAACGGCGTGGGCTACCGCGCCGCCAAGGAGGGCGACAAGCTGGTGATGAACCTGGGTTACTCCCATCCCGTCACCGTCTCCGAGGTGGAGGGCATCACCATCGAGGTCCCCGGACCCAACAAGGTCGTCATCATCGGCTGCGACAAGCAGCGGGTGGGCCAGTTCGCCGCCGAGGTCCGCGAGAAGCGTCCCCCCGAGCCCTATAAGGGCAAGGGCATCAAGTACGTGGACGAGGTCATCCGCCGCAAGGTGGGCAAGACCGGCGCGAAGAAGTAAGGAGGCGAGCTGAAAAATGATTAAGAAACCCAATACCAACGCCCAGCGGCTCAAGCGCCACAAGCGCGTGCGCGCGAAGATCTCCGGCACCGCCGAGCGTCCCCGTCTGAACGTGTTCCGCAGCGAGAAGAACATCTACGCCCAGGTGATCGACGACGTCGCCGGCGTGACGCTGTGTTCCGCCTCCTCCCTGAAGCTGGACGGCAGCGGCGGCAACAAGACCGCCGCCCGCGAGGTGGGCAAGGCTGTGGCCAAGGCCGCTCTGGCCAAGGGTATCGAAGAGGTCGTGTTCGACCGCGGCGGCTACCTGTACCACGGCCGCGTGGCTGAGCTGGCCGAGGGCGCCCGCGAGGGCGGCCTGAAGTTCTAAGGGAGGAGAGAGAAGATGCCTAGATTTGAAAAACCCCAGAGCGAGTATATCGAGAAGGTTGTCCACCTCAACCGCGTCAGCAAGACCGTCAAGGGCGGCCGCGTGATGAAGTTCTCCGCCCTTATGGTCGTCGGTGACGGCAAGGGCAAGGTGGGCTTCGGCCTGGGCAAGGCCGCCGAGGTCCCCGAGGCCATCCGCAAGGGGCTGGAGGACGCGAAGAAGAACATGGTGACCATCACCACGTCCGGCACCACCATTCCCCACGAGGTCATCGGCGAGTTCGGCGCCGGCCGGGTTATGCTCAAGCCCGCCGCCGAAGGTACCGGGATCATCGCCGGCGGTCCCGTCCGCGCCGTCATGGAGGCGGCCGGCATCAAGGACATCCGCGCCAAGTGCCTGCGCTCCAACAACCCCCAGAACGTGGTTGCGGCCACCTTCCAGGGCCTGCGGAGCCTGCGGGGCCCCGCTGAGGTGGCCCGCATCCGGGGCAAGAGCGTGGAAGAGATTGTTGGTTAAGGAGGGGCTGCGACATGGCAAATCTGAACATCAAGCTCGTCAAGAGCCTTAACGGCAGATTGGAAAAGCATATCGCCACTGCCAACTCCCTGGGGCTGCGGAAGATCGGTGACTCCACCGTGCAGCCCGACAATGCACAGACGCGGGGCAAGATCGCCAAGATCGGCTATCTGCTCAGCGTCCAAGAGACGAAGTAAGGAGGTACCGGATCAATGAATCTGCATGAACTGTCTCCCGCCGCCGGCTCCACCCACGTTGGGAAGCGCAAGGGCCGCGGCGCCGGTACGGGCAACGGCAAGACCGCCGGGCGCGGCCACAAGGGCCAGAAGGCCCGCAGCGGCGGCGGCGTGCGCGTCGGGTTCGAAGGCGGCCAGATGCCTCTGGCCCGCCGGGTGCCCAAGCGCGGCTTCAACAACATCTTCGCCAAGCCTCTGGAGATCATCAACCTCAGCGCCCTTAACGCCTTCAACGACGGCGAGGAGGTCACCGCCGAGGTCCTGCTGGAGCGGGGCATCCTCAGCAAGTGCCCCTACGGCTACAAGGTGCTGGGCAACGGAAAGATTACAAAGAAAGTCACAGTGAAGGCTTCCGCATTCTCCAAGTCCGCCCGGGAGGCAATTGAGGCGGCGGGAGGAAAGGCGGAGGTGAAATAACATGATCCAAACCATTCGCAAAGCGTGGGGTATCCCCGAGCTGCGGAAAAAGATCCTGTTTACCCTGCTGATTCTCGTCATCTACCGCGTTGGCAGCGCCATCCCCGTGCCCTACGTGAACGTGGACGCCCTGAAGTTCTATCTGGACAACATGGGCACCACCATCCTGGGCCTGTACAACGTCATGAGCGGCGGCGCCTTCGCCAGCGCGACGGTGTTCGCCATGGGCATTCAGCCCTATATCAACAGCTCCATCATCATCCAGCTGCTGACGGTGGCCATCCCCGCCCTGGAGCGCATGCAGCGCGAGGGCGGCGAGGAGGGCAAGCGGAAGATCCAGTCCATCACCCGCTACTCCACCGTGGCCATCGCGGTGCTCCAGGCCCTGGGCTACTACTTCATTATGAAGAGCCAGGGCATCCTCACCGACCAGAGCATCTGGGCCGCCCTGGTGATCATGGTCTCCTTCGTGGCCGGCTCCAGCTTCCTGATGTGGCTGGGCGAGCAGTGCAACGAGTTCGGCGTGGGCAACGGCATCTCCATGATCCTGTTCGCGGGCATCATCTCCCGCGTGCCCTCCATGATCTCCCAGATCTACAGCCAGATCGTGGCCGGGAACCTCTTCTGGCCCTGGGCCATCGTCATTGCGGTGGGCATTCTGCTGCTGGTGATCCTCATCGTGTTCGTCAGCGACGCGGAGCGCCGCATCCCCGTCCAGTACGCCAAGCGGCAGGTGGGCCGGCGGATGTACGGCGGCCAGACCAGCAACCTGCCTATGAAGGTGAACATGTCCGGCGTTCTGCCCGTCATCTTCGCCCAGTCCATCGCCAGCATCCCCGCCACCATCGGGGCCTTCCTGCCCGCGCCGGCGGAGGGGAGCTTCTGGGCGGGACTGCTCAACGCCATCGACACCAAGAGCGTGCTGTACCTGGTGATCTACTTCATCCTGATCATCGGCTTCAGCTACTTCTATGCCAGCATCCAGTTCAACCCGGTGGAGATTGCCAACAATCTCAAGCGCAACGGCGGCTTCATCCCCGGCTTCCGTCCGGGCAAGCCCACCAGCGACTTCATCGCCCGGGTCCTCAGCAAGATCACCCTCTTCGGCGCCATCTATCTGGGCGTTGTGGCGATCCTGCCCCTGCTGGCCGATAAGTTCTCCCAGATGAGCATCGGCATCGGCGGCACCTCCGTCATCATCGTGGTGGGCGTGGCCCTGGAGACGGTGCAGGCTCTGGAGAACCAGATGCTGATGCGTCAGTACAAGGGCTTCCTGGAGTAAGGAGAGAACTATGAAGCTGATTCTGTTAGGCGCCCCCGGCGCCGGCAAGGGCACCCAGGCGGAGATCCTCTGCAAGAAGCTGAACGTGCCCACCATCTCCACCGGCAACATCCTGCGGGCCGCCATCAAGGACGGCACGCCCACGGGGCTGAAGGCCAAGAGCTTCATTGACGCCGGCGCGCTGGTGCCCGACGAGGTGATCATCGGCATCGTGGACGAGCGCCTGGCCCAGGATGACTGCAAAAACGGCTATATCCTGGACGGGGTGCCCCGCACCATCGCCCAGGCCGAGGCCCTGGAGAAGGCCGGCATCACCTTCGACGCCGTCGTCTCCATTGAGATCAGTGAGGAGGAGATCCTCCGCCGTATGAGCGGCCGCCGGGTGTGCGGCGCCTGCGGCGCCAGCTATAACGTGGAGTTTCTGCCTCCCAGGACGGCGGGCATCTGCGACAACTGCGGCGGCAAGCTGATCCAGCGCAAGGATGATACGCCTGAGACGGTCCGTGAGCGCCTCAAGGTCTATCATACGGAGACAGAGCCCCTGGCGGACTTCTACGCCGCAAGGGGCCTGCTCAGGAGCGTGCAGTCCACCGACACCAAGGAGGGGACCACGCAGGCAATTCTGGCTGTACTGGGGATGTGAGCGAATGATCACCCTCAAATCAAGCCACGAGATCCAACTGATGCGCCGGGCGGGGGAAATTACCGCGGCGGCTCGCGCCTTGGCGGGAGCTATGGTAGCCCCCGGCGTAACAACCCGTGAAATTGACAGAGCAGTACACCGGTATATCAAGTCGCAGGGCGCCGTGCCCTCCTTCCTGCACTACAACGGCTTTCCCGCCAGCGTGTGCGTGTCGGTCAACGACGAGGTCATCCACGGCATTCCGGGCAATCGGGTGCTCAAAGAGGGGGACATTGTCTCCATTGACGTGGGCGCCTTCAAGGACGGATACCACGGCGACTGCGCGGCCACCTACCCCTGCGGCCGGATCTCGGAGGAGGCGGCCCGGCTCATCGAGGTGACCCGGCAGAGCTTCTTCGAGGGGCTCAGGTACGCCCGCGAGGGCTATCGGCTGCCGGATCTGTCCGGGGCCATCCAGCAGTATGTGGAGGGCCAGGGGTTCTCCGTCGTCCGCGACTATGTGGGCCACGGCATCGGCGGCAAGATGCACGAGGCGCCGGAGATTCCCAACTACGTGGAGCCCAGGGCCGGCCGGCCCCGGTTTCTGCGGGGGATGACCATCGCCGTGGAACCCATGGTCAACGCGGGCGGGTTCGGCATCAAGGTGATGCCGGACGGCTGGACGGTCAAGACAGCCGACGGGAAGCTGTCCGCGCACTATGAGAACACCATTCTGATTACAGATGGAGAGCCGGAGCTTCTGACCGACCCGGAGGCGAAAGCGGAGTAATTGGTTATGGATATTGCGCGATCAGACATTGTAAAATCGACTGCCGGCAGGGACAAGGGGAAGTTCTTCTTCGTCCTCGGGGTGGAGGAGGACTTCCTCCTGCTGGCGGACGGCAAGACCCGGAAGCTGGAGAGCCCCAAGCGGAAAAAGCGCAAGCACACCGCGTTTCAGGCCCACTGCGGCAGCCGGGCAGCCGAGAAGATCAGAGGCGGAGAGAAGCTGAGCAACAGCGAGCTCCGCAGGGCCCTCGCCCAGTTTGGCGGGGAAGGTAATCCAGACCAGGAGGGATGAGCACTTGGCAAAATCCGATATGATCGAGGTTGAGGGCGTTGTCGTTGAAGCGCTTCCCAACACTACATTCCAGGTAGACATTGGAAATGGGCACACCATTCTGGCCCATATTTCCGGAAAACTAAGGATGAATTTCATCAGAATCTTGCCTGGTGACAAAGTCACGGTGGAGATGTCCCCCTATGACCTGACCCGTGGCCGGATTACCTGGCGTACTAAGTAGGAGGTTACACACATGAAAGTAAGACCGTCCGTGAAGCCCATGTGCGAGAAGTGCAAGATCATTCGCCGCAAGGGCCGCCTGATGGTGATCTGCGAGAACCCCAAGCATAAGCAGAGACAGGGCTGAGAAAATTTGGAGGTGCTGAACTAATGGCAAGAATTGCCGGTATTGACCTGCCCAAGGATAAACGCATCGAGATTGGGCTCACCTATATTTACGGCATTGGCAGGAAGAGTGCCAAGGACATCCTGGCGACCACGGGGATCAACCCCGACACCCGGGTGAAGGATCTGACCGAGGCGGAGGAGAGCAAGCTCCGCGAGGCCATCGACCACGGCTACACCGTGGAGGGCGACCTGCGCCGCTCCGTGGCGCTGGACATCAAGCGTCTGACCGAGATCGGTTGCTACAGGGGCATCCGCCACCGGAGAGGCCTGCCCGTCCGCGGCCAGCGCAGCAAGACCAACGCCCGCACCCGCAAGGGTCCCAAGAAGACCATTGCCAACAAGAAGAAGTAAGGCGGGAGAAAGAAAATGGCTGCACCTAAGACTGGCAAGAAGGTTATCCGCCGCCGCCGCGAAAAGAAGAACATCGAAAAGGGTCAGGTCCATATCCGTTCTTCCTTCAACAACACCATGGTGACCGTCACCGACACCCAGGGCAACGCCATCTCCTGGGCCTCCTCCGGCGGTCAGGGCTTCCGCGGCAGCAAGAAGAGCACGCCCTTCGCCGCACAGACCGCCGCCGAGGTGGCCGCCCGCGCCGCGATGGAGCACGGCCTGAAGACCGTGGAGGTCTTCGTCAAGGGGCCCGGCCAGGGCCGCGAGGCCGCCATCCGGGCACTGCAGGCCGTGGGCCTGGAGGTGACCATGATCAAGGACGTCACCCCCATCCCCCACA
Organism: uncultured Oscillospiraceae bacterium; assembly: GCA_910577915.1. Taxonomy (GTDB): domain Bacteria; phylum Bacillota; class Clostridia; order Oscillospirales; family Oscillospiraceae; genus Pelethomonas. The sequence goes on from CAJTOM010000071.1 coordinate 9,313, forward strand.
ACGGCTGCCGGCCCCCGAAGCGCCGCCGCGTCTGATTTGGAAGAAGGAGGAAATATTTCATTATGGCTAAGAATATGCAGCCTGTAGCCAAGCGCTGCAAGGCTCTGGGCATCTCCCCCGCCGCCATGGGCTACGCCAAGAAGACCACTGAGCGCGGCGCGGGCAATCAGATGCGCAAGAAGAAGAGCGAGTACGCCCTGCAGCTCCAGGAGAAGCAGAAGGTCAAGTTTGTCTACGGCATCATGGAGAAGCAGTTCCGCATGTACTACGAGAAGGCCGCCCGGAGCCAGGGCAAGACCGGTGACGAGCTGCTGGTTCTCATCGAGCGCCGCCTGGACAACGTGGTCTACCGCCTGGGCTTCGCCGCCACCCGCCGGCAGGCCCGGCAGCTGGTGAGTCACGCCCACTTCACCGTCAACGGCAGGAAGGTCAACATCCCCTCCTATCTCATCAAGCCCGGCGATGTGATCGAGGTCAGGGACACCAGCCGTCAGTCCCCCATTTTCAAGCGCCTGACCGGTGAGGACGCCCCTCTGCCCCTGGTTCCCCAGTGGCTGGAGCGGGAGAAGAACGCGCTCAAGGGCACCGTCGGCCGTCTGCCCGTGCGCGAGGACATCAACGATATGCCCATTGAGGAGCATCTCATTGTCGAGCTGTACTCCAAGTAATCGGAGGCTACCCTCGATTGTCACAAGAACTGAATTTTGGGCGGGTCCGGTTTTCCGGCCCGCTATGAGAAGGAGGGTAACTGGATGATTGAAATTGAGAAGCCCCAGATTGAGTGTATTGAGACACCCGGTGATGATTCCTATGGGAAATATGTGGTGGAGCCCCTGGAGCGGGGCTACGGCACCACCCTGGGCAACGCCCTGCGCCGCATCATGCTCTCATCCCTGCCCGGCACCGCCGCCACCAGCATCAAGATCGCCGGCGTCCAGCACGAGTTTACCACCATCCCCGGCGTGAAGGAGGATGTGACGGACATCGTGCTGAACATCAAGCAGCTCATCTGCAAGCTCCACAGCGAGGGCGTGAAGACCGTCTTCATTGAGGCGGTAGGCCCCTGCGAGGTGACGGCTGGCGACATCAAGAGCGACGGAGAGGTGGAGGTCCTCAACCCGGACCTGCACATCGCCACCCTGGGCAGCGGCGCGACGCTGAACATGGAGATCACCCTCAGCCACGGTCGGGGCTATGTGCCCGCCGACCGCAACAAGGCCCAGCAGAACATCATCGGCGTTATCCCCGTGGACTCCATTTACACCCCCGTCTACAAGGTCAACTACACCGTGGAAAACACCCGCGTGGGGAACATGACCGACTTCGACAAGCTGACCATTGAGGTCTGGACCGACTCCACCATCTCCGCCCGCGACGCGGTGAGCTTGGGCGCGAAGATTCTCTGCGACCACTTCACCCTGTTCACGGATCTCAGCGAGATCGTGGGCTCCAAGTCCACCGTGGTGGAGAAGGCGGAGACCCAGCGGGACAAGGTGCTGGAGCTGACCATTGAGGAGCTGGATCTCAGCGTGCGCAGCTTCAACTGCCTCAAGCGCGCCAACATCAACACCGTCGAGGACTTGATCAGCAAGACCGAGGACGAGATGATGAAGGTGCGCAACCTGGGCCGCAAGAGCCTGGAGGAGGTCATCAACAAGCTGGCCATGATGGGTCTGGCCCTGGCCGACGAAGAAACCAACTGACAGCCCGCGCCGAAGGGCGCGGCCGTGTGTGCCGCCGGCAGGCGGCAGGACAATACACGCCTTTTGAAGGAGGAAACCTACCATGCCCGGAACTCGTAAGCTCGGTAAGACAACCGATCAGCGCAAAGCGATGCTCCGTCAGCAGGTGACCGATTTCCTGGATTATGGGAAGATGGAGACCACCGTCACCCGCTGCAAGGAGATCCGCCCCCTGGCTGAGAAGATGATTACCCTGGGTAAGAAGGGCGATCTGGCCGCTTACCGCAGGGCCATGGCCTTTGTGACCCGCGAGGATGTGGTGAAGAAGATCTTCAAGGAGATCGCCCCCAACTACGCGGAGCGCAACGGCGGCTATACCCGCATCACCCGCACCGGCGTCCGCCGGGGCGACGCGGCGGAGACCGCCATGATCGAGCTGGTCTGAGCGCCTTAACGCAAATCTGAGAAAAAGCCCTTTCGTGTGTGGGAGTACTACACATACGAAAGGGCTTTTTGCCGTCCGGCGCGGTTTTCTCGGGAAAGAAGGGGCAAAGATATTGAAACCTCCGTTTCAATGTGATACTATATAGGCGGTGCGCCGCCGTGCGCATCCGGTAATCTGAACATACGAGAGGTTTTACAATGGAGATGAATCTGCAATGGCTGACACAGACGCCGGTGGGGGAGTTCTGCCTCACCCTGCTGGTCTCTATGATCCCGGTGGTGGAGCTGCGGGGAGGCATCCCCTTCGGCGTGGCGGCGGGGCTGCCGGTATGGGCGGCGTATCTGGCCGCCATCATCGGCAACTTTCTCCCGGCGCCCTTCATCATCGTCTATATCCGCAGAATTTTCCAGTGGATGCGGAAGAGACTGCCCAGGCTGAACCGGCTGGTAGATAAGCTGGAGAAGAAGGCCCACCTGAAGGGGCAGAAGGTAACGAAGTACAAGTACCTGGGTCTGGCCGTCTTCGTGGCGATTCCCCTGCCGGGAACCGGGGCTTGGACCGGGTCCCTGGCCGCCGCCTTCCTGGACATGCCCCTGCGCAAAGCCCTGCCCTCCATCTTTGCCGGCATCCTTGTGGCCGGGGCGGCCATCAGCGTGCTGACCTTTGGGGTGGCCAGCCTGTTTTGAAGGAGTAAGGAGAAAACGCCATGTATATGTATCTGGTGCGCCACGGCCAGTCCGTGGGCAACGTGCGCCGCACCTTCCACGGGCAGACCGACTACCCCCTCACCGAGGAGGGCCGCCGGCAGGCCCGGCAGGCAGCGGAGAAGCTGCGGGAGATCCCCTTCACCCGCTGCTGCGCCAGCGACCTGCGGCGGGCCTGGGACACGGCCCTGGCCTGCCTGGAGGGCCGGAGCGTCCTGCCGGAGCGGTGCCCGGACCTGCGGGAGCACTTTGTGGGGGACTTGGAGGACACCTCCTGGGAGGAGGTGGAGGCCCGGCGCCCCGGCCTGAAGCGGGCGTACATAGAGGACTGGTTCCATGTGACGCCGCCGGGAGGCGAGAGCCCGGAGGAGATGGCGGCGCGGGTGGGCCGGTGCGTGGACGGCATTGTGGCCAGGGGGGAGGACACCCTGGTGGCCGCCCACAACGGCTCCCTGTCCCTGGTTCTCATCCATCTGGGCCTTGCGGGGCCGGAGGATGTGATGAAGCCGGGGCACTACTTTGAGCAGGGCTGCTACACCGCCGTGGAGGTCACGGCGGCGGGAACCCGCCTGCTGGCCTTCAACCGCTGACGGGCAAAGCGCCTCTGTGCTGCATACACTATAGCAAGCTTCAGAATTCATGACAAAAAAGGAGGGGAGGACAAATCGTGCAGGGCAAGGCGGAGGACGCAGGCGGGCTGACGCCCGCCAAGGACGACAACGCAGCCATGCGCGCTTTGTACCCCC
>CAJTOM010000072.1 GCA_910577915.1 uncultured Oscillospiraceae bacterium
TTGTACGGGTCCATCTTCGTGGGCTTCGGTTCACTTAATGTGTACTCCGGCTTCTGCGGCGATTCCGCGTACCGCTTTGCCGTCCGGGGATCCATGCGGTACTTCCGGCCCAGCTCCGCATAGCTCAGCCCTTTTTGTCTGTCACTTCGGATATCCATCCACTGTGCTCCTTTCATTTTCTCTCTCCCTTCCCCGGCTCTTTCTCGCCCTGATTGGGAGTCTATCTTTTTCCCTTCATCTCCGCCACTAAACTACATTTTTTCCTCGGCGTTTTTTTACATTTTATCACTGGCGATGACAACAACCTCATCACTGGCTTGCAGCAGATCAGCATAGGCATACTGGATAGCATCATATGTCCTGCACACCTCAGCACACTTACCAATCACCCTCTTCTCACATCGCCCCTTGAAGTTCTTTTTCCTCATGTTGATAGTCCTCCCCTGTGGGAACACTCTGCCAGTTTCCCAAAAGCAGTCCCCAAAAATGAAGTCAACTCAATTTGGGGGAATTGGGGCCTGTCCTTTTTGGGAAGTGCAATTGCTCAAGTCCCCTGTTTGCAAGGGTTTCAAGCCAGTTGCCATTTCCCCAAAAATCCAATCTGGGAATATCACCATGTCGTAGGGCAATGTGATTTATCCTGTTTGGGGCAAAGTAATTTATCCACCCGGCCCTTGGGCCGGACTGCCCCTACTCCATGGTGATATAATACAGAATATTCCTAAAATCCTTGTGTTAGGCAGGGAAAGGATAGTCCAGAGGACAAAAATAAGACCCTACGTCGTTAGACGCAAGGTCTTATTTTTCTATGGCGTAGGCTAAGTGTTAATGCCCTACATAGGATAAATCACATTGCCCTACGACAAACATCTCACTTCTTCCTGGGCCTCTTAATCGCCGCCTGCGCAGCGGCCAGCCGGGCAATAGGCACGCGGAAGGGGGAGCAGGAGACGTAGGTCAGTCCCACATTGTGGCAGAACTCCACGGTGGAGGGGTCGCCGCCCTGCTCGCCGCAGATGCCCAGCTTGATGTCGGGGCGGGTCTCCCGGCCCAGCTCGCAGGCCATCTTCACCAGCCGGCCCACGCCCACCTGGTCCAGGCGGGAGAAGGGATCGGACTCGTAGATCTTCCGGTCATAGTAGCTGGCCAAGAACTTGCCCGCGTCGTCACGGCTGAAGCCGAAGGTCATCTGGGTCAGGTCGTTGGTGCCGAAGGAGAAGAATTCTGCTTCCTTGGCGATGTCGTCGGCGGTGAGGGCCGCGCGGGGAATCTCGATCATGGTGCCCACCTTGTAGGTCATGTCGCTGCCGGCCTCCTGGATGAGCTTCTTGGCCACCTTGTCGATGGTCTTCTTCACGTAGGCCAGCTCCTTGGCCTCGCCCACCAGGGGGACCATGATCTCAGGGGTGATGCGCCAGGCGGGACGGCGGGAGCGGACCGCCAGGGCGGCCTTGATGATGGCGGCGGTCTGCATCTTGGCAATCTCAGGGTAAGTGATGTCCAGGCGGCAGCCGCGGTGGCCCATCATGGGGTTGAACTCGTGGAGACTGTCAATGGTGTTGCGCAGCTGCTCCTCGGTGATCTTCATCTCCTTGGCCAGTGCTTTGATGTCCGCATCTTCGGTGGGCAGGAACTCATGGAGGGGAGGATCCAGGAGGCGGATGGTGACGGGCTTGCCCATCATAGCCTCGTAGATCTCCTCAAAGTCCTTCTGCTGCATGGGCTCGATCTTGGCCAGGGCCTTCTCCCGCTGCTCCACAGTCTCGGAGACGATCATCTCCCGGATGGCGGCGATGCGCTCGGGGTCGAAGAACATGTGCTCCGTGCGGCACAGGCCGATGCCCTCCGCGCCGAAGTTCTTGGCCTGACGGGCGTCCTTGGGGGTGTCGGCGTTGGTGCGGACCTCCAGGGCGCGGAACTTGTCCGCCCAGTTCATAATCCGCTCAAACTCGCCGGAGATCTTGGCCTCGGCGGTGTGCAGACGCTCGCCGTAGATGTTGCCGGTGGAGCCGTCCAGGCTGATCCAGTCGCCCTCCTTGTACTCCTTGCCGCCCAGGGAGAACTTCTTGTTGGCCTCGTCCATGACGATGTCGCCGCAGCCGGAGACGCAGCAGGTGCCCATGCCGCGGGCCACGACGGCGGCGTGGCTGGTCATGCCGCCGCGCACGGTGAGGATGCCCCTGGCGAAGTGCATGCCCTCGATGTCCTCGGGACTGGTCTCCAAGCGGACCAGGATGACCTTGTGGCCCTTGTCCACCCACTCCACCACGTCGTCAGCGGTAAAGACGATCTGACCGGCGGCGGCGCCGGGGGAGGCGGCCAGGCCCTGGCCCACGGGGGCCACCCGGTCCAGCTCCTCCTTGGGGAAGGTGGGGTGGAGCAGGGAGTCCAGGCTCTTGGGGTCGATCATGGCCACGGCCTCCTCCTCGCTGATCATGCCCTCGTCCACCAGGTCGCAGGCAATCTTCAGGGCGGCGGCGGCGGTGCGCTTGCCGTTGCGGGTCTGGAGCATGAAGAGCTTCTTGTTCTCAATGGTGAACTCCATGTCCTGCATATCCCGGTAGTGGTACTCCAGCTTCTGGCTGATGTCCACAAACTGCTGGTAGGCCTCGGGCATGACCTCGGCCAGCTGGTCAATGGTCTGGGGGGTGCGCACGCCGGCCACCACGTCCTCGCCCTGGGCGTTCATCAGGAACTCGCCGAAGAGCTTCTTCTCGCCGGTGGCGGGGTTACGGGTGAAGGCCACGCCGGTGCCGGAGGTGTCGCCCATGTTGCCGAAGACCATCTCCTGCACGTTGACGGCGGTGCCCCAGGAGGAGGGAATGTCGTTCATGCGGCGGTAGTAGATGGCCCGGGGGTTGTCCCAGGAGCGGAACACGGCGCGCACCGCACCCATGAGCTGCTCGCGGGCGTCCTGGGGGAACTCCTCGCCGATCTTCTCCTGGTACTCGGCCTTGAACAGCTCGGCCAGCTCCTTGAGATCCTTGGCGGTGAGCTCGGTATCCAGGGTGACGCCCCGCTTGGCCTTCATGGCGTCGATGAGCTCCTCAAAGTACTTCTTGCCCACCTCCATGACCACGTCGGAGTACATCTGGATGAACCGGCGGTAGGAGTCGTAGGCGAAGCGGGGATTCTTGGTCTTCTTGGCAAAGGCCTCCACCACCTGGTCGTTGAGGCCCAGGTTCAGGATGGTGTCCATCATGCCGGGCATGGAGGCCCGGGCGCCGGAGCGGACGGAGACCAGCAGGGGGTTGTTCATATCCCCAAACTTCTTGCCGGTCATGTCCTCCAGCTTGGACATATACTCCATGATCTCGTCCTGAATCTCGACGTTGATGGTGCGCCCGTCGGTGTAGTACTGGGTGCAGGCCTCGGTGGTGATGGTGAAGCCCCTGGGCACGGGCATGCCCAGGTTGGTCATCTCAGCCAGGTTGGCCCCCTTGCCGCCCAGCAACTCGCGCATGTGTTCGTTGCCCTCAGAGAAGAGATAGACAAACTTTTTGCTCACGTGAACAGATTCCTCCTGATATTAAAATTTTTGCGTATCACGATTTTCAGGCTTTCATTATAGGAGCATTTGGTGTGCTTTGCAAGAGGTATTCTCCAATTTTAAGTGAAATTTACAGAATTTTTTTAACCGGCAACGTTTTCTGTCACATTGCGCGGCTCTTTTTTCGGATTCCAGTTGATTTTTCACAGCGGACTGTGGTAAAATGAATTTGATTTTGCACCCGGCGCAGCGCGCCGGCGGGGGGAGGCGGGAACGTGAGCGAGGCGCTGACCATACAGGGGGAGCCCCAGCTGGCCCGCCGTCTGAGAGAGGCGGCGGGCCGGGACGCGCTGGGCCATGCCCTCATTTTCAGCGGCCGGGGCGACCTGGCCGGCGCGGCCCGGTTTGCCGCCGCGGCTATGGAGTGCCAGGGCGGGGACCGGCCCTGCGGCCAGTGCCCCCCCTGCCGGAAGGTGCTGCGGGGCATCCATCCGGACGTGACGGCCGTGGAGGACCCCCACCACAAGTCCATCTCTGTGGAGGTGCTGCGGGGGGTGGTGGCGGACGCCTGGGTGCTGCCCAACGAGGGGCGGCGCAAGATTTACCTCTTCCCCGACTGCGGCCTGCTGGAGCCCAGGGCCCAGAACGTGCTGCTGAAGGTGCTGGAGGACGGGCCGCCCCACGCGGCCTTCCTCCTGTGCGCGGCCAACAGCGCCGCGCTGCTGCCAACGATCCGCTCGCGGGCGGAGGAGTGGCGTCTGTCCCCCACCCAGGAGACAGACGGCGCGGACCCCCGCGCCCGCCAGTTGTGCGAGCTGCTGTGCCGGCGGCAGCCGGCGGACGTCGCAGCCTTCTGCGCCCGGCTGGAGGGCGGGAAGCTGGGCCGCGAGGAGCTGCGCGCCCTGCTCTCCGACGCAAGGGATCTGACGGCCGCCGGTCTGGCGGCCGCCTGCGGCGCGGGCGGGGACGAGCTGTCCTGCCGCCTGGCGGCGGCCCTGGGCGGGCCGGGGCTCTCCGCGGCGGCGGAGATTTTTGACACGTATATCCGGATGTGCGCCTACAACATCGGCGTGGGGCATGTGACGGGAGCGCTGGCGGCGGCCCTGACCGGCGTATCGGAGCAGCCGCCGGGCCGCCGGCGGTGAGGGGGCGGCCGCCCTTTCGGCTCCTCCGCAGAAGAATTTTATACCCGCGCCCTCCGGCGCGGAGAATCGAGGATAACCAATGGCAGAAGTGATCAGCGTCCGCTTTCGCGGCGGCTCCAAGAACTATTACTTTGACCCGAAGGGCCTCCAGGTGGAGCCCGACACCTACGTGGTGGTGGAAACCGCCCAGGGCATTGAGTACGCCCGGTGCGTGGAGGGCAACCACGAGGTACCCGACCAGAGCGTGGTCCAGCCCCTGCGGGGCGTGGCGCGTATCGCCACGGACAACGACCACAAGGCCGCCGCCTACAACCGCAAGCGGGAGCAGGAGGCCTTCGCCATCTGCGAGAAAAAAATCGCCGCCCATCACCTGGAGATGAAGCTGGTCAGCGTGGAGTGCGGCTTCGAGGGCAACAAAATCATCTTCTTTTTCACCGCCGAGGGGCGGGTGGACTTCCGGGAGCTGGTCCGGGATCTGGCCAGCGTGTTCCGTGCCCGCATTGAGCTGCGGCAGATCGGCGTGCGGGACGAGGCCAAGATGCTGGGGGGCATCGGCATCTGCGGCCGCCCCCTGTGCTGCAGCCAGTTTCTGGATGAGTTCATCCCCGTGTCCATCAAAATGGCCAAGACCCAGAATCTCAGCCTGAACCCCACCAAGATCTCCGGCACCTGCGGGCGGCTCATGTGCTGTCTGAAGTACGAGCAGGCCGCCTACGAGGAGGCCTCCAAGCGGATGCCCAAGGCCGAGAGCTTCGTGGACACCCCCGACGGCGTGGGCAACGTCAGCAGCGTCGACCTGCTCCAGGACCGGGTCCAGGTCCGGCTCGACAGCGCCCCCGAGTCCCCCAGGCGCTACCAGAGCGGGGAGATCCGGGTCCTGCGCAACGGCAAGGGCAGCCGGGAGGGCATCGAGATCCCCGCAGAGCGCCCCCGGCGCATCACGCCGGAGCCCCAGGAGGAGCTCCCCCTCTCCCGGTTCAGCCGCCGGCCCTCCGCCGCCCCCAAGGGAGCCATCCCGGTCCCCTCCGTCCTCGCCCCGGACAAGCCTGAGGAGCCGGAGCGCCGCTCCCGCAGCCGCCGCCGTCCCAAGGGAAAGGACAAGCCCAAGGCAGCGCCCCAGCGCAGCCCCCAGGCCCAGCAGCGCGCCCCTAAGCCCCAGAAGGCCCCGGCAGATCCGCCGAGCATCGGCCCGGCCTGGCTCAACCGGGCGGAGAAGCTGCCGGTCCGGCCCGCAGCGGATACCACGGCGGAGAAGAAGGCCGCCGCCGACCGAGCCGCCCGCCAGCAGCCCTCCGGCGAGAACCGGGAGGGCAAGCGCCGCCACCGCAGCCGCCGTCCCAAGGGGAAGAGCGGCGCGGAGAGCTGAAGGTTTATATGTATAAAGCAGGGACGGCATCCCGGCCAGCGAGCCCGGGATGCCGTCCCTTTATCTGTGCCCTCCGCCGCCACGGGAGCGGCGGCGCATACTCGGATAAAGCAGGAGCTCAATCCGTCACAAAACTTCGACCACGTCCAACTCCCCCGCGCAGTCATCAAGCTGCCGCCGGGGACCGAGAACGCAGACCGGGCCCCCATCCAGAGCCGCCCGCACCGGCTCCGCCAGGTCTGCCAGTTTCTCAGCCGCGGCGCTCAGCATCTCCCGGCGGATGCGGCAGAGCACGCCATAGGTGATCCCATGCCAATGCCTTGCATCGGCAGTCTTCCCCTTCATGCGCGGCGTGAGCAGCGGCTCGGACTCCGCGACGGACCCCAGAATAAAGGATGTCATATCCAGTTCCCCCAGATTCTCCAGGAAGCCCGCCGTCCGCCGGAAGCAGTCCAGCGTCCTGGCGGCGCTGGGGTCGCGGTAGGAGTAGCACCCGACCATTCCAGCGCCGTCCACCACCATCCCTGCGCCGTAGGCCCCGCCCTGGACGCGGACGGCGTTCCACAGGTGCGCCAGCGACACAGCCCGGCCCATGACCTTCGCCACCCCGCGGCAGGCCTCCGGGAAAACGCCGCCCACAAGGGCAAAGGAGACGTCCCCGGGGATCACGATCCCCTCCCGGCGGCGGGTCCAGGGCCGGAGCAAAGACGCCTCCTGCCGGGAATACGCCCCATCCGGCAAACGGTTCGCCAGAATCCCGGTGATGACGCCCTCCGTCTTGCCGTCCGACGCAGTCATGCTGACCGTCAGCCGCCTGCGGCAGAAAATGCGCGCGGCCAGGGCGGCCAACTCCTCTTGCAGCGCGGGGAACCTCTCCCGGAAGTTCTCCTCCAGCTCCTTCAGCCAGCGGTAACAGGCGATGCCGCCGGCGTACTCCCCCGCCGCGCCCGCAGCGGTGCAGCAGACGGAGACCCGGCCCATGGCGAAACTGTGCCCGGCCATGGCGATCTGCTCCGCGAAGGCCGCCCGGTGCTGACATAGCAGCGCGTACACCTTCTCCGGGGCATCCAGGACCGTCTCCAGGACAATCTCCGCCAGCAGCTCCGCCGCCTTCTCCGCCCTCCCGTCCAGCATACTGCCGGAGGCGCAGAGAAACACCCGGCACCTTTGAGGCTGTCCCAGCTCCCCATAGGCCTCCACGGAAAATTGCAGGTCGCCGAACAGGGAACTCCGGGCCTTTTGCAGCGCGTCCATATCATGGCCGGCGGTGTCCAGCGAGCCCAGCAGCATGCAGAGAAACGCCGCTTGGGTCAGCTGCTCCGCCGGCAGATCGTCCAGCGCAAAATATACGTTCAAGTAGGTGATCCCCCCGGTGGGCAGCGTGTGGCGCAGCACTGGCAGACCATTTGCGGACGTTTCCTCCAGGGGCAGCTTCTCCGGCTCCGCCGGGATCTCCTCCAGACGGAGCATAGGGATGGAGGCCAGCGCCTCCGGGGGATCCGGCGTGTTCTGCCAGGCCTCGATCTGGGCCTGACGCTGGCGAAGATTTTCCAATTCCTCCCCGTTCCAGCTGTTCCGGGCGGCCTGAAGCCGGGCGGTTTCCTCCGCCTGCTTTTCCTGCCCTGCGGTGTGGGAGGGCCGCATCAGCACCTGACAGCAGAACAGATGCCGCCTCCTCGGTTCTTCCCTCCGCAATGTCCCTGGCCTCCAGCAAAACCCAGGGCTGCCGGATACCGTCCTGCAGAGACATCTGCACATCCTTGGCCAATCCGCTCTCCAGCATCCGACGCTTCAGCGGCGCCTGATTGTCCCCGCACAGCAGGTCGCCCAGCACCCGCAGGGCGGCCAGTTCCTCCCTGTCCCGGAAGGTGCAGGCCACATAGCCAAACGCCAATCTCTCCCGGCCCGCCGGCTCCTCCTGGGGGGACAGCTCGTAGCAGATTTCCGACCGCCCGGCACTCACCGGCTGCTGTGCGGGAATCTCCGGCGGGGCGGGCGCGCGGTTATAGGCGGAGAGGAATTCCCCATCCAGGATGGACAAAATCTGCTCAATGTCCAGATTGCCATCCAAAAAGATGTAGGCGTTGGAGGGGTGGTACAGGCGGCGGTGGGCGGAGGCGAACTGCTCATAGGTCAGCTCTGGAATATGCGCCGGGTCGCCGCCGGAGACGCAGCGGTAGCAGGTGTCCGGGAACAGGAGGCGGTTCATCTCCCCCTCCAGCAGCGTGTCCGGGGAGGCGAAAGCGCCCTTCATCTCGTTGAACACTACGCCCTTGTAGGACGGCTCGCCGTTCTCCGCGATCTCGTAGTGCCAGCCCTCCTGATCAAAAATCTCCGGCTTGGCGTGGATCAGGGGATGCAGCACCGCGTCCATATAGACCCGCATCAAGTTCATAAAATCCCGATTATTCCGGCTGGACACGGGGTAAAAGGTCTTATCCGGGAAGGTCATGGCGTTGAGGAAGGTATTGAGGGAGCTCTTCATCAGCTCCACGAAGGGCTCCTTCACCGGATACCGCTCCGAGCCGCACAGGACCGAGTGCTCCAGAATGTGGAATACCCCGGTGTCGTCCCAGGGCTGGGTCTGGAAGGCGATGCCGAAGGTCTTGTTCTCCTCCGCCCACTCCAGCCACACCAGCTGCGCCCCGGACTTCTCATGCTCCAGCTGGTGAAATTTTGCGCTCAACTCCGGCAGCTCCCTGGTAGATTGCAGAACAAATCCGTGCTTTTTACCGTTCATGCTTTTTTCTCCTCTTTATCCCAAAAGACGGGGGAGCGGCCGCTCCCCCGTCTCCGCTTGCGGATGCCCTATTCTATGACAACCGTATACTGTTTTTCGTAGTGCGCCAGGATCGTTTCGTCGTAATACTGGATATATTTCCCCGGAAGCAGGTCCTCCGGCGAGTGCTGCTCCAGAAGCGCCTCGTAGGGAATGCCCCGCATTTCGGCAAACTGCCGCAGCTCCCGCTCACAATCGGCCAGGGTGTAGCTGACGCCGTCCTGGGCGGCGTGGACCCGGCCCAGGGCCAAAAGCTGCATCTGGCGGTCGCAGTACGCCGCCAGGGCGGAGAGGATCGCCTCCTCGCCGGCCCCCTTCTCTTGGGCCAGCACCCGGCGGAGCACATCCAGCTCGGAGACACCCTCGTCCTGCGCCGCCATCTTCCGGGCCTGCCTGCGCTGCTGGTCATAGCAGGCGCGGTACTCCTCTGACGCCCGGTCCACCGGGGTGAAGACGGACTGGGCCAGCACCTGCTTTTCCACGTAGTCTGTCAGAATGTAATCCCGATCCGCCCGCTTGCGCCGCACCGCCCGGTCAACCAGGTGCTGCCGGTAGCCCGCAATGGTATCCACGCCCTCGATGCCGATGCTGGCCACGGCCTCGTCGGTAAGGGGAAGGTCACCAGGAGGATAACGGGGAACATGATGGCCACCAGGGCCACCAGCCGCCAGTTGTAGCTGCCCAGAATCACAATGACGCCCACCAGCCGGTAGATGGAGGAGGGGATATAGGGGAGGGATCAGCCGAAGAACTCGGCGATGAGGGTGCTGTCGGAGGTGGTACGGGTGATGAGTTGCTCTCAAGGGTGGAAGGTAGACGTTTTCGGTGCTTTTCAGTCTGATCGTATCGGGAAGCAAAGCCTTTTCCGTCTTGTTCGCTCCACTGATTCCACCAGTGATTTTCCTGTTCTGGGTCAAGTTATGGGTCAGTTTATCCTCTGCTATCTAAGGCAAGAACGCGCTTCCGCCAAAAAGCCATCGTCAATTGAAACCATTTTGATTGCTGGCACCCCCTGCTTTCGGTAGTATACAACCATGTGCGAAAGTAATCGTTCTTTGCAGTCAAGGGCTGACCGCTTTTGCTCAAGTTCAGTGGCTGAGTTGTCCAGCCAGTTATGCATGATACCGTCAGGAAGCTGGAACAGGTATTCCTGTCCTTCGGATCGTAAAATCCAAGGGGAATCGCTGGTTCTCCAGTGCAGAGAGTAGCGGCTGCCAAATTGGTTAGAGGTTCCCCCCATCCGATACAGAAACAGCATTTGACCAGAAGCTGTAATTGCAATAGCCATATGAGAACCGATCTCATTTGCAACTTCAATGAGGTTGTTCTCTGAAATGTCCGCCTGAGAGAGCGTGTCCTCCTCGGAAATCCCAGCTTGCTCACAAAAGGTTCTCCAAAATGGCATTTTGCTGAACTCAATCAGGGGAATACGGTGCGCCGCTGCAAAATTTTGTCCAGGGATTGAAAAGCCACTCATTGAGGCGACGGCAATTTGATAAGTATACCGATCAAAGTTGTATGTACGGTGTTTCCGCCTTGGATTACGACGAGCAGCCAGTTCTTTACTATCAACTATATTGAAATGGTTGACATCCTCTCGCAAACCTAACGCACTTCTGAGGGTATTCAGACCAACCCGCCGTGTGTAATCTTTACATTCTACCAGTAGACGGGTGCGTGAGTAAAACGGTGTCTGCACTGGCGGTTCCAGCAGTACGTCTGCATTGTGAGCCTCCGCCAGCCCCTGGATCATCAAACCAACTGACGGATCATCAAAAATATACATGCCGTCCACGATTACCGGAGAAAATCCGGCGCATAAGAGTATTTGCCGCACCAAAATCTCAAAAGCCTTTCCTGCCTTCATGTCTTCCTCCTGTCCTATTCATACCTTCGCTTATCAAGAATTATATCACCGAATTGCACCACTGTCTACAAAGAAAAGAGTTAAAGGAAAATTGTGAGTTCAGAGGATCAAATGATGCTAATGATTTGCTGAACTTTTGCCCCCAATGCTGGTATGTTGTGTTTTCGAAAGGGGGTAAAGACGTGATCAATCCGAGGAAACTCAATCAAATACTTCACGGCGACTGTTTTCCTTACAGGAGGCAGCCGCTTTTGCTTCCTCTGTAATGACTTAAAATTGCACAACTCCATGGCTCCTCTAAAATGTAGCTATCAGGAAAAGGAGGAGCAAATATGGACACATACGGATATATTCGGGTTTCTACCAAGGAGCAAAACGAAGACAGGCAGATCATCGCTATGCGGGATTTCGGAGTAGCGGACAGTCACATTATCCTCGACAAACAAAGCGGCAAGGACTTTGAGTGTCCCGGTTACCGGCGGCTGGTGCGAAAGCTGAAAGCCGGAGATACTCTCGTCATCAAGAGCATCGACCGGCTGGGGCGGAACTACGATGAAATTTTAGAGCAGTGGCGCATACTGACCAAAGAGAAGCAGGTCGCCATCGTAGTGCTGGATATGCCCCTGCTGGACACCCGCCAGGGCCGGGATCTCACCGGGGTGCTGATTGCCGACATCGTGCTCCAGCTTCTAAGCTATGTCGCCCAGACAGAGCGGGAGTTCAACTGGCAGCGGCAGGCTGAAGGGATCGCCGCCGCTAAAGCCAGAGGGGTCCACTTTGGACGAAAGTTTAAGGACCGGGGCGAGAACTATGAATCCGTCATGGCCGCATGGCGCAGGGGCGAGATTTCCGGCAGAGCAGCGGCCAAGGAACTGGGCGTAGCCCACGGGACATTCCAGCGATGGTGTAAGGAATGATATTTGGACCATAAAGCGAGGGTTGTAGTCCACGCAAAATGTAGCCTATGCTTCTGAAGCAGATGACTTGGAAAGATATCTATCCGATGCCGATATTTCAGAAATATGTGCGCATAACCTTGCCGTGACAGATGTCTGGTTAAATCCCGGAGATCATGTGGCTATTTTTGATGACAGCCAAAACGACACATATATCAAAAACTTGTCAGATCAAATCGTAGGCAGTGCAAAAACAGATCACGAAAAACTTGATGTCATTTGTGACTGGGTCATAGATAACATTTACTACGATTTTGACTCGTACAATTTTTCGGTAAAAGGAGCAACAATTATCACCGATCAAGACAGAGAAAAGTTTGCCGCAGCAGGATTTTCCGATGTGCATGGATGGTACTTGGTCACTGGACCAGTCAATACCACTGTCCTTCACCGAGGGGTATGCTGGGATTATTCTGTTCTGCTTCATTACTTGTTGGGGGCACAGAGAATCCCATGTGTTATTGTTTATGTTTATGCCTATTGATACACCTTATCTACGCTTAAATACTAAACTGAATATCAATCCCGTACTCATCTGAAACATACACAACATCAATCATAGTGACAGCCAGAGCGTGCTTTTCCTCAACGGTCAGAGAATCACAACGATCCATAGGGTCAGCCAGCGGAGCGGTGTCGATGTCCTTGTGCTTTCTGGTCTTGGAGCGGAGCTTTTCTTCCAACTCGGACTTCCGAGAGTGAAGGACATTTACCCGGTCTTGGATGTACCCGAAAAGTACGCTGTCCGCATCCGCCAGCTTGTCCATCAGCTTGCGAATTTCATCATCGACTCGGATAATCTCAGCCTTGATATTCTCCGTTTCTGCGTCTGGTTTTTGCTGTTCAGTTTTAGATAGTGTCTACACAAGACGAAGTGATTGTGATAGAATAGAAGTATCATAAAAGAGGGAGGACAAGGAAATGGATGCATCCTATCACAGACATGACATA
>CAJTOM010000073.1 GCA_910577915.1 uncultured Oscillospiraceae bacterium
GCTCCAAAAAAGCCGCCCATTCTCTGCTCCTTCCCTTACGCGCCGAATACCCGGCGCATCATCTCCTGATAGGCCTCCTCCACGTTGCCCAGATCCCGGCGGAAGCGGTCCTTGTCCAGCTTCTCCCCGGTCCGGCTGTCCCAGAAGCGGCAGGTGTCGGGGGAGATCTCGTCGGCCAGGACAATGGAGCCGTCGCTGAGGCGGCCGAACTCCAGCTTGAAGTCGATGAGCCGCACGCCGCACTCGGCGAAGAAGGCCTTCAGCACCTCGTTGACCTTTAGGGCCATGGTATGGATGGTGTCGATCTCCTCCCGGGTGGCCAGCTTCAGGGCCAGGGCGTGGGAGGTGTTGAGCAGGGGGTCGTGGAGGTCGTCGTTTTTGTAGGAGAACTCAAAGGTAGGCGCATCGAAGACGATGCCTTCCTCCACGCCGTAGCGCTTGGCAAAGCTCCCGGCGGAGACGTTGCGGATGATGACCTCCAGGGGGACGATCTGGACCTTCTTCACCACGGTCTCCCGGTCATTGAGCTCCTCCACAAAGTGGGTGGGGACGCCGGCGGCGGCCAGCTTGCCCATGAGGAAGTTGCTCATGCGGTTGTTCACCGCCCCTTTGCCCCGGATGGTGCCCTTCTTGGCGCCGTCAAAGGCGGTGGCGTCGTCCTTGTAGGAGACGATGACCAGGTCGGGGTCGGCGGTGGCGTAGACCTTCTTGGCCTTGCCCTCGTAGAGCTGGGTGGTCTTTTCCATGGTAGATTCCTCCGGTGTATTCATTAAATTCCTCGCCGCCCTCGGCGGCGGCGCTCAGCAGTGAAACTCCGCCTCTGCCTCGGCGCTGGCTTTGAGCGCCTTCTCCGCCCCGGCGGCCCGGTGGGCCGCCAGCTTCTCCGCCAGGGAGGCGTCCTCCACGGAGAGAATCTGCACGGCAAGCAGAGCGGCGTTGACGGCCCCGTCAATGGCGACAGCGGCCACCGGGATTCCGGAGGGCATTTGCACCGTAGACAGGAGGGCGTCAACGCCGTCCAGCGCGTTGGATTTCAGGGGAATGCCGATGACGGGCAAGGTGGTCTGGGCCGCCAGGGCCCCGGCCAGATGGGCCGCCATGCCGGCGGCGGCGATGATGGCGGCGAAGCCGTTTTCGCGGGCAGAGCGGGCGAAGGCGGCGGCCTGGTCCGGGGTGCGGTGGGCGGAGTAGACGTGGACCTCGTGGGGCACGCCGAACGCCTTGAGGGTGTCGGCGGCTTTGCGCACGACGGGCAGGTCGCTGGCGCTGCCCATGATGACGGCGATTTTTTTCATAGGGTGGCTCCTCCTTACAAATCAAAAAGGGCAGACCCGTCCCGCGAGAGGATAGGCTGCCCAGACGGCCGGCATAGCGCGCCCCGCAGGCTCCCGTGTGGTGCTCCACAGTTCCGTCAGTCGCGTGTGGGGGTATTCTAAAAAATTTAATTCTAGGCTACCATTTTCCAGCGGAAAACGCAAGACAAATAATGTATGAATTATGCCCGCTTTTTTTGCGCCCACTCTATGGAACTTATATAAAAGAGGGAGACGGCGGAGAAATCTTCCGGTTTTGGCTTGACTTATCCGCAAAATTATGCGATAGTTGACAGGATAAATTTTGATGGCTTGCGGGGAGGTGCGCGGGATATGGGCAGGGAAATTCTGGCTGTTTTTCCCGGCGTCTCTCTTTTCCGTACAGGCGGCCGGGCCGCCTGTTCCGGTCGTTTTGTCCTCCCGGCGTCACGGACAGGGGCTCCTGTCTGTGATGTCCGGGATTTTCTTTTGCGGCAGAGAGAGGAGGAGCGCAGATGATTAGAGACTATGACGGCAAGATTGTGCTGGCCGACGGCAGCGAGTATCCGGGCTGCCGCTTCGGCGCCAGGACGGACCGGGTGTGCGAGATCGTGTTCAACACCTCCATGGTGGGCTACCAGGAGATCGTGTCCGACCCGTCCTACACCGGGCAGCTGGTGGTGATGACCTACCCCATCATCGGCAACTACGGGGTCACCGACGAGGACTACGAGACCAAGATCCCCACCATCGGGGGCCTGGTGGTCCGGGAGTACAACGACATCCCCAGCAACTTCCGCTACACCAAGACCCTCTCGGAGATTCTGGAGGACGGCGGCATCCCCGCCATCGAGGGGGTGGACACCCGGCGGCTCACCCGCTCCATCCGGGACCACGGCAGCCGCCGCGCCCTGCTCACCGGCGTGGAGGTGCCTTTGGAGGAGGCCCTGGAGCGGCTGGCGGCGGTGGAGCTGCGCCGGGACCAGGTCAGTCAGGTCAGCTGCCGCAAGCGCTGGTACGCCCGCACCTCCAACCACCGCTACAACGTGGTGGCGGTGGACTGCGGCATCAAGCTGAACATCGTCCGCTCCCTGAACGCGCGGGGCTGCAACGTCACCGTGGTGCCCTACGACACTCCGGCCAAGATCATCGAGGACATGGAGCCCGACGGGCTGTTCCTTTCCAACGGCCCCGGCGACCCGGAGGATGTGGGGCCCGTCATCGAGCTGGTCCGGCAGCTGCGGGGGAGGTTCCCCCTCTTCGGCATCTGCCTGGGCCACCAGATGATCGCCCTGGCCTACGGGGGCAGGACCTATAAGCTGAAGTTCGGCCACCGGGGGGGCAACCACCCGGTGAAGGACCTCTCCACCGGCAAGCTGGAGATCACCAGCCAGAACCACTCCTTCGCCGTGGACGCCGCCTCCCTGGCGGGGACGGGGCTGGAGGTCACCCACGTCAACCTGCTGGACAACACGGTGGAGGGGCTCGCCTGCCCGGAGGACCGGGTGTTCTCCGTCCAGTACCACCCGGAGAGCGCCCCCGGTCCCCAGGACAGCGGGTATTTGTTCGACCGGTTCATTCGGATGATGGAGGAGGGGAAGCGCCATGCCTAAGAGAACGGACTTGCGAAAAATTCTGGTCATCGGCTCGGGTCCCATTGTCATCGGACAGGCCGCCGAGTTCGACTACGCCGGCACCCAGGCTTGTCTGGCCCTCCGGGAGGAGGGGTACCAGGTGATCCTGGCCAACTCCAACCCCGCCACCATTATGACCGACACCACCGTGGCCGACAAGGTCTACATGGAGCCGCTGACGGTGGAGTACCTGGCAAAGATCCTCCGCTTCGAGCGCCCCGACGCCATCGTCCCCGGCATCGGGGGGCAGACGGGGCTGAATCTGGCCATGGAGCTCCAGAAACAGGGCATTTTGGACGAGTGCGGCGTGGAGCTGCTGGGTACCAGCTACGAGAGCATCCGGAGGGCCGAGGACCGGGAGCTATTCAAGGAGCTCTGCCTGCGGCTGGGGGAGCCGGTGGTGCCCTCGTCCATCACCCGCTCGGCGGACGAGGCCGCCGGGGCGGCGGCGGAGATCGGTTACCCCGTCATTCTTCGCCCCGCCTTCACCTTGGGCGGCACCGGCGGCGGCTTCGCGGAGAACGAGGAGGAGCTGCGGCGGATGATGAAAAACGCCCTGGAGCTCTCCCCGGTCCGCCAGGTGCTCATTGAGAAGAGCATCAAGGGCTACAAGGAGATTGAGTACGAGGTGATGCGGGACGCCAACGACACCGCCATCACCATCTGCAACATGGAGAACATCGACCCCGTGGGCATCCACACCGGGGACTCCATCGTGGTGGCCCCCAGCCAGACCCTGACCAACAAGGAGTACCACCTCCTGCGGGACAGCGCCCTGCGGCTCATCCGGGCCCTGGAGATCGAGGGGGGCTGCAACGTCCAGTTCGCCCTGGACCCCCAGTCCTTCCAGTACTACGTCATCGAGGTCAACCCCCGGGTCTCCCGGTCCTCCGCCCTGGCCAGCAAGGCCAGCGGCTACCCCATCGCCCGGGTGTCCGCCAAGATCTCCGTGGGGATGCGCCTCGACGAGATTCAAATCGCCAACACCCCCGCCTGCTTCGAGCCCGCCCTGGACTACGTGGTCACCAAGATGCCCCGGTTCCCCTTTGACAAGTTCGGCTCCGCCAGCAACGTGCTCTCCACTCAGATGAAGGCCACCGGCGAGGTCATGGCCGTGGGCCGGACCCTGCAGGAGAGCATTCTCAAAGCCGTCCGCTCCCTGGAGGGCGGTGTGGGCCACATCTACATGGAGAAGTTCAACGACTACGCCGACAAGGAGCTGCTGGACTACATCCGGCTGGGCACCGACGACCGGATCTTCGCACTGGCGGAGCTTATGAGCCGGGGGGCCGACCTGGGGCAGATCGCCACCGCCACCCAGATCGATATGCTCTTTCTGGACAAGATCAGCAACATCGTCCGCTATGAGGAGGAGATCAAGGCCCGGCCCTGGGACCCCGCCATCCTGCGCAAGGCCAAGCGGAAGGGCTTCTCCGACAAGGCCCTGGCCTGGCTGTGGAAGTGCACGGAGCGGGAGGTGTACGACCGCCGGCGGGAGCTGGGCATCTTTCCGGTATACAAGATGATCGACACCTGTGCCAGCGAGTTTGACAGTTACATCCCCTACTTCTACTCCACCTACGAGGATGAAAACGAGTCGGTGGTCTCCCCCCACAAGAAGATCATCGTCCTGGGCTCCGGTCCCATCCGCATCGGCCAGGGGGTGGAGTTCGACTACTCCACCGTCCACGCTGTGCAGACCATCAAGCAGAGCGGCTACGACGCCATCATCATCAACAACAACCCCGAGACTGTCTCCACGGACTACACCTGCTCGGATAAGCTCTACTTCGAGCCTCTGACGGTGGAGGACGTGATGAACATCGTGGAGCTGGAGAAGCCCGAGGGGGTCATCGCCTCCCTGGGGGGACAGACCGCCATCAACCTGGCCCAGCCCCTCCGGGACCACGGCGTGAAGATCATCGGCACCGACTGCGCCGCCATCGAGCGGGCGGAGGACCGGAAGATCTTCGAGCAGGTCCTCCGCCGGCTGGACATCCCCCAGCCCAGGGGCGAGGCTGTCACCAACCTGGACGACGGCGTCCGGGCGGCGGCGGAGATCGGCTACCCGGTGCTGGTGCGGCCCAGCTTCGTGCTGGGGGGCCGGGCCATGGAGATTGTGGCCAACGAGGAGATGCTGCGCCGCTACCTGAAGACCGCCGTGGAGGTGGACGAGTCCAAGCCGGTGCTGGTGGACAAGTACATCATCGGCAAGGAGGTGGAGGTGGACGCCATCTGCGACGGGACGGACGTGTTCGTCCCCGGCATCATGGAGCTGGTGGAGCGCACCGGCGTCCACTCCGGGGACTCGGTGAGCGTATACCCCACCTTCTCCGTCTCCCAGGCGGTGAAGGAGGTCATTCTGGACTACACCCGGAAGCTGGGGCTGGGCATCGGCATCGTGGGGCTGTACAATATCCAGTTCATCGTGGACCGAGAGGAGAGAGTGTACATCATCGAGGTCAATCCCCGCTCCTCCCGGACGGTGCCCTTTCTCAGCAAGGCCACCGGCTACTCCCTGGCGGACATCGCCACCAAGGTCATCCTGGGGGAGACTCTCCGGGACCAGGGCATCACCCAGCTCTATCCCCCGGAGAAGCAGCGCTGGTACTGCAAGGTGCCCGTGTTCTCCTTCAGCAAGCTCAGCGGCCTGGACGCCTACCTCTCCCCCGAGATGAAATCCACCGGCGAGGCCATCGGCTACGACGACCGGCGGCCCTACGCCCTCTACAAGGCCATGCAGGCCGCCGGCATGAACCTCCAGGACCACGGGACGGTGCTGCTGAGCGTCTGCCGGGAGGACATGGAGGAGGCCCTGCCCCTGGTGGAGCGGTTTTACCGCCTGGGCTTCAACATTGAGGCCACCACCGGCACCGCCCAGTTCCTCCGGGAGCATGGCATCCGCACCAGGGTGAAGCGGGACTACACCGAGGATCCCGCGGACGTCACCGCGGCCCTGCGCAGCGGCAAGGTGGCCTATCTCATCAACACCCGGGACCCCAGCTCTGCCGCCCATGTGAACGCGGGCTACGATATGCGGCGGCTGGCTATTGAGAACAACGTGACCACCTTTACCTCCCTGGACACCGTGCAGGCGGTGCTGGAGGTGCTGGAGGCCATCTCCAGCCGCATATCCACCATCGACGCGTAACCACAAAGCGGCCGCCATCCCAGGCACTGGGATGGCGGCCGTTTCACGCTGGAGGAGCCGTCTGGCGTTATCTCTGCCCCTTGTCGTAGGGGATGCCCTCCGCTTTGGGTGCGCGGGACTTCTTGGAGGTGAAGGCCAGCACCACCAGGGTGATGACGTAGGGCAGCATGTTGTAGACGTAGGTGCTCACCCCGATCTGGGAGAGCAGATACACCCCGTCGCCGTTGATGTCCAGGGTGCCCGAGCAGGCGGAGATGCACTTGAGCAGGCCGAAGAGGGTGCCCACGATGGCGATGTTCAGGGGCTTCCAGTTGCCGAAGATCATCACCGCCAGGGCCAGGAAGCCGAAGCCCGCCACATCGCCGTTGGCCGCCCCGTTGGAGGTGGTCAGCGAGTAGATAAAGCCGCCCACCCCAGCCAGCGCGCCGCTGATGGCCGTACCAAGATGGCGCATCTTATAGACGTTGATGCCCACCGAGTCCGCCGCCTGGGGGTGCTCGCCGCAGGCGCGCAGGCGCAGGCCGAAGCGGGTCTTGTAGAGGATGACAGACAGCACCACATAGATAAGAATGCCGATGTAGGTGGTCAGGTAGGTCTTGTTGAGCAGCAGATCCCCCACCAGGCCCAGCTCCGTCTGCCGGCTGAAGCCAAAGTCGGTCTGGAACAGCATGAACCAGCTGGGCGCGTCGTAGCGCAGGTTCAGGGTGTTCTGCTGGAAGGTGATGTTCACCAGAAACAGCACCACCGCCGGGGCCAGCAGGTTTAGGGCGGTGCCGCCGATGGTCTGGTCCGCCTTCATCTTCACCGCCGAGAAGCTCAGCAGCATGGAGAACAGAGTGCCCGCCGCCGCAGTGACCAGCATGGCCGCCAGCAGCAGGAGCTGGGCCAGATTCTCATTCCAGCCGCCCACCTGCATGGAGCGCACAAACCAGGCCCCCGCGAAGGCGCCGATGATCATAATGCCCTCCAGGGCCAGGTTGATGATGCCGCTGCGCTCGGCAAACACGCCGGCCAGGGCCACCAGGAGCAGGGGGACGGTGTAAATTACGGTTTGCTGCAGGAGAAAGGTCATGGCTGCGCCTCCTTCCCAACCGTCTCCGCCGCCGGGGCGGCGGGAGCGGGCTCACTTTTGGGTGTGCCGGCCTTACCGGCCTTCTTGCGGTCCATCAGGCTCTTGAAGAACAGGGTGAAGGCGCTCAGGTACACAATCACCGCCACGATGATGTCAGCGATGTACTCGTTGTAGGCCGTCAGGTTGCTCAGCTGGCTGCCGGAGATGGTCAGATAGGCCATAAAGAGCCCCGAGAAGACGCATCCGATGGGGCTGCAGCTGGCCAGCAGGGCCACCGGGATGCCGTTGAAGCCGGTGGCGGGCAGGCTCATGGAGGTGTGCCAGTAGAACTCCACGTCCCCCTGCAGGAAGTACAGCGCCGCGCCGGCGGCGGACAGCCCGCCGGCAATGGCCATGGAGAGGACGATGTTGCGCTTCTCGTTCATGCCGGCGTACCGGGCGGCGTTCTTGTTGCTGCCGCAGGAGCGGAGCTCGTAGCCGAAGACGGTCTTGTTGATGACGACGTAGGTCACCACCGCGAAGGCCACGGCGATGAGGATGCCGGCGTTGGCGCTGCTGCCGCCGAAGTCCAGGCCCAGCTTGGCGGTGGCCACGCCGTTGGAGCTGGTCTTCAGGCAGTAGCCGGTCTTGCCGTAGTCCACGTTGTTGATGAACCGGCTGCCGTCAAAGAGCATGGTCACCAGATTGGCGGCGATCCAGTTGGTCATAATGGAGGTGATGACCTCGTTGACGTTGAGGTGGGCCTTGAAGAGCCCGGGGATGCACCCCCACAGCGCCCCGGCCAGAATGGCCGCGCAGAAGGCCAGCAGCCACACCAGGGGCGCGGGCACCACGCTGGTGTCCATGCCCAGCGCCACCATGAGGGAGGCGGCGGTGCCCATGAGGTACTGCCCCGGCGCGCCGATGTTGAAAAGCCCCGTCTTGTAGGCCAGGGCCACCGACAGGCCCGTCATAATCAGGGGCGTGCCCCGGAAGAGCATGTCCCCCAGCAGGCGGGCGTTGAAGCCGAAGGTGATGGCGCTGCCCCGGTCATAGTCCCGGCCGGTGTTGAAGATGCCGCCCAGCACGATCCGGAAGCCCTCCCACGCGGAGGACAGGGGGATGTTGTTGAGCAGCAGCGCCGCCAGCAGCAGCAGCAGTCCGCCGAACACCACGCCCATCAGAATGGACAGCAGGGAGGCGGCGACGGTTTTGGCGCCGTCGTTCCACAGGGTCCTCTCTTTTTTCTCTTTCACGACGCCGCGGCCTCCTTTCGTCCCGTGTTGCGCTTCGCGCCCGCCATGTACAGGCCCAGCTCCTCAACGGTGGTGGTCTTGGGGTCCAGCTCGCCCACGATCTCCCCCTCGTACATGACCAGGATGCGGTCGGAGAGGTTCATCACCTCGTCCAGCTCCAGGCTCACCAGCAGCACCGCCTTGCCCAGGTCCCGCTGGGCCACGATCTGGCTGTGGATGTACTCGATGGCCCCCACGTCCAGGCCGCGGGTGGGCTGGACCGCCACCAGCAGGTCGGCGTTCAGATCCACCTCCCGGGCGATGATGGCCTTCTGCTGGTTGCCGCCGGACATGCTGCGCACCCGGGTGACGGGGCCCTGGCCCGAGCGGATGTCGAACTTCTCAATGAGTTCCTCGGCGTAGGCACGGATAGGCTCCCGCTGGATGAACCCGCCCTTCTGGTAGGGGGCGTCCATGTACCGCTGGAGCACCAGGTTGTCCTCCAGAGAGAAGTCCAGCACCAGGCCGTGCTTGTGCCGGTCCTCGGGGATGTGGCTCATGCCCGCCTGGCTGCGCTGGCGGATGGTGGCGCGGCTGACGTCCTTGCCGCACAGCTCGATGCTGCCCCCGCTGGCCTTCTCCAGGCCGGAGAGGGCGTAGACAAACTCGGTCTGGCCGTTGCCGTCAATGCCGGCGATGCACACGATCTCCCCCCGGCGGACCTCAAAGCTGACGTCCTTGACGGCGTTGTTGTGGTGGGACTTGCTGGGCACGGTGAGGCCCCGCACCTTCAGCACCGCCTCGCCGGGCTGGGCGGGGGACTTGTCCACCGCGAACTTCACGTCCCGGCCCACCATCATGCGGCTGAGCTCCTCCTTGGTGGTGTCCTTGATGTCCACGGTGCCAATGTACTTGCCCTTGCGCAGCACGCTGCACCGGTCGGAGACCTCCATGATCTCGTTGAGCTTGTGGGTAATGAAGAGAATGCTCTTTCCCTCCGCCGCCAGGTTCTTCATAATCTGCATCAGCTCGTGGATCTCCTGGGGCGTGAGCACTGCGGTGGGCTCGTCGAAGATGAGGATCTCGTTCTCCCGGTAGAGCATCTTCAGGATCTCGGTGCGCTGCTGCATGCCCACGGTGATGTCCTCCACCAGTGCGTCCGGGTCCACCATCAGGCCGTAGCGCTCCGAGAGCTCCACCACCTTTTTCCGGGCCTCCTTTTTCTGCAGAAAGCCCAGCTTGTTGGGCTCCACGCCCAGGATGATGTTGTCCAGCACTGTGAAGCACTCCACCAGCTTAAAATGCTGGTGGACCATGCCGATGTGCAGGGCATTGGCGTCGTTGGGGTTGCGGATGTCCACCCGCTTCCCGTCCATGTGGATTTCACCCTTCTCGGGCTGGTACAGGCCGAACAGCACGCTCATCAGCGTGGACTTTCCCGCGCCGTTCTCCCCCAGCAGGGCGTGAATCTCTCCCCGCCGCAGCTGGAGCGTGATGTTGTCGTTGGCCACGATGCCGGGGAACACCTTGGTGATGTTCAGCATCTCCACTACATAGTTTTCCGCCACTCGTCTGTCTCCCCCTTTCCCTCAGCCGGTCCGCCGCAGCGGCCGAATATACAATCAATTATAAATGATTTCCGGGGGATATGCAAGGCCTTTGCCCGCCGGCGGCGCAAAAATCTTCTCCGCCGGCGCGGCAGAAGCCGCCCGGCCAGTAATGGCCGGGCGGCTTCTGCTGATGTCCGTGTCTCAGGCGGCAGAGAATTGGTCCTTGCCCACGCCGCAAAGAGGGCACTCGAAGCCGGCGGGAAGGTCCTCCCACTTGGTGCCGGGGGCGATGCCGTGGTCGGGGTCGCCCAGGGCCTCATCGTACTCGTAGCCGCAGACGTCGCAAACGTATTTCATGGTGGCGCTCCTTTCTATTGCGTGGCCCTCCGGGGCCAAGCTAATGTTATCCTTGTCCAGTATACGCCCTCCGGGACAAACCGGCCATTGCAATTGCAACGATTTGGAAATATACCGGATGAAATAGTGTTGCCCCAAAGGGGGCGCTTGATACGCTGTGCCGGGGAGGGAGACCGGCTGTCGGTGCTGCGCCGCTGATTGGGGAGTGGCATCAGGGCTCGTACCACGGGCTGACGGAGGACTCCGGTATGGGGGAGGAGAGCAGCACGGACCGGTACTCGTTGGGCCGGGAGGAGCTCACCTCCACCGCGAAGCGGTAGGAGCGGCCCTCCTCCGGGGAGAAGCGGGGGGCGGCGAGCTGGATGCCGCCGTGGCCGACGGAGAGAATTTTCTGCTTGGTCCAGATATTGTTGACAACGAACGTCCCTGTATCGTCGAATACATGCACGTTGAAGCTGTCCTGGTCCCCATAGTCCTCCAGGTTGCCCCAGACGGCGTAGTAGGCCGTGCCCAGGTCCGTGGAGTGCACCTGCCAGGCCAGATCCTCCGGCGCGGGCAGGAGAGGGGCGTCCGCCCCGGTGTAGAGAAAGGCGTCGGAGACCGCGTAGGGGCTGTCGGCGTAGACCGTCCCGTCTCCGGCGGCGCACACGGAGAAATAGTAGAACCCGTTTTCCTCCAGGAAGCTGGAGAAGTTCATGTCATATACGGCGAAATTGGAGTCCCTGCCGCCGTTTCCCGCCATGCTGCCGCTCCGCAGCCACTGATCGTTCTCCGGGTCGAGGGCCTGTTCCGTGTCGCTCCGGTACAGCCGCCAGTGGTAGCGTACCTGGCCGTCCTCTCCGGATTCGGGTACGTTTCCCCACAGGGCGACGCCGGTTTCGCCGTCCCAGTGGGGGTCCTGGGGCGCGGGCAGGACGGCGGCGGGCGGATGGAGGAGGAGCCGCCCCAGCAGGACCGCCGGCAGGAGCACCGCCAGCAGGACGGCGGCCAGGCCTCTCCGCCACCGGCAGAGGAGGAGATCCCGCCGCACCTGCCCGGCGGACTGGCAGCGCCTGTCCGGGTCCAGGTTGGTGCAGCGGTGGACGACGGGGAGGTAGCGGGCCCGGTAGGGCCTGCCCTCCAGCAGCTGGCCCAGGGTGACGCCCAGGGAGTAAATGTCCGAGCGCTCGTCGGTCTGGGCGAAGCCGTACTGCTCCGGGGAGGCGTACCCCCTGGTGCCCAGCAGCTTCGTGTCCTGCTCCAGGTCGTCCCTGGGCATGCGGGCGGCGTCGAAGTCGATGAGGCGGATGTGCCCGTCCCGGGCCAAAAGGATGTTGGAGGGCTTGATGTCCCGGTGAATGATGCCCTTCCCGTGGAGGAAGGCCAGGACGGTGCAAAGCTCCCTGGTAATCTGGAGGAACCGCCTCTCCGGCAGATCCGCGGCGCCCAGGGAGGGCCCGTCCACGTACTCCTCCATCACCGTGGTGGCCTCCTCGTCCAGGCGAACCTCGTAGAGCTTGGGCAGAAGGGGGTGGGGGCAGTCCCGCAGGACCGCGTAGACATCGTGCCGCCCCGTCAGGGTTTTCTCAACAAACATCTGCCCGCTGCGCCGCTCGCACACCAGGCGCACCGTGTTCCGCTCGCTCCGGCGGAGCAGGCGGATCTCTGCGCAGTCCATGATTTTCACATCCCATCTTGTCATATGGTCTCCGAGCGGGTATAATTATAGCAGATAACCTGGGAGGGATGCAACATGAAATGCAAAACAACCGGCGAGCTGAGCCACGAGATCAAGTCCGCCACGGATATTGAGGACTACCTGGCGCGGAACCGGCGGCACATGGAGCTGCCCGGCCTGACCGAACGCCTGTGCGCCCTGCTGTCCCGAAAGGGGATCAGCCGGGCGGCGGTGGTGCGAGGATCGCTGCTGGACCGGTCCTACGTCTACCAGATCTTCTCCGGCGCGAAGATTCCCTCCCGGGACAAGCTGATCGCCCTGTCCTTCGGCCTGGGCCTGTCCGGCGAGGAGGCCCAGGCGCTGCTCAAGCTGTCCGGCAACCGTGAGCTGTACGCCAGGGACCCCCGGGACGCGCTGATTCTGTTCGCCCTCCAACGGGGGAGGACCATCTTCGAGGCCAATGAGCTGCTGGCCTGTCACAGCCTGGGCACGCTGGGCGCGCCCAGCAAGTAGCGGGATCCGCCCCGCTGCGGAGAAATGTACATACAGTCTGAGGCCGCCGGCAAAGC
>CAJTOM010000074.1 GCA_910577915.1 uncultured Oscillospiraceae bacterium
GCGCGGCATTGCCGCGCGCTCCCCTGTTTTGATTTACTTTTTCATGCAGCCTTTTACCGCGCAGCAGCTCGCCGCGGCCAGGGACAGGAGCATCACCCCCACGGTCCGCACCGCCCAGTCCGGCAGGACGGCGGCAAAGCGGTTGACCGCCATCACCAGCAGGGTGAGCACCAGCAGGAGAAAGCTGGCAAGCTGTACCTTTTTCATCGCCCCTCCCCCTCCCTGTCGATCTCCAGGCTTTTCATCTTCCGGGTGCACTGCCAGACGGCCCGCAGAAGCACAGCGAGAAGCACGATATACAGTCCCCCCAGCCCCCGGGCGAACATATCCTCCGGGAACCGGGCCCAGAGGCTGAAGGCGTTGACCGAGCAGCCGCCAATCACCACCAACGCCCACAGAAACAGGGCGCGGATCCGGCGGTACAGGTCAATTTTAGACGCCGCGTCGGTGTAGACCTCGAAGGGCCCCTCCTCCGCCCGCTTGCGGAGGTACACCCACCGGCCCCACCGCTGCAGGACCTCCACCCCCATCTCGTTCATAAAGATCACGTAGCCCTCGTAGTCGTCGGCCCAGAGCCCCTTCCCCGGCAGGAGGTCGATCTGGTAGATGTACTCCCCCGGCCGGCAGGGGACGAAGGTGACCACCCCCGCAAAGAAGCTGGTCATGGCCCAGCCCCGCTGGGCGTATTCGTTGAGCCAGTCCTGCTCTTCATCCTTGTCAAAGGTGAATTTCCAACGGATCATGCCCTCTCCTCCTCCTCCATCTTCTCCCCGTTGCGCACCAGCTCCCGCAGCCGAGCCAGCTCGGCTGCGAAGATCTCCCGGCCCTCGCCGGTGATAACGTACTCCTTCTTCCGCCGGGAGCCCAGCTCCGCGCTGTAGAGGACGATCCATCCCCGCTCCAGCAGGGAGTTGATGGCCCCGTACAGGGTCCCCGGCCCCAGATTCACCCGGCCGCCGGTCAGCTCCGACACCTCCTGAATGATGCCGTAGCCGTGGATTGGCTTGCGGACGGCCAAGAGGATATAGAAGAGGGCTTCGGTCAGCGGTTGATTTTTATTCTCCACGGCGCTTCCACTTTCTCAGTCTCTGCCAGCCCTCCCCGGGCAGCAGCCCCAGAAATAGGAACACCAGGCCCAGCCCTAGCAGCAGGCCCAGCAGAAAATCCGGAAAACCGGGCAGCAGATTGTTGCGCGCCAGATATACCGCGCTCAGCAGGCCGCCTAACAAAGCAAATTGTCTCTGTGCCGTTGTGTTCATGCCCCACACTCCTATCCGGTATAGATATATCGTCTATCGATAGGTTCAATATATCATAGCCCGATAGGTTTGTCAAGCGGGACGGTAAAAAATCCGGGACGGATCCCTCCGTCCCGGACTGTCTTACTGCTCCGCTATTGTGACATAGGCGTCAAACAGACTTTTTGTGTTTTACTCCGCGCTCAGCCCGGTCAGCTTCCCATTCTGGTCATACTGCGCGGTCACGGTCAGCCCTGTCTCCGCATAGGGGTCCGCATAGCTGAACGCGCTGCCGTCGGGCCGCAGGTCCGCGAAGGAGCGCACCGGCTGGCCGTTGAGGGTCAGCGCCCCCATACCGCTCTCCCGGGGATGATAGGTCAGGCCGTAGTCCGCGTACCGGGCGAAGATCTCCTCAAAGGTCTTGCCGCCCCTGCCGCCGGTCCCCTCGGCATAAACTGTCTGGGCGCCCGCAGCAGGCTCCGCGCCGTTCTGGTCCTGCATGGGAGAAACGTCATCGGCATAGGCTGCCTGGGGCCCGGAAACTGTCGCGGCCTCAATCAGCTCCTGGTCAAATCCCCGGTCTCCCTTCGCCGCCACGCCGATGAGGTCCCCCATGGTGTCATAGGAGCCGTCCGGGTTGTAGATGACGGAGCGCAGGGTGTGGACGTCTACCGTGCCCTCCTTGTTGGTGTAGACATACTGGACAGAGTACCCGTCGTCCCCTACCGGCGCGCCGTCCACGAAGTGACGGATCAGCTGGCCGTTGTAGGTCATCAGATTGGCATTGCCGCCGATGCCGAAGGCCTTCAGCTCCTCCAGCAGGGCCGCCTCATCCAGCTCCTTGGGCGCGGTGAGGGTACCCTTGCCCTCTTCAAAGGTGGACGCAATCACAAAGCCGTCGGATCCGAGGGCTACGTCCTCCACCTCCCTGCCGTTCTTGTCGATGATGGTCTTGGAGTGCAGGGCGCCGTTCCTGATATCCTCCAGGATGCTCTCGTACAGGGCGATGGTCTCGTCCACCTTCTTCTGGTCCCAGGTAAACCAGCCGTCCGTGCCGTTGTAGCCCTGCTCGCCGATCATGCTTTGCAGGACCGCCTTCTCCTCCTCCAGCCAGGCCTTGTAGTCCTCGTAGGTCCACCATTCCACCTGCCAGTCGTCGCCCCAGCTGCCGTACTCGGCGTGGTAGCGCTCCTCGGTCATCCAGGTCTTGCCGTCATCTGCGGAGTACAGCTTCTCGCCGTTCTCTCCGCCCTTGGACATGATGGACACGCCGTTGTCCTCCACAATTCCAAGATGGTCATAGACATAGCCGGTCTCCGGCGCGTTCTGATGCGGGTCCTCCCTGTCCTCCGGCGCGGCGGAGGCGAAAACGGTAGTGGTGACGCACATCACCACCAGCACCGCCACAAGAGCGGTGATCGAAATATGCTTGCGTTTCATGATTGCTTTGATCCTTTCCTCCAGCGCGTGACCGCTGAAATGACTGCCGGAGGGGCTCCAGCGGCCCCGCCGCTCCTCCAGGCCCAGCAGGGCCAGGGCGTACCGCTCCCGGTCCGCGCCGGCGCGCAGCACGGCCTCGTCGCAGGCCAGCTCAATGTCCCGGCTGGCCAGGGCGTACATCACCCAGACCAGGGGGTTGAACCAGTGGAGGCACAGGGCGGCGGCCAGAAACAGCTTCCTCAGCGCGTCAAAACGCCGGATATGGGTGTGTTCGTGGGCCAGGACGCAGGACAGGACCTCCCTGTCCCGCCAGTCCATCCCGCTGGGCAGCAGGATCACAGGATACAAAACGCCGTAGGTCAGGGGTGCGGCGATCTGGTCGCTGGTGCGGGCCTGCACCGGGCGGCGCAGGGGATGTCCCGCCAGCCAGTCCAGGACGAAGGGGTCCCGGCAGGGCAGCGAGGCGGCGTAGACCCGGCGGCTGCGGATATGGCGCCACAGAAAGTGCCCCGCCAGCAGCAGGGACGCCGCCAGACACAGGGCCGTCAGCGCCATGCCCCAGTCCACAAACGGCAAAGCCGGGGCGGAACCGGGCTGGAGGGCGTCCTGCACCAGGAAGCCCGCATACTCGCGAGTGACCCACTCGCCGGAGACCCACGCCTCGCGGGACACAGGGCCCGCCTCCAGCACGGCGGTCTCTATGGGCGCTTCCTGCACGGCGGCCGTCCACGCCGCCAGGCCAGGCAGCCAGCGGCGGATGCTCAGCGGGGAGGGGATCTCCATCGGCACCAGCAGGCGGACCAGCACAATGTCCCACAGCAGGCAGAAAGCCCGCCGGGGCGTCCGGTCCTGAAACCGCAGCCGTAGGACCAGCACCGCCAGAATCAGCACCGCGCCGGAGAGGGACACCTTCCCCAGCGCCGCCAGCACCGGGGCGCTCATTTCAGCTCCTCCACCAGCTGGCGCAGCCGGACGATCTCGTCGCCGGAGAGGGTCTTACCGTCCAGCAGAGACGCCACCAGCCGGTCGGCGGAGCCGCCGTACATGCGGTCAATGAGCCCCAGGGTCTCCCGCCGCTGGGCCTCCTCCCGGGTAATGACGGGCCGGCAGAGAAAGCCCGGCTCCGTGCGCTCCACCAGCCCCTTCTCCACGCACTTTTTCAGCACAGTGTAGGTGGTGGTCTTGCTCCAGCCCACCGCATCGGCGGCCTGGGCGGCCACATCCCTGGCCGGCAGCTCCCCGCTGTCCCAGAGAATTTCCAGCAGCTTCAGCTCGCTGTCGTACAGCTTGTATTCCATGATGATCGCTCCTTTGCATTATTCTATCGCGATAGAATAATGGGATTCTACTACAATAGAACACTTTTGTCAAGGGGGGACGGAAAAATTTTTGCCGGGCCCCGGTCCTATGTGCTGCGGGCGGCCGTCTACTGAGACGGCCGCCCGCGGCGTATGTTCTTTTCCGGCGCGCCCGGTCAGGTGGGGTCTCCCCCGTCCAGATACAGCGGCACAAAGCGCGCCACGCTCCGGGCTACGTAGGCGGCATTCTCCTCGGAGAGCACCGTGTCCCGCTTAGTGTGCAGGCGGGGGATGTAGTAGCCCAGCCCCGCCAGGAAGCGGCAGGCGCATACGGCCACGTGGAACTTGAAGCGCCGGTTGTCCGAGGGGTAGTAGTGCAGGCCCTTGGCGCGCAGAACGGGGGTCATCTCCTCCCCCGCCGGGAAAGCTGCCTCCAGCGCCGCCAGCAGGTCCCCGTCCCAGCGGCTGTACTTGGAGGGCAGCAGCAGCAGGCAGTCCCCGTCGCCCACGCAGTCCAGGTCGATGAACAGATTCCCCGCTGCCCGGTCCGGGTGGGCCTTTTTGAAGGCGGAGGCCCCCAGAAGATTGCGCTCGTTGTTGTCCAAAAACACCAGGCAGACCCGCCTGTCGAAGGCGAGCTCCTTGGCGGAGGCCAGCAGGGCCAGCACGCCGGAGGTGCTGCTGTTGGCGTTGTTGGGGTTGGCGGGGCCGAAGGCGGAGAAGCCCAGCAGCGCCACCGCCAGCAGCAGAAACAGCGGCAGCATCAGCTCTGGCATGCGGAGGGGAAAGCTGACCGCCAGGGACAGCAGAAACGCCGCCGCCAGCAGCAGCACCGCCGCCATCGTGTGGTAGATAACATGGGCCGCCACATTGGTGGGCGATACAAAATCCGGCACCAGCGCCCGCGCGGCGGTGTCGTAGTGGGTGCACAGAAAGACCTGGGCCCGCTCCGGATCCCCGGCGATCACGTTGACGCTGCCGTTGAGCTTCCCATAGGTCTCCTCCCTGGCCCTCCAGCCGGAGTGCTTCAGCTCGCCCATCAGCCACTTGCGGAACGCCGCCTTCTGGACGTCGTTTCTCCGCACCGGGTAGAGGAGCTGGATATAGTCCTTCCATTTTTTGATGCTGTCCATTTAGGAGGTCCTTTCTTCGCCGCTTGCGGCGGCGACAACGCGCGGCATCCCTCTCTTGTACGCCTCCGCACCGGAGATCAGCTCCTCCGCCCCGGCCAGCATGGCCTCTGTTACCGCCTCCCCTCCGGTGAGGCGGGCCAGTTCCAGCTTCCGCTGGCTGCGGTCAAGGCGCAGAACTTCGGTGAAGGTACGGCCGTCCCGCTCCCCCTTCTCCACGGAGAAGTGGGTGTCCGCCATAGCGGCCAGCTGGGGCAGGTGGGTGACGCACAGCACCTGCTTGCGGCGGCTGACCTGGGCCAGCTTGGCCGCCACCTTCTGAGCGGCGCGGCCGCTGACGCCGGTGTCCACCTCGTCAAAGACCAGGGTGCCGATGGTCTCGTTCTCCGCCAGCACGTTTTTCAGCGCCAGCATGATCCGCGCCAGCTCGCCGCCGGAGGCCACCTTGTTGATGGGCCGCAGCTCCTCCCCCACGTTGGCCGACATGAGAAAGCGCACCACGTCTACACCGGAGGCGTCCGGCTCCTTCTCCCCGAATTGGATGGAAAAGCGAACCTTGGGCATGTCCAGCTGCCGCAGCTCCTCCTGAATCCGCGCCTCCAGCTCCCCGGCGGCGGCCCGGCGGACCCGGGAGAGCTCCCCGGCGGCCTTGAGGACCTGCCCGCGCTGCTTGGCCAGCTCCTTTTCCAGCCGGGCCGCCGTGTCGGAGGAGAAGGTGATCTGCTCCAGCTCCTCCCGGCACCGGTCCAGGTAGGCCAGCATGTCCTCCACCGTGGGGCCGTACTTCTTCTTCAGCCGGTAGAGCTGGTCCGCGCGGCCCTCCAGCTCGTCCAGCTCCTGGGGGCTGAAGTCAAAGGAGGACTCCATGTCCCGCAGGGTCTCGGCCACGTCGTAGGCCTCGGAGTACAGGCTCTCCAGGCGCTCGCCCAGCCGGGCGAACTGCTCGTCCAGGCCCCGCGCGCCCGCCAGGGCGTTCCCCGCCTCCTCCAGGGCGGACACCGCGCCGCCGCCCTCGTCGCTGCCGGTGAGCTGCCATACCGCCCGCTGGACAGCCTCCATAAACTTCTCGCTGTTGCGAAGCAGATTGCGCCGCTGGAGCAGGGCCTCCTCCTCCCCCGGCTTCAGCTGGGCCCGCTCCAGCTCGCCGATCTGGAAGCGCAGGCTGTCCAAGCGGCGCTCCTTCTCCGCTTCGTCCATCTGCAGGGCGCTCAGCTTCCGCCGGGTGGCCTCCATGGCCTGGTAGCAGACGGTATAGTCCCCCAGCGTCCCCTCCACGCGGCCGAAGCTGTCCAGGTACGCGCCGTGCTGCTCCTCGTCCAAAAGCTGCTGGCCGTCGTGCTGGCCGTGGATGTTCAAAAGGGCCCCGCCCACCCGCCGCAGCTGGGCCACGGTGACCGGCCGGCCGCCGCAGCGGCAGACGTTTTTGCCGTCGGCGTAGATCTCCCGCTGCAGAAGCAGCTCCCCGTCCTCCGGGGCGGCGCCGCAGGCGGAGAGCGCCTCCAGCTCCGGCACGCCGGTAAACAGGGCGCTGACAAAGGCCCGGCTGGCGCCGGTGCGGATCAGGTCCCGGCTGGTGCGTTGGCCCAGAACCGCGCCCATGGCGTCAATCACGATGCTCTTGCCCGCGCCGGTCTCGCCGGTCAGGGCGTTGAAGCCCTCATCAAAGGCGATCTCGGCGCTCTCGATGACGGCGATATTCTCAATGTGCAGAAGCTGCAGCATGGTCTCACTCCTTACCTGCCCACGGCGGGGTCACTTGAGCATCTCATGGATCTCCTCGCAGAAGCTCCGGGCCGACTCCGTGTCCCGCATGATGAGCAGGGCCGTGTCGTCGCCGGCCAGGCTCCCCACCACGTAGGGGATGTTCATCCCGTCCAGGGCCGCCGCCGCTGCGTTGGCCAGGCCGGCCATGGTTTTGACAACCACGATGTTCTGTGCGGAGTCCACGCTGATGATGCTCTCCCGGAAGATCGTGCGCAGCTTGTCCGCCACGTTCAGCCGGCTGCGCTGGCTGGAGACCGTGTAGCGGTAGCGCCCCTGGCCGAAGGGCTCCTTGATGAGGTGGAGCTGTTTGATGTCCCGGGAAATGGTGGCCTGGGTGCAGGCGATCCCCTCCTCCTGGAGCCGGGCCTGGAGCTGCTCCTGGGTGTCCACGGGCTCCCGCTCAATGATCTCCAATATCTTGGCCTGGCGGTCATTTTTCATAGCCGATCCCTCCTGTCATTTTGGTGCGCAGAATTTCGTAGATGCTCCGGTCCGTCAGACGCAGCAGCTCCGTCTCGTACCGGGAGCGGCAGATGCGGACCTTGTCCCCCTGGCGCAGGGCGAAGGCCTTGCCCCCGTCCACCGAGAGATATACCTGCTTGCGGTTGAGCTCCGCCGGGGCCACCGTCACCGTCCCCACGGCGGAGAGCACAAAGGACTTTGAGATCACCGAGTGGGCGCAGATGGGGCTGATGACAAAATTCTGGGCGGTGGGCTCCACAATGGGGCCCCCGGCGGACAGGGAGTATCCGGTGGACCCGGTGGGCGTGGCCACCACCACGCCGTCCCCGGAGAAGATGCCCAGCCGGTCCTCCCCGGCGCTCACCTGCAGCCGGACCACCCGGGCCATGGCCCCCTTGGTGACCACCGCGTCGTTGAGGGCCCCGCCGGTGTAGACCGTCCGGCCCTCCCGGAGGACGGAGACGTCCAGCATCATCCGCTTCTCCCGCCGGTAGCGGCCGGAGGACAGATGCTTCAAAAGCCCCAGCTCCCCCGCCTCCAGATCCGACATGAAGCCCAGACTCCCCAGGTTCACCCCCAGCACCGGCACGCCCCGCATGGAGGCCGCGCGGGCCAGGTGGAGGATGGTCCCGTCCCCCCCAAAGGCCACCACCAGGTCGCTGGAGCGCAGCTCCTGCTGCAGGGGGCGGCAGGGGACGCCGAACTGGGCCTCCCCGCCCTCCGGCTTGAAGGGCAGGCAGTAGACCGTGGTCAGCCCCGCACTTTTTAAAATCGCCTCCGCCTCCCTGGCGGCGGCAAGGCCCTTGTCCCGGTAGGGGTTGGGGCAGAGAATCACTTTTTTCATCCCGCACCCTCCTTCAGCGTGCTGTGGGAGTCCGCCACCAGCGCGGGCAGGTCGAAGGCCCGCTCCTCCCACGCCCGCCGCTCCAGCCAGCCCAGATACTCGATGTTTCCCTCGGGACCGTGGATGGGGGAATATGACAGATCAAGAGCTGTAAAGCCGCTGTCCTTCACATGGCGCAGGAACTGCTCCAGCACCTCCAGGTGGACGGCGGGGTCCCGGACCACGCCGTTCTTCCCCACCTTCTCCCGCCCGGCCTCAAACTGCGGCTTGACAAGGCAGACCACTTGACCGCCCTGGCGCAGAACGCCGGCGACGGCGGGCAGAATCAGACCCAGGGAGATGAAGCTCACATCCACGCTGGCGAAATCCGGCTCCTCTGGCACGATCTCATGAGTGAGATAGCGGGCGTTGGTCCGCTCCAGGCACACCACCCGGCTGTCGCTGCGCAGCTTCCAGGCCAGCTGGCCCCGGCCCACGTCCACAGCGTAGACCTTCGCCGCGCCGTTTTGCAGCATGCAGTCGGTAAAGCCGCCGGTGGACGCGCCCACGTCCATGCAGGTCCTGCCCTCCAGGGCGATGGGCCACAGGCCCAGGGCCTTCTCCAGCTTCAGCCCGCCCCGGCTGACGTAGCGCAGGGTGCTGCCCCGGATCTCGATGGCGGCGTCCTCCGCCACGGGGGCCCCGGCCTTGTCCAGGCGCTGGCCGTTGACAAACACGAGGCCGCTCATAATGATGGCCTGGGCCCGCTGGCGGCTTTCCTGGAGGCCGCGCTCCACCAGGAGAACATCCAGCCGCTTTTTCCCGCTCATCCGGCCGCCTCCGCCAGCTCTCGGTCCAGGGCCTGGTAAAAGGCCGCCAGGTGGAGGCCGTCCACCAGGGCGTGGTGGCACAGGATGGACACCGGCAGCAGGGTCCGCCCCTCCTGGAGGAAGTACTTGCCCCAGGAAATACGGGGGTGGGAGTCCGCCGGCTGGGGCACGGGCTGGACCAGGGCGGTGTAGCTCACCCAGGGCAGAGAGGAGACGAACAGCTTGTCCAGCGACTCCTCCGGATCCTCCTGGATGCTCCGGCGGGCCTTGGCCTCCGCCTGGGCCTGCCGCCCGCGGACCAGGTACTCCTCCAGGGGGAGGGTGTCGTCCTCCAGGGTGCAGTAACAGAAGGTGCCGTCCTCCAGGGCCACGGTGTGGGAGGTGCGGCACCGGTCGAACTGGACCACCCCTTCCTTCCGGATGCGCTGGCGCAGCTCGGGCACCGCGTTGGCCGCCCGGGAGACGCAGTAGCAGACTGTGAGGAAAAAGGGCAGGCCCTCCCTCTTGGTTCTGGCCAGACAGCCGGTGATGTCCACGTTGACCGTCAATCCCACATAGGGGTAGGCCAGGGAGTTAAAATAGGTGAAGTGCGCCCGCCTGGGGCTGTGTTCCAGGTCAATCCACTGATAGTTCATGGTTCTCCTCCTTCCAGCGGGCCATGACCGCCGCCGTTACGGCCTCCGCGTCCAAACCCAGCAGGCGGCGCAGCTGGGGCACCGTCCCCTGGGGGGCAAAGGCGTTTTTCAGGTTTCGCAGCAGCAGGAGCCGGGGCGCAATCCCCGCCTGGGCCAGGGCGGCGGCCAGCTGCTGGCCGATGGAGCCGTTCTCCACACAGTCCTCCAGCACCAGCAGCCGTCCGGTACGCCGGACCGACGCCAGCACCGGGGCCGGGTCCAGGGGGGCGATGCGGTGGAGCTTGACCACCTCCGCCTCCACCCCCTGGGCCGCCAGGAACTCCGCCGCGTCCAGCAGCTCGCCGGTCAGCGTCCCGTAGGACACCAGGGTGACGTCCTCCCCCTCCCGGAGCCGGGCGGCGGGGGCGCCGTCCCAGTCCGCATACCGCCGGTCCTCGCCGCCTCTGGGATAGCGCACCGCCACAGGGCCCTCCAGGGCCAGGGCGGCGCGGAGCATGGCGCGCAGCTCCCCGAAGCAGGCGGGGCACAGCACGGTCATCCCTGGAATCTGGGTCAAATAGCCCACATCCTGGCAGCCGTGGTGGGTGGGGCCGTCGGCCCCCACCAGACCCGACCGGTCCACCGCCAGTACCACGTGGAGCCCCTGGAGAGCCACGTCGTGGAGCAGCATGTCAAATCCCCGCTGCAAAAAGCTGGAGTACACCGCGAACACCGGGCGCAGACCCTGCTTGGCCATGCCGGCCGCCATGGCCACGGCGTGGCCCTCGGCGATGCCCACGTCAAAAAACCGCTTGGGCCAGGCGGCGGCGAACTCCTGGAGGCCGGCGCCCTCCGCCATGGCGGCGGTGACGGCGCAGATGCGCTTGTCGTGTCCCGCCAGCTCCACCAGCTCGTGGCCAAACACATAGGAGAAATCGGTCTTCGGCGCACAGTCCGGACCCAGCGCCGGGTCGAAGGGGGCCACACCGTGGCTCCGCTCCGGCTGGCGCTCAGCGGGTGAATAGCCTTTCCCCTTTACAGTGCGCACGTGGAGCAGCACCGGGGCGTTCAGCTCCCGGGCCCAGGCCAGGGTGGTGCACAGCTGCTCCACATTGTGGCCATCCACCGGCCCTAAATAGGTGAAGCCCATATCCTCGAACATGGAGCAGGGGTAGATGGCCCGTTTGAGGCTGTCCTTGATCCGGTGGTTGAACTGATACAGCCGCCGCCCGCCGGGCAGGCGCTCCAGCAGGGCGTGGTAGCCCTTCTTGAACCGGTAGTAGCCGGGGCGCAGGCGCAGACGGCCTAAGTGGGTGGCCACACCCCCCACGTTGGGGTCGATGGACATGCCGTTATCGTTGAGAATCACCACCAGCGGCTCTCCGGAGGCCCCCGCGTCATTGAGCCCCTCGTAGGCCAGGCCGCCGGTGAGGGCCCCGTCCCCGATCAGGGCTGCCACGGCGTAGTCCTCCCCCAGCAGGGTGCGGCCGCGGGCCATGCCCAGGGCCACGGAGACGGAGTTGGAGGCGTGGCCGGCCACGAAGGCGTCGTGGACACTCTCGCCGGGCTTTGGAAAGCCAGAGAGGCCCTCCAGCTGCCGCAGGGTGCCGAACAGCTCCCGGCGGCCGGTGAGGGCCTTGTGAATATAGCACTGATGTCCCACGTCGAACACCAGCCGGTCCCGGCCGGTGTCGTAAATCCGGTGAAGGGCCACCGTCAGCTCCACTGCCCCCAGATTGGAGGCCAGGTGCCCGCCGGTGCGGGACACGCTCTCCACCAGGAAGCGGCGCAGCTCGCCGCACAGCGGCTCCAGCTCCTCCCTGCTCAGTTGTTTCACGTCCGCTGGGGACGCAATTCGCTCCAGGATCAAGGACTCACCCCTTTTTATGACGGGAAAACAGGTGCAGAATCCGGCCCACCAGCTGGAGGACCGCGGTGCTCTTGTCAATAGCAAAGGTCTTCCCCACGGCCTTTCCGCCAATGGTGAGGCCGGAGACCAGGGCCGTGATGGCCAGGGAGACGACAACAGAGCGGAAGGACAGGACCTCCTGAAGCCGGACGACGATGATGGCGGCGGTGGAGCCGGAGATGATGCCGCAGATGTCGCCCACCACATCGTTGCAGAAGCTGGAGACCTTGCTGGCCCTGCGGATAAGGCCCAGGGCCTCGCGGGCCCCCGGGACCTTCCGGGCCGCCATGGAG
Source organism: uncultured Oscillospiraceae bacterium (assembly GCA_910577915.1). Taxonomy (GTDB): domain Bacteria; phylum Bacillota; class Clostridia; order Oscillospirales; family Oscillospiraceae; genus Pelethomonas. Next base: position 11,802 of record CAJTOM010000074.1, read on the forward strand.
TGGAAGGGCCGCTCGTCGGCGGCGGTGACCGCCACGCCGATGATGTCGAACACGATGCCCAGCAGGATGAAGCTGGCCAGCACCACAAAGGCCAGCGCCAGCCCCGCGCCGTCCAGCGCCTGCTCTGAGGCGAAGGACATGGCCGCAGAGAGGGTCACGGAGATGAAAAACACCTGCACTGCCCAGCGGAACCGCCCCGGCTTCCTCCCCCGCTCCTCCTTTTTCCCCTTTTTGTCCGGTTTCTTCTTACTGTTGCTGTCCCCTATGTCCAAGCAGGCTCTCCTCACTTTCCGTGTATGTTGTAAATAGTTGACGGGGGAAACCGGGCAGGGGGCCCGCATATCTCCCCACAAAAAGGTTGCAAGGACGGCTGTCCTTGCAAAAAAACTAAACGCCGGCAGCAGATGAAGTAAATCTTACGGCTTAGGTACGGGTTGGATTTCCCCGGAGCGCGCCTCTCGTTGCCGATCAGGTGGTTTCCCTTTCAGCGCCCTGGCGCGGCGTTGCCCACCGCGCTACCCGACTGCCACTTAGTCCGCACTGCAATCCCTCATCTGCCCAGTGACGACAGCCTAGGTGTTTTCCACCACAGTCA
>CAJTOM010000075.1 GCA_910577915.1 uncultured Oscillospiraceae bacterium
GGGTCCAGCCCCGCCGAGGGCTCGTCCAAGATGAGCACCGCGGGCTCCATGGCGATGACCCCCGCGATGGCCACCCGCCGCTTCTGCCCGCCGGAGAGGTCGAAGGGGGACTTGTCCAGCAGCTCCTCTCCCAGGCCAGCGAAGGCCGCGGAAGCCCGCACCCGCCGGTCAATCTCCCCCTCCTCCAGGCCCATGTTCCTGGGTCCGAAGGCGATGTCCTTGTATACGCTCTCCTCAAAAAGCTGGTATTCCGGGTACTGGAATACCAGCCCCACCTTGAAGCGGACCTCCCGAATGCGCTTGGGGTCGGCCCAGATGTCCCGGCCGTCCAGGGCAATCGTGCCGCCGGTGGGCTTGAGCAGCCCGTTGAGATGCTGGATGAGGGTGGACTTCCCGGAGCCGGTGTGGCCGATAATCCCCAGAAACTCCCCCCTGTAGATCTCCATATCCACGTCCTTTACCGCGCTGCGGCAGAAGGGCGTGTTTTCGCCGTAGGTGTGGGTCAGATGCTCCACACGGATGATTGGTTCCAATCTCGGTTCCTCCGCTTTTCTATGTTGTCTGGCTGCCCAGGCTTCTCAGAATGGCCTCCGCGCACGCCTGAATGCTCAGCGCGTCCAGGGGCACGTCGAAGCCGTCCTGGCGCAGGCCGTGGAGCAGCTCCACAGTGTGGGGCGCGGCCAGGCCGATGGCCTGCAAATCCTCCACCCGGACCAGGACCTCCCCCGGCGCGCCGTCCATCACCACCCGGCCGCTGTCCATCACCACCACCCGGTCCGCCATGGCGGCCTCGTCCATGTGGTGGGTGATGAGCACGATGGTGATGCCCTTCTCCCGGTTGAGCTTCCGGACCGTATCCAGCACCTCCCGGCGGCCCAAAGGGTCCAGCATGGCGGTGGACTCGTCCAGGACAATGCAGGCGGGCTCCATGGCGATGACGCCGGCGATGGCGATGCGCTGCTTCTGTCCCCCGGAGAGGTGGTGGGGAGCGTGGAGGGTGAAGTCCTCCATCCCCACCGCCCTGAGGGCGGCGGTCACCCGGCGCTGGATCTCCTCCGTGGGCACGCCCAGATTTTCCGGGCCGAAGGCCACGTCCTCCTCCACCACGTTGGCGACAATCTGGTTGTCCGGGTTCTGGAACACCATGCCCACCCGGCGGCGGATCTCCAGAAGCGCCGCCTCCGCCAGGGTGTCCATGCCGTCTACCCAGACCTTTCCGCCACCGGGGAGCAGCACTGCGTTCATATGCTTGGCCAGGGTGGACTTGCCGGAGCCGTTGTGGCCCAGAATGGCTGTAAAGCTGCCCTGCCGGATGGACAGGTCCACCCCGTCCAGGGCGGGCACGGGGTCCTTTCCCTCGTCGGGGGGATAGGCAAAGGTCAGATGTTCTGTTCGAATAATATCACTCATGTGTCGTCCTCATGATTTGGATAGGGTGATCCAGTACCGCTGGATCACGCCCGATTGGCCCAGGCCCGGCTCGTCCGCCACCTCGTTCTCCAGTACGCCTCCGTTGGCCAGGATGGTCCTGGCGGAGGCCGGGTTGTCCCTGTCGCAGGTAATCAGGACCCGCTCCTCCCCGGCCTCCCGGCATTTGACCAGGGTCAGGCGCAGGGTCTCCTTGGCATAGCCCTTCCGGCGCTCCGAGGGGCGGACACTGTAGCCGATGCTGCCGCCGTATTGGAGCAGGAAGTCCGCCAGGGGACTGGGGCGGTAGTTGACAATAGCCACCACCACGCCGTCCCGCTGCCGCACAGCCAGCCAGGTCTGAGAGGGGCTCCAGCCCTTTGCCGCCTCCCGGCCCCGGAAGTCCAGCCACTCCCGGTAGGTCCCCGCCTCACTCAGGCCGGCGCAGCCGTCGAAGCTGCCGTTCTCCGCCAGCAGCTCCGCCTTGAAGGCCATCACCTGGTCCTCGTGGGCCGGGGAGGGGGAGACCAGCTGTAAAATATCCATTGGGTAAAACCTCTCTTTCAAGTTTCGTGCGGGCATACAGCCCCCGCCCGGGCTACCGGTCCCCTGTCCAGCGTCCGGTGGCCCCGCAGGGCAGGACCAGCCCCGTCTCCGTCACCGGCAGGCCGATCTCATCGCTGACCGTGCGGCCGCCGTATTTCCGGGAAACCACCGTCTCCAGGATGTAGGTAAGCACGCTGGGGGCCAGGCCCGTGGTGTAGGAGTTGATGATAATGAACGAGGGCTCGTCGGAGAGGACCTGGGCGCACAGCTCCACAAAGGGGTAGAGGCTGTCCTCCAGCTTCCACACCTCGCCGGTGGGACCCCGGCCGTAGCTGGGCGGGTCCATGATGATGGCGTCATACCGCCGCCCCCGGCGGATCTCCCGCTCCACGAATTTGGCGCAGTCGTCCACGATCCAGCGGACGGGGGCCTCCTCCAGGCCGGAGGCCCTGGCGTTCTCCCGGGCCCACTGGACCATACCCTTGGCGGCGTCCACGTGGCAGACGCTGGCCCCGGCGGCGGCGCAGGCCACGCTGGCCGCCCCGGTGTAGGCGAAGAGGTTCAGCACGCTCACCTTCCGCCCGGCGCTCCTGATCTGGTCCTGGGCGAAGGCCCAGTTCACCGCCTGCTCCGGAAAGAGGCCGGTGTGCTTGAAGTTCATGGGCTTGATCTGGAACGTCAGGTTCTCATACCGCACCTGCCATGCGCCGGGCAGCCGCCCCTTCTCCCAGCTGCCGCCTCCGGCGCTGGAGCGGAGGTAGCGGCCGTCGGGGCGCTTCCAGCCGTGGTGGCGCCGGGGGGTGTTCCAGATGGCCTGGGGGTCCGGGCGCACCAGGAGCTTGTCCCCCCAGCGCTCCAGCTTCTCCCCTCCGCCGCAGTCCAGCAGCTCATAGTCCCTCCAGCCGTCGGCGATCCACATGGCGCTTCCTCCTCCGCATACAAAAAATCATCTTATTATATACCAGTCCTTGGCAAGCGTCAACAAATGAAATGTGAATAATTTGACGATTTTTCCCGGAACCGCCCGCAAATTTTTAGACCGCGCCCCGCGCGGTCTAAAAACATACCCCTATATATGCAGCCGCCGGGCCAGCTCGTCCCGCATGGCCCCGCCCTCGAACAGCAGCAGGGCCGCCAGGAAGATGAGGCTGGAGGCCGCGCACACCACCGACGGGTAGATCACCCGCGGCACGCCGCACACCAGCAGCACCAGAGGGATGACCCCGAACAGGACGCTCAGGACCAGATACAGCAGGCAGTCCTGGGGCAGCAGGCGCATGAGGCGGGCGATGACGGTCATCGTCACCATGGTGCACATGTAGAGGATGGGCAGCACAAAGTCCACGGACCACCCCCAGCCCCCCGTCCAGTGATCCCAGGCCAGAGCCAGCAGCGACAGGGCGCACATCTGCCAGAGCACGGCCTTCAGGGGCCTGCGCCGCTTCCGCACCGCCACGCCCACCGCCACCCAGGCGCTGGCCAGCCCCGCCGCCACGAAGACGGACCACCGCACGCCCCTGGGGAAGCTGAAATCCACCGCCGCGCACACCACAACGGCCGCCACGCTCCCCAGCGCCAGCAGCCGCAGCAGCAGCCGGTGGGGCGCCAGCCGCAGCGGCGCCCTGGGGAAGCTGTCCTCCCCCTCCGGCGCGCCGGTGAGCTCCCCCTGGCACAGGGGGCAGCGCCGGGGCGTCCCCGTCACGTGGACCTTGCATTTTCCGCAGTAGAGCACGATACGCCTCCTATTCCCCCGCGTCCAGCAGGTTGGTGGTGATGGTCACGTCGATCCCCAGCCCGGTGAGGCTGCGGAAGAAGGCCCGCTCCACGTCGTGGCTGACAAAGGGCCCCGCGAAGCTGACCACGTAGTTGTCCCCAAAGGAGCAGGCGCAGGCCTGCAGAGTGTTGGGGGAGGTAAAGACGTCGAACAGCCGGATATACCGCTCCATCCCCGCCGGCATGTCCACCCGTCCCACGTTGGAGAAGGAGGCGGTGGCCGTCCGGTCCGCCAGGTAGTTGGCCAGGCGCAGCACCAGGTCCTTCAGGGGCAGGGGCACCAGCCGGAGGGGGATGCTGTGCTCCAAGGCGCACAGCTCGTTCATCCGCCCCCGCAGCTTCTCCTCCGTCAGGCTCTCCCGGAAGCTCCGCCTCACGTGGGCCGCCACCGCCTCCAGGCTGTCCTCCTGGCGGGAGAAGTCGTAGCGCACGGCGATGGTGGCGAAAAAGTTCCGGGTGGAGGCCGAGGGGAAGTAGCCCCGCAGGTTCACCGGGATGGTGATGGCCACCGGCCGCCGCTCGTCCCGCAGGCGCATCCCCTCGTGGATGGACCGGATGAGCACCGCCGTCATCAGCTCCGTCAGCGTCAGCCCCATGGACCGGGCCCGCCCCAGCAGGTCCCCCAGGGACATCCGCCCCTCCACCACCGCCAGCCGGTTCTCCGGCATCCGCTCCCCCCGCAGCTTGTAGGCGCTCCGCGCCCGCCGGGAGCGGACGGAGGCGGACTTCTCGTAGTACTTCTGGAAGCTGTCCGCCTGCTCCTGGAACCGGGAGCCGCCCCAGGGCAGCTCCGGCGGCGCGCCGGCGAAGTCCTCCGGGTGCCGCTCCAGCAGGTAGCGGTACACCAGCGCACACAGGAACTGCAGCGCCCCGGTGCCGTCGGCCAGCGCGTGGTGAATCTCCAGGCTGATCCGGCGGCCGTAGTAGAGCACCCGAAACAGCAGGCTCCGCCGCTCCCGGTCGTAGATGGGCTCGCAGGGCGGCGTCTCCTCCGGCTGAACGGCCGCGGGCAGGTCGCTGTCCTCCAGATAGTACCAGAAGGCCCCCCGCTTCATCACCGACCGGTACAGGGGGAAGCGCTCCATGGTCCGCTCCAGGGCGGCCTGGAGGGCCGCCGGGTCCACCGGCTCGGCGAGCTCGCAGGCGAAGCGGAACACCTTCGAGTCGCTGGGCGTGCTGTTAGAGGGAAAGATTTTCGCGGCGTTGTCCAGGCGGCTCCAGCGCCGGGAGCGGGTGCTGTTCATGGGTCTCACTCCTCCAGAAAGTCGTTGATGAGCTCGTAGGTCCGCCGGACGTGCTCAAAGCGCACCGGCAGGGAGAAGAAGCCGTGGAGGGCGTCCTCCATCCGGCGGCACACCACCCGGTTCCCCGCCAGCTCCAGCCGCCGGGCGTAGTCCTCCCCCTCATCCCGGAGGGGGCAGTACTCCGCCGTAATCACCAGGGTGTCCGGCTGGCGGGAGAGGTCCTCCGCCCGCAGGGGCGCGAAGTAGGGACTGCGCAGGTCGTCGTCGCAGGAGCGGTAGAGGTCCATAAAGTCCCGGACCCGTTTGGCCGTGAGCAGATACCCCGTCCCGTTCTCAACCACCGAGGGGTAGGGGGAGGCGTCCGAGTAGTCGTTCCACAGGGCGGGATAGAGCAGGATCTGCCGGGCGGGCAGAAACTCCCCCCGGTCCCGCGCCATCAGGGACGCCGCCGCCGCCAGGTTCCCCCCGGCGCTGTCGCCGATGAGGGCGATCTCCTCGGGCCGGGCGTGGAGCAGGCCGGCGTGGAGGAAGACCTCCCGCGCCACGGCATAACAGTCCTCCAGGGCTGCCGGGAAACGGTGCTCCGGGGCCAGCCGGTAGTCCACGGACACCACCGTCCGCCCGGTGAGGGCCGCCATGTCGGCGCAGACCGCGTCATAGCTGTCGATGTTCCCGGTCACCCAGCCGCCGCCGTGGAAGAAGAGGAGGACCCGGCTGCCCTCCTCCCCCGGCGGCGCGAAGATGCGCACGGGGATGTCCCGGTCGCTGCAGGAGACCTTGTGCTCCCACACCCGGTACAGATCCGGGTTTCTTCTGCGCCGGGCGGTGAGCTTCACCAGTTCCCGCTCCAGCGGGTACATTTTTTTCACATTCAGCTCCGGGTAGCTCAGGGCGGCCAGCGCCGCCCGCATGGCTTTGTTGATGGCCATAGGCCCTCCTTTTCGGGGATCTTTTCCCCCGTCCAACGTCCTCTTTTTTCCATCATACCACACTCCGCCCCCGTTTTCAATCAAGAACCTGCCCCCATCGCCGCCCCGCCCCCTGTCCGCCCCTGTTTTTTTGCGTTTTTTTCCGCAATTGCCCCTTGACATTTTGCCCGGACTGGGGTATGATAAGCAAGCTTGTAAAGCCCATTCGCTTTACATAAAGGAGGGAGCGCCGTGAAAAACCAGACCTACCGCATGACCATGCTGTTTGATTTTTACGGAGAGCTCCTCACCGAGCGCCAGAAGGAATTTTTCGACCTCTACTACAACGAGGACCTGAGTCTGGCCGAGATCGCCGAGAACAACGGCATCAGCCGCCAGGGCGTCCGGGACGTGATCGTCCGGGCGGAGGCCGCCATGCAGGAGGTGGAGGACAAGACGGGCCTCATCCGCCGCTTCCTCCAGATGCGCGAGCACATCGTCGCCATCGAGGCCTCCGTTGAGGAGCTCAAGCTCCTCAACTACCGCCAGTACGAGGACCGCCGCATCGACCGGCTGGCCGACACCATCTCCCAGGCCGCCAAGGCCCTCAAGGAGTAACCATAGGGGACCGGCGGGTCCCCGGAACCCCCATAGACAAGGAGTGACATCCAATGGCATTTGAAGGTCTTTCCGAGAAACTCAACGCCGCGTTCCGGCGTCTGCGCGGCAAGGGCCGGGTCACCGAGTCCGACGTCAAGGAGGCCATGCGGGAGGTCCGCCTGGCCCTGCTGGACGCCGACGTAAGCTTCGGCGTGGTCAAGGAGTTCGTGGCTAAGGTCACCGAGCGGGCCGTGGGCGCGGACGTGCTGGAGAGCCTCACCCCCGCCCAGCAGATCATCAAGATCGTCAACGAGGCGCTCACGGAGCTCATGGGCGGCGGCAGCGAGAAGATCGCCATGGCCTCCAAGGGCCCCACGATCATTATGATGGTGGGCCTCCAGGGCGCCGGCAAGACCACCAACGGCGCCAAGCTGGCGGGATACCTGCAAAAGAACCTGGGCAAGCGTCCCCTGCTGGTGGCCTGCGACGTGTACCGCCCCGCCGCCATCACCCAGCTGCAGGTGGTGGGCCAGCAGCTGGACATCCCCGTCTTCGCCCTGGGTCAGGTCAACCCGGTCCAGATTGCCCAGCACGCCCTGCGCCACGCCAGGGACAACGGCTTCGATACGGTGCTGCTGGACACCGCCGGACGGCTGCACATCGACGAGCAGCTCATGGACGAGCTGAAGAACATCAAGTCCGCCGTCTCCCCCAACGAGATTCTCCTGGTGGTGGACGCCATGACTGGTCAGGACGCGGTCAGCGCGGCCACGGCCTTCGACGAGGCCCTGGGCATCGACGGCGTGCTGCTGACCAAGCTGGACGGTGACGCCCGGGGCGGCGCGGCCCTGTCCATCCGGGCGGCCACCGGCAAGCCCATCAAGTTTGTGGGCACCGGCGAGAAGCTGGATATGCTGGAGCCCTTCCACCCCGACCGCATGGCCAGCCGCATCCTCGGCATGGGCGACATGCTCTCCCTCATTGAGCGGGCGGAGCAGAGCTTCGACGAGAAGAAGGCGGCGGAGCTGGAGGAGAAGCTGCGCAAAAACCGCTTCACCCTCAGCGACTACATGGAGCAGATGGGCCAGCTGCGGAAGATGGGGGATCTGGGGCAGATGGCCTCCATGTTCCCCGGCCAGCTGGGCAAGCAGATGTCCGGCGCGCAGATTGACGACAAGATGCTCAACCGCCAGGAGGCCATCATCCTCTCCATGACCCCCAAGGAGCGGGACAACCCCGGCCTGCTGGACGCCAGCCGGAAGCGCCGTATCGCCGCCGGCTGCGGCCTGGAGGTGTCCGACGTCAACCGGCTGCTCAAGCAGTACGAGATGATGCTCCAGCTGACCAAGTCCCTCTCCAAGGGCAAGCTGCCCCTGGGCCTGGGCAAGATGCCGAATCTGGGCAGCCTGGGCAAGCTGGGCGGCATGGGCAAAATGCACGGCTTCGGCCGGAAGAAGCGGCTGAAATAGGCCGCGTCCCCACCCGCTATGCTGCGCGCGGCCCGCGCCGCGGTGCTTGCATGATACACAACATTTTATTATTTCACTAATTGGAGGAAACACATCATGGTTAAGATCAGACTGCGCCGCATGGGCGCGAAGAAGGCTCCCTACTACCGCGTGGTTGTGGCCGACAGCCGCTACCCCCGCGACGGCCGCTTCATCGAGGAGATCGGCTCCTACAATCCCTGCGTCTCCCCCGCCGAGATCAAGATTGACGCCGAGCGCGCCAAGGAGTGGATCAAGACGGGCGCCCAGCCCACCGACACCGTTCGCGCCCTGCTCAAGAAAGTCGACGTGCTCTAATGGCGGAGGTTGGAGAGCACGGCATGAAGGACTTGCTGCTCTACATCGCCAGAAACCTGGTGGAGAACCCCGACGCTGTCTCTGTCACGGAGGTGGAGGGGGACCAGGAGCTGACGCTGGAGCTGCGGGTCGCCCCCGATGACATGGGCAAGGTCATCGGCCGCCAGGGCCGCATCGCCAAGGAAATCCGCACACTGGTCCGCTCCTGCGCCCAGCGCACCGGCCAGAAGATCTCAATTGATATTGTCGACTGACAGACTCTGCGCCCCCACAGCCAGCTGTGGGGGCGCAGGCAATCGGGGCCGCCCGGCGCACACGCCGGGCGGCCCCTGTTCATGTCCTCGGGCGGCGCTCCCGCCCCTTGGCGCAATCAGCAGTGGTGGCCGCCGTGGTGACCGCCGCCCGCGGCGGCCGGCACATAGGCGGTCTGGCAGCTGCCGTCGCAGAACCCGTTTGCGTGGGCGTACCCGCAGTACGCCACGCCGTCATGAACGTGCTGGCCGGTGAGGGTGCAGCCCTCCACCGTGCACAGGGCGCGGCAGGACCCGTCGCAGAACCCGTTCCCGTGGGCGTAGCCGCAGTACGTCACGCCGCTGTGCGCGTGCTGGCCGGCCGCCGTGCAGCCCTCCGTCGTGCACAGCCCATGGCAGGACCCGTCGCAGAACCCGTTCCCGTGGGCGTAGCCGCAGTACGTCACGCCGTTGTGGGTGTGCTGGCCGGCCACAGTGCAGCCCTCCACCGCGCACAGCCCGTAGCAGGACCCGTCGCAGAATCCGTCGTCGTGGGCGTAGCCGCAGTACGCCACGCCGTTGTGCACGTGCCGGCCGGCCGCGGCGCAGCCCTCCACCGTGCACAGGGCGCGGCAGGACCCGTCGCAGCGCCCGCTCTCATGGGCGTACCCGCAGTACGTCACCCCGCCGTGCATATGCCGCCCGGCGAGGGTGCAGCCCTCCTCCGAACACACCGCGCAATCGGCGGACACGGTGGTCCTCCCGTGCCGTCCGCCGCCGTGGTGGGCCTGGGCGGTCAGCGGCGCCGCCAGCAGCAGAAGCGCCAGCACGCACGCCGTCCCAAGGGAAAACAATCTCCTTCTGTGCATGATAACACAACCTTCTTTCCAAAATTGTCTGATGATAAGGGATACCTATGCTCTCACTATATGCCTCCTCCACCGCCTCCTTTCCTCTTTCCCCGCAGGCCGCCCAGCAGGCGCTGCAGCGCCCCCTCCGGCTCCCGTCGGCGGGACCTGTGAATACTTTTGTCCATAAAGACCTCCTGGCTGTCGCAGGGGTCCAAGCTGTTGACCTTCCGGCAGTAGGAGCCGTCAGGCAGCAGGGAGCTGGCCTTCACGTTGTCCTCCAGCTGGGTGCGGAGAATCCACAGCAGCTGGGTGCGGACCTCCGGGTCGTAGACGGGGCAGGCGATCTCCACCCGGCGGTTGAGGTTGCGGGTCATAAGGTCCGCCGAGGCGATCCACAGCCTGGCCTCCCGCCCCCTCCCGAAGCAGTAGATGCGCCCGTGCTCCAGATAGCGGCCCACGATGCTGGTGACATGGATGTTCTCCGTCCGGGCGGCGATGCCGGGGCGCAGGCAGCAGATGCCCCGCAGGATCAGCTGGACCTGGACCCCTGCCTGGGAGGCCTCCGCCAGCTTGTCCATCACCTCCCGCTCCGTCATGGAGTTGGCCTTGATGCGGATACAGCCCTCGGGGCCCTTGGCGATCTCCCCGTCGATGAGCTCCAGGAGCCGGGGCTTGATGTCTGACGGGGCGACCAGCAGATGGCGGTAGACGCCCTCCAGGTTGCCCACCATCATGTTCTGGAAGAATACCGTACCGTCCAGCCCGATGCCCTCGTCGGCGGTCATCAGGCTCAGGTCGGTGTACTGCTCGTTGGTGTGCTCGTTGTAGTTGCCGGTGCCGATCTGGGTGATATAGCTGAGCCTGTCTCCCCGCCGCAGGGTGATGAGACAGATCTTGCTGTGGCACTTGTACGCCTCCACGCCGTAGATCACCCTGCACCCGGAGTCCTCCAGCAGCCGCGACCAGGAGATGTTGTTGGCCTCGTCAAACCGGGCCCGCAGCTCCATCAGGACGGTGACCTCCTTGCCGTTCTCCGCCGCCTTGCAGAGGATGTGGGCCACCTTGGAGGAGGAGGCCAGGCGGTAGATGGTGATCCGGATGGAGATGACGTCAGGCCGCTCCGCCGCCTCGCTGAGCAGGCGGAGGAAGGGGTCCACCCCGTCGAAGGGGAAAAACAGCAGCCGGTCCCGGCTCCTGACCTGTTCAATAATGCTGCTCTGCTCGTCCAGGTCCTCCGGCCACCGGGGGCGGTAGGGCGGGAAGCTGAGGGCCGCCGCCTGCTCCTCCGGCAGGGCCTTGACGAGGTCGTAGACATAGCGCATGTCCAGCGGGGACTGGTCAAAATAGATCTGGTGATTCTCCACCCGGATGCGGCTCTTGAGCAGCTTGAGAAACTCCCCGCCGGGCTTTTTGGACAGCTCCAGCCGGACCACCGACTGGCTGGCCCGCTTCTTGAGCAGCTTGCTCATGCGGCTGCGGATGTCCTCGCCGCCCTCCCCCAGCAGCTCCATGTCCAGGTTCAGATCCGCGTTGCGGGTGACGCACAGGACGCAGGCGGTCTCCATCCGGAACTCCCCGAAAAGGGCGGGGGCCCAGTGGTACAGCATGGTCTCCATGCGGATCATGCGCCCCGGGTGCCCCGGCATGGTCAGAAAGGCCGGCAGATTGGCGGGCACCGGCAGAAAGCCCAGGGAGGCCGTCCCCTTCCGGCTGCGCAGCAGGGCCGCCACATACAGCGCCTTGTTGGCCAGATGGGGGAAGGGGTGGTGTGCGTCCACGATCTGGGGGGACAGCACCGGGAGAATCTTGGCCTTGTAGTAGGTATTGACGAACCTGCGCTCCTCCCCCGTCAGCTCCTCCATGGTCAGGTCGCAGACGCCCTGCCGGCGCAGCAGGGCCGCCACGTCGGTGTAGAGGCGGTTTTTGATCTCAATGAGGCCGGGGACCACGCTGTAGATCTCCTGGAGCTGCTGGGCGGGGGTCTGGCCGGTCTTGTTGTCGATCTCCTCCGGCGAGACCAGGGAGAGGTCGAAAAGATTGCCCACCCGCACCATAAAGAACTCGTCCAGATTGCTGGTGAAGATGGAGATGAACTTCAGCCGCTCCAGCAGGGGCACCGTCTCGTCCCCCGCCTCCTCCAGCACCCGCCGGTTAAAGCGCAGCCAGCTCAGCTCCCGGTCCTGGGTCCAGCCGTACTGCCCAGCCTCCTGAGCCATTGTCATCGCGCTCTCCTCCCATCGTATCCGGCGTTGGTTCTGATGCGATGTCTACGCAAGAACCCGTATCAGAAAAAAGGTCAGCCTCAAGACGAAAACCATGCGGCTCCGGGATTTCTGCCCGGTAGCGGTATGGTTCTCCCCGTTTTGGAACTGTATAAGGCCGGATATGCCTATATTATACCATTCTGGCCGCCGCTTGACAAGGGGGACGCCGCCAAAATTAGACGGAGGTTGGCGTCATGAAAAAAATTTATATAAAAGCGGCCGGCGCTCACGCGCC
>CAJTOM010000076.1 GCA_910577915.1 uncultured Oscillospiraceae bacterium
ACAAAAAGTAACCGCAGGGGCCGGGGGCGCGTAGCCCCCGGGGCTGTAGGGCTGCACCGCAGCCCCCCTCGCGCCCGGATGGCGCGACGCTCTATCCCCCCGTCACCACACCCCCGCTCACCCGATACACCCTCCCTTTGAGAAGAGCGTGCAGCCTGTCCTCCTCACAGCAGGTAATAAACACCTGCCCGCTGCCAAGGCGATTCAAAACATACTCCTGCCTTCTGGGGTCCAGCTCGCTGAGGACATCGTCTAGAAGAAGAATTGGATACTCTCCGATAATCTCCTTGTGAATCTCCCGCGCCGCCAGCTTCAGGGACAGCGCCGCCGTGCGGGTCTGGCCCTGGGAGGCGAAGGACCGGGCGTTCAGCCCGTCCAGCTCCACCTCCAGATCGTCCTTGTGGGGGCCGGACAGACACTGGCGGCTGGATACCTCCGCGTAATGGTGGGTGCGCTGGTGCTCCAACAGCTGGAGCACCAGCAGCTTCTGGTCCGCCAGGGGATCGGCGACCGTCTTTACCGTCTGGTACCGGACCTCCAGCCGCTCCCGGCCGCCGGAGCACTCGCTGTGGGCCGCCGCCGCGTACTTCGCCAGGACGGCTGCGAAGCGGGCCCGGTAGTGGATGAGCACCGCCCCCGTCTCCGCCATGCGCAGATTGAAGTCCGGCAGGGTGGCAATGAGATCCGGCCGCTCGTCGCAGTCCCGCAGAATCCGGGTCTTGTGCTCGTGGAGCCGCTGGTACTCCGACAGGGCGGCGGCGTAGCCGGGGCGCAGCTGGCAGAGGGAGGCGTCCATGAACCGCCGGCGGGCGGCGGGTCCCTCCCGTATGAGCTGCAGGTCCTCCGGGCAGAAGAAGACCGTGTTCAGCACGGCGCTGAGCTCCGAGGCGCTCTTGGCCGGCACCTTGTTGACGGCAATGTGCTTCTTTCTGCCGAATCCCGCCTCCAACTGGCTGAGAAAATCCCTTCCCCTGGTGTGGATGGAACCCGCCAGGCGGAAGCCCGCCTCCCCGAAGCGGACCAGTTCCCGGTCGGACCGGGTGCGGTGGGACTTTCCGGTGGACAGGCACACCATGGCCTCCAGCAGGTTGGTTTTTCCCTGGGCGTTTTCCCCGCAGATGACGTTGCACACCGGGTCGAAGTCCACCCGCTGTCCGGCGTAGTTGCGGAAATGCTCCAGCTGTATGCTCTCAAGGCGCATAGGCGGCGGTGTAGTCCCGGCCCAGGTAGGTGACCACGTCGCCGGGGCGGAGCTTTCTGCCCCGCTGGAGGCAGATCTCCCCGTTGACCCGGACCTGTCCGTCCTGAATCAGCTGCTTGGCCTCCCCGCCGGAGGCGGCGATGCTGCCCAGCTTCATCAGGTCCTGGAGGCGGATGAATTCTGTGGTAATGGTAATGGTTTCCATCAATATAATACCCGGCTTTCTCAAAAATCAGCCATTTTTCAGGCGCACGGGGAGGACCATATACAAAAACCGCTCCTCACCTTCCACCGGAGTGATGACACAGGGGGAGATGCCCGTATTCAGCTCCAGCTGCACCGTGTCCGCCGGGGCGTACTTCAGAGCCTCCATGAGGTAGCGGTTGTTGAAGCCGATCTCCAGCCTGCCGCCGTCCCCGCTGACAGGACAGATGTCCTTTGCCTCGCCGCTGGCGGTTTTGGCGGAGAGGAAGACCCGGCTGTCGTCAAAGATGCAGCGCACGGGGCTCTTCTGCTTCTCCGAGATCACTACGCTGACCCGGTCGATGGAAGTGATCAGTGCCTTGGTCTCCACTGTAATCTTTATGGGGTTGGACCGGGGGATGGCCGCCTTGTAGTCTAAAAACTCTCCCTCCAGCCGCCGGCAGATCAGCTGGGTATCTCCCACCTCGAACAGGAGGTGCCGGTTGCCCAGGGTGACAACGGCGGTATCGTCAGTGTCCTCGCAGATTTTTTCCACCTCGTTGAGGGCGGAGCCCGGGGCGACAAACCGAAAGGCGCCGCTGACCGGTTCCTCCAGGGCTTCCTTCCGCAGGGCCAGGCGGAAGCCGTCCACGCTGACCACCGTCAGCCCCTCTTCGCCGATTTCAAAGAGGGATCCGGTGTGGATGGGCCGGACCTCGTCGGTGGAGACGGCAAAGGAGGTGTCGGCGATCATGGAGCGGAGTGTGCGCTGAGGCAGGCTGATGGAGTACTGGTCCTCCACCTCCGGCAGCTCCGGGTAGTCGTCGGCGGACAGAGCCATGATGTCGTAGGCCGCGTCGCCGCAGGACAGCTTGACGTTCAGGTTTTTGTCACAGCTGAAGGTGACCACATCGTCCGGGAGCCGGCGCAGAATCTCGCCGAACAGACGGGAGGGAAGGACCAGCTCCCCGGTTTCCGTGATGTCGGCATCCAAGGTGGTGCGGATGCCGGTCTGCATGTTATAGCCGGAGATGGTCAGCCGGGCCTCCGCCTGGAGCAGCAGTCCCTCCAGGGCGGGAATGGAGCTTTTGGAGGAGACTGTCCGGGAGGCAACGCTGGCGGCGGACTGGAGAAGAATTTTTTCACAGGAAAATTTCATGTCAGGTTTTCCTTTCTTTCACGCTGGGGTACTTTTTTCAGCGGGGAGGAAAAATAGTATACAGCCGTGAATAAGCAGAGTGAGAGAAGCATAATATATATATTTTTCAGAAGCAGGGGCAGTAGGGAAAAATTTTGTGGATAAATAGCGCAGAGCCTTGGAAAATCTGGGAAAATAACAGACGCATATCCTGTGGAAAACCTGGAAACTTGTCCACACTTTTCCACACGGTAGGATATGACAATTTTTTCAACAGGCCCCGTGGAAAACTTTTTGTTTTCTTTGTGGAAAACCTGGGGGAAAATGTTGAAAAAAGAGGGGCCCTGCGCGCCCGTCGGAAAAAGCCTATTTGGTGGAGTTGATGTTGGTGATGATGGACTTAATCATCTCCGCGTAGCTGGGGTCTGTCTTCATCTTGCGCTCTACCTTGTTGATGGAGTTGATGACGGTGGAGTGATCCCGGCCGCCGAAGACCTTGCCGTTGTCGTCTAAGGACAGGCTGGTCATGCGGCGGATGAGGTACATGGCGATCTGCCGGGCGTTGAGGGAATCCCGGCTTCTGGACTGGCCCTTGATCTGGTCCTCCTCCAGCCGGAAGTAGCGGCAGATCTCCCGGATGATGGTGTCCGGCGTGATGATAAATTCGCTGGACTTGCTCATATCCTGGATGGCCCGGTCCACGGCGTCGGTGGTGATCTCGATGCCGTCCAGATCCTTGAAGGCCTTGATTTTTTTCACCGTCCCCTCCAGCTGCCGGACGTTGGCGGTGATCTTTCCGGCGATGTAATGGGCGATGTCGTCGGGGAGGATGAAGCCCAGCTGGGCGGCCTTGTTCTTCAGAATGGCCACCCGCGTCTCCAGCACCGGGGGCTGCACGTCCGCCATCAGGCCCCACTCGAAGCGGGTGCGCAGGCGGTCGTCCAGCTGCGCCATCTCCTGGGGGGGCCGGTCGGAGGTGAGGACGATCTGTTTCTTGCTCTCGTAGAGGGCGTTGAAGGTGTGGAAGAACTCGTTCTGGGTCTCCACCTTGCCGGCCACAAACTGGATGTCGTCCACCAGCATCAGATCCGCCTCCCGGTATTTGATCCGAAACTCGTTCATAGCCCGGCCGGAGCGGACGGTCTCGATGTAGTCGTTGATGAACTCGTCCCCCTTGATGTAGAGGATCTTCGCCGAGGGGAGCTTCCCCCGGATGACATGGGCGATGGCGTAGAGCAGGTGGGTTTTTCCCAGGCCCGAGTCCCCGTAGATGAAAAGGGGGTTGTAGTGCTGTCCCGGCGCGTCGGCCACCGCCCTGGCGGCGGAGCAGGCCAGGCGGTTGGAGGGGCCCACGATAAAGGTTTCAAAGGTGAACTCCCCGCTCTCCATCAGGGAGGTAGGCTTTTCAGATTCCTTATCCTGGTAGCGCCTGAGCCCGTCGTCGTCCAGCAGCCGGACGGTCATGTCCGATGAGAAGATGTCCCGCAGGCTGGCCTCGATGCTGGGCAGGAAGCGGTCCTGGATGTTGGAGCGCTTGAAGGCGTTGGAGCAGTGGAGCACCAGGTCGTTGCCCTCCAGCGCCACCACGCTTGTCTCGTCAAACCAGGTTTTGATGGTGGTCTCCGAAAGCTCCTCACGCAGTCTGGTCAGGACCATGGACCAGATGTCGGAAACAGATTGCATAGGAGGTCTCCCTTTCTCTATAGTCGCGGTCTGTGTATAAGCGTACAGGAACAGTATAGCAAAAGATGGATGGAAATGCAACTGATACTTATTCTAATTAAAGACGAAAATATGGCCCCGTTCTTGTAAGAGCCCGCCCCTCCCAGTTTGTCCCGCATTGACGAATGTCCCGGCGTGTAGTATACTGTAAAACAGAGGAGCGATTGTGCAAAGCGCGTATGGAACGTATTTGGAGAGGAGGGCCTGTGATGATGAGTGGTATGGTGTGGCTGTGGCTGGCTGTGACGGCGCTGTCTGTCTTTGTGGAGGCCGCCACATGGGTGCTGGTGTCCGTCTGGTTCGCGGCGGGGGCGCTGTGCGCCACCTTTGCGGCCTACGCCGGCGCGTCCCTGACGGTGCAGCTGCTGCTGTTTGTGGGCGTGTCCATCGCCGCCTGTCTGGCGGTGCGGCCCCTGGCGCGGCGGTTTGTGGCCACCCGCGTGGTCCCCACCAACGCCGACCGGATTTTAGGGAGGCAGGCGAAGGTGACCGAGGCCATCGACAACGCCGCCGCCACCGGCGCTGTGTACGCGGACGGCAAGACCTGGACCGCCCGCAGCGCCGACGGCCGGGTGATCCCTGCGGGGGAGCTGGTGGAGGTGGAGCGGATGGAGGGCGTGAAGCTGATTGTGCGCCAGCGCGCGGCCGTGCCGGCATAAATCCCCCCCGAACAGGGGCATACTACTCCCGGCCCGGACAATCCGGGAAGAGGGAGGGAGCGGCATGGAAAAAAAGCGGGACAAGAGGCCCATGGAGAAGGCCATGGATCTGACCGCCTGGCAGTCCGCCAAAACGGACCCCCAGGGCAGCTGGACCGGCGCCCCGGCGGACCCCGACGAGACGCCGGTCCAGGACGCGGACGATCTATAAGTGGGGGTAGGGCGCGCCGCAGCGGGCGCGCCCTTCTCCGCCTCTCCGGATTCTGGCGGCGCCGGAAAAATTTTTCGCGGCCTTGTTACAAAATTGTAAATCTTTTTCCCCGTTTTTATGCTACACTGGCCTTGTCTATTTTTTTGATAAAACCGCCGCCCCTGGCGGCGGGAGGAGGCGTACATGGATGGAAGAAGGGTCGCCCAATCGGAGGTATTGGAGCAGACCAAGCCCCGCGCGTCGGGCCGGGGTGGATGGATTGCCCTGGCCCTGGCGGCGGTGCTGCTTGCCGGCGGCGCGGCGGGACTGGGGATCTACGCCAACGGCTACGACCGGGTCTTCCCCGGCGTGACCATGGGGGAGGCGGAGCTGTCCGGCCTCTCCTACCAGGAGCTGGACGCCCGCCTGCCCATCGATCAGCTGATGAAGCGGGAGGTGACGGTCACCGCCGACGGGCAGGAGCTGGGCAGCCGCACCCAGGGCCAGCTGGGAGCCCAGGTGGACCGCGAGGCCCTGCGGGACGCGGTCTGGGCCGTGGGCCGGGAGAAGGGCGCGCTGGGCTGGCTGAAAAACGGCTGGACCATGCTTACCGGCTGGCTGGGCGGCGGTGCGGAGCTCGCCGCCGGTGTCAGCGGCTATGACCGCGCCGCCCTGGACCGCGCCGCGGCGGAGCTGGCCCAGGCCTTCGACCGGGAGCCTGTGGACGGCAGCTACACCCTCAGCCGTGAGGGTCTTTTTGCCACCAAGCCCGCCGATGGCCAGCGCCTGGACCAGAAGGAGCTGGCGGAGGTTCTGGAGAACACCGCCGGCGCCGCCGCCCAGGTGGAGGCCCCCTGGGAGATGGTGAAGGCCCAGGACCTGGACCTGGAGGCCATGGCCTCTGAGCTCAACGCCGAGCCCAGCGCCGCCCGGTACGACGTGGCCACGGGCAAGGTGGTGGACGGGCAGGTGGGGGTGAGCCTGGACCCGGAGGCGGCGGCCTTCGCCCTGGAGAGCGCCGTCCCCGGCGAGACGGTCCAGCTGCCCGCCCAGGTGGTCTATCCCGCGCTGACCGCCCAGGAGCTGGAGGCGGTCCTGTTCCGGGACGTGCTGTCCACCGCTTCCACCAACGTCGGCGGCTCCGGCGCCCGCAGGGGCAACGTCCGCCTGTCCGGCGAGGCGGTAAACGGCACGGTGCTCAACGACGGGGACGTCTTCGACTTCAACCAGGTGGTGGGCAGGCGCACCACCGAGCGGGGCTACGGCGAGGCGGGGGCCTACATCAACGGCGAGACCGTCAACACCGTGGGCGGCGGCATCTGCCAGACGTCCAGCACCATCTACTTAGCCACCCTCCTGGCCAATCTGGAGATTGTGGAGCGGTACAACCACCGCTTTTACCCCGGATACATCACCTTGGGCATGGACGCCACCGTCAGCTGGGGCGGCCCGGAATTTCGGTTTAAAAACAACACCGGCTACCCTATCCGGCTGGACGTGAGCTATGCCGACAGCAAGCTCACGGTGTCCATAGTGGGCACCAAGGTGGACGACACCTATGTGAAGATGACCTATTCCACCCTCAGTACCACCGGCTATGAGACGGAGTATGTGGAGAGCCCCGACCTGGCCTGGGGCACCCAGAAGCAGAAGCAGAACGGCTACGTGGGCTACGAGGTGGTGTCCTACCGCAACTTGTACAAGGGGGACGGCACCCTGATTTCCAGCACGGTGGAGGCCAAGAGCGTCTATAAGAACCGCAACCAGATCATCCTCACCGGCACCGCCGGCCGCCCGGTGACGCCGGAGCTGCCGGACTTCGGGGAGCCCGCCGTGGGCGACGCCGGCATTCCCGCTCCCACGCTGCCCCCGGACATAGGCGGCGGCACGGACGCCGGCCTGCCTCCCGTCGCCCCGCCGGACCCGGAGCCGGACCCGCCGGAGGAGGAGTTTGAGAAGCCGGGCTGGCTCTGATGCCGATGGAAATCTCCAATGCAGCCTCTCACAGCAAAGAGGGCGCTTCCCCCCCGGGAAGCGCCCTCTTTTCAACAGATGAAAATTTTTTTGTGGAAACCCCAACACTTCGCCCCTCCCATCCGTTATAGGGGTGAACAGACGCGAGAGGAGGCGGGGAACCGTGGTGGAGGAGCTGTATACCGTATTTTATGAGGAGCTGCTGCGCTACTGCGCCTCCCTGTCCGGCCAGCGGAGCACGGCGGAGGACCTGGTCCAGGAGACCTACATCCGGGCCATGACCCACCTGGAGGATCTGGAGGCGTCCAGCCGGAGCCAGCGCCGCGCCTGGCTCTACAAGACCGCCCGGAACCTGTATATCGACCAGGTCCGCCGCCTCTCCCGGGAGACCTGCGTGGAGGAGGAGCAGCTCTCCCTGGCCTCCTTCGAGGAGGATCTGACCCAAACCGCCGTCCGCCAGCTGGTGAACCGCCTGCCGGAGAGCGAGCGGGCCCTCTTCTCTCTGCGCTATTTCGCCGGCTACAACGCCACGGAGCTGGGGAACATGTTCGGCCTGTCCCCCTCCACCGTGCGGGCCCGGCTGGCCGCCGCCCGGCGGCGCTTGAGCGTCTGGTACCAGGAGTAACCGCCGTAAAACAAACAATCATATGATGGAGGGATTCCCATGGAAAACAAGAAGAAGCTGTGCGTGACCTGCGATGTCTGCGACGCCCGCAAGGTCCAGGAGAGCACCCTGGCGGCCTATGCGTCTGTCCGCATCGTCTGCGGCTGCCTGCTGGCCGGCCAGCAGGCCCGGGAGCTGCTGAGCCGGTATGGCGTGTCGGTGGTGGCCGACAGGACCATGGATCTGGACGAGGAGGTCCGCACCCACACCGTCAACGGCCGCATGGAGCTCAAGCCGGGGCAGGTCCCCGCCGGGGCGAAGATGCTGCTGTGCGTCAACGGCGTGCTGGAGATCGCCCCCGGCTGTGAGGAGGTGCTCCGGCAGTACCTGGGTATCACCATCAACGGCCGCGTCCTCTGCCCGGAGAGCACGGTCCATTTGCTGTCCAACGCGACGGTGAACGGCTGCATCGACGCCTACCCCGACGGCTGCATCCTCCTCAAGTCCACCGCCGTGCTGGACCGCACCTTCCACCTGCGCTCGAAGCAGGACGCCTGCTACCACGCCTCCGGCCGGGTGGTGGCCCTCGCGCCGGACATCGATTTCGGAAAGCTGGCGGAGAAAAACGTTCGGTTTTCCACAAAGCGGCTGCTGGTTGTGGAAAGCCTGGCGGAGCAGGCGATCCCCCTCTTTGACGAGCGGACGGACATTGAAGTGCTCCCCGACGGGTGCGTCTTCCTCAATGACGACGCGGAGCTGGACGAGAACCTCCTCCGGCGCTGCGGCGGAAAGCTGTACCTCAACGGCGATCTGACCGTCGGCCGCGCCGGCGCGCCCCTGCTGGAGCAGTTTTCCTTCCTTCAGGTCAACGGCGACATCATGGCCACCCGCGCCGCAGAGGAGCGCCTGGGGAAAATCGAGGCAAAATACGACAATCTGCGCCGTGTGGGCGGGACCTGCCTGTGCGGCCGCTCGACGGTGAACGTGGACCGGGCCCTGCTGGAGATGGCGGAGGACGGCGTCAGCCTTATGGGCTGCGCCCTGGTCCGGGTGGGGGAGGACGTCCCCCCGGAGCTGCTGCGGGAGCGGATGGTGAGCCTGACGGGCTGCGCCTCCGTCCGGTGCACCGACGCCCAGCGGGCGGTACTGCAGCCCATAAGCGAGGGCGGGGCCTCCTTCGACGGCGATACGCAGAAGATCGACGAATCCCTGTCGGTGGTCACCGCCGATTACTACACCCTCTGATCACGGCCGATACCCTTCCTGTCATAGGGGCGGGCCTCCGGACAATCCGGCGGCCCGCCCCGCTGTTCTCTGCGCCTCGGTTGACATCCGCCGCTTTTTAGAGTACAATGTTTCAAAATTCACAAACAGAGGAGATCACATGACAGAGCTGGAAAAAACCGCGGCCGCCCAGACCCCGGCGGTCTCCGCAGAACTGGAGCAGCGCTGTGCCGGAATGCCCGCGGCGGCGGAGCAGGCCGGCCGGGAGCTGGAGGCGCGCTACTACACCCGTTTGGCCGAGGAGGCCCAGGAGGACGGCAGCAAGGAGCTGAGCCCGGCGGGCCTGTCCCTGGAGGCGGAGGTCCGGGAGGAGCTGGAGGTCCTGCGCCGGGCCTCCCGGTCCCTGGCGGCGGCCTGCCAGACGGTGGACGAAATAGCCGACGAACTCAGCGCCCGGACCCGGGACATGCGCAAGGCCAAGGACCGCAAGTGGTACGCCCCCAACCCCCCGGCCAATTCCGCCATCGACCTGGCGGAGGTCCGGCAGAACCACTTCGCCCAGGGGCTGAACATCTACAAGGTGCTGCTCATCTGCATCGTGGGCAGCTTTGCCGGCGTGGTCATTGAGATGCTGTGGTGCCTGATAACCAACGGGTATATGGAGAGCCGGGCGGGCCTGGTCTACGGCCCCTTCAACCTGCTCTACGGCGCGGGGGCGGTGTTTCTCACCCTGGCCCTCTACAAGTACCGCAACCGGGGGTATCAGTGGTCCTTTGCGGGGGGCTTTCTGGTGGGCAGCATCCTGGAGTACGTCTGCTCCTGGGCCCAGGAGGCCCTTCTGGGCTCCCGCTCCTGGGATTACAGCGCCATGCCCCTGAACCTCAACGGCCGCATCTGCCTGCTCTACTCCGTCTTCTGGGGTGTTCTGGGCATTTTCTGGATCAAGGATCTCTACCCCCGCATGGCAAAATATATTCTCAAGCTTCCCAACCGCTGGGGCCGACCGCTCACCTGGGCCTTCACGATTTTTCTCATTCTCAACGCCGCCGTCTCCTGCCTCGCCGTGGGCCGCTGGGCCCAGCGTCTGGAGGCGGGCCCCGCCCAAGGCGGCTTCTGGGCCTTTGTGGACGAGCGCTTCCCCGACGAAAGGATGGAGCGGATATTTGCGAATATGGAGTTTGGAACGAAGGCGCCCGTGGACTGATACAGATGAAACGGAAGCTCGGCAGGGAGAAGGCTGCGGCGGCTATTTCCCTGATAGAAGCGCACCTGAAGACTTGCCGGCCCTGACAACTTCCACATAGAGAGGCGGCCATGTGGAAAACTCTTCTCTTTTGCGCTGGTGATCTGCAGGAGATCCCGCCTTAATAGACAAGACAAAAGCGGACGCCCGGCTCAGATACAGAGCCGGGCGTCCGTCCACTATCCAATATCAATCATCAGCTCCAGCAGCCTGGTAAACTCCCGCTTAACCCGCTCGGCGCACTCCACCACCTCGGCGTGGCTGAGGGGCTGGGGCAGGATGCCGGCGGCCATGTTGGTGATGCAGCTGACGCCCATGACCTGAACCCCGGCGTGGCGGGCGGCGATGGCCTCGGGCACCGTGGACATACCCACCGCGTCGGCGCCCAGGGTGCGGAACATGCGGATTTCCGCCGGCGTCTCGTAGCTGGGACCGCTGTACATGGCGTACACGCCCTCCCGGAGCTGGATGCCCGCCTGGGCGGCCAGGGGCTTGAGCTTTTCCCGGAGATCTCTGGTATAGATGTCGCTCATATCCGGGAACCGGGGCCCCAGCTCGTCCAGATTGGGCCCGGCCAGCGGGTTGGCTCCGGCGAAATTGATGTGATCGCACAGGAGCATCAGAGTGCCGGGCCGAAAGTCCAGGTTCACCCCGCCGGCGGCGTTGGTGAGCACGACGGTCCTAGCCCCCAGCCGGGCCATGAGCCGCACCGGCAGGGCGGCCTCCTGGGGCGTGTAGCCCTCGTAGCAGTGGACCCGGCCCCGCAGGGCGGCCACCCGCCTGCCCCGGCAGGTGCCCAGGAGGAGGGCCCCGGCGTGTCCCTCCACCGTAGAGACGGGGAAGCCGGGAATATCCCCAAAGGGGATTTCCGCCGTCTCCTCCAGCCTGTCGCAGAAATCCCCCAGCCCGCTGCCCAGCACCAGGCCCAGCTCCGGCCGGAGGTCCGTCTGTTCCCGCACGTAGCCATAGGCGCTGGCGAGCCGCTCCTGCATCGTCATAGTTTTTTCTCCTTTACAAGTCAGTCTTTGAGCATCTGCCGTCTCTCCCGCCAGTCCGGCAGCACCTGCTCCACGCAGGCGTAGAAGGCGGGGGAGTGGTTTTTGTGGCGTATATGGGCCAGCTCATGGACCACCACATAGTCCACGGCCTCCTCCGGGTACTGCATCAGCCGCCAGGAGAAGCAGATTCTGTTTTTCCCGCTGCAGCTGCCGAACCTCGTCCGCGCACCGGTGATTGTGATCCCGGCGGGGTAGAGCCCCATAATGGCGGCGAAGTGGGCCACCCGCCCCGGCAGGCGCTCCATGGCCAGCCGGACGAGGGCCTCCCGCTCCTGGTCGGAGGGCTCCGGCCGCGCTTCCCGGCGGCGGCGCTGTTTTTCCAGGCCGGACGTAATCCAGGCCTCATGGTTGGCGATAAATTCGTCGATTTGCCTCTGGGTTGTTCTCAGGGGCGCTCTGACGACCAGGCGGCCATCGCGGCGGATCTCCAGCGAGAGGGTTTTTCTGGCGGAGCGAAGCAATTGGTAGGGGGGGATCACAGGGGGCTCCTTTCTTCGCCGCCCTCCGGGCGGCGAGGGGTAAATTCTTCTATACGGAAGCATGCGGGGGC
>CAJTOM010000077.1 GCA_910577915.1 uncultured Oscillospiraceae bacterium
TGCGTTCCCGCTATTCTGGTACGTACCAGAATTTCAAGCGGGCCAGTTTCAATAAATGACAGTCTGTGCCGCTGAAAATCATTCAGCGGCAAGCTGTCAAACCTTCATTCTGGTATCGTTCTGGTATGGATGGCATTAGGACAAAATGTGGGGAGTCAGAATTTGAATGGAAAATAAGAAAAAAGCCTCAAATCTTTCGATTTGAAGCCTTTTCCTTCACATGGTTCCCATGTTTCCTGGTGGAGATAAGCGGGATCGAACCGCTGACCTCTTGAATGCCATTCAAGCGCTCTCCCAGCTGAGCTATACCCCCATATTCACTTCCCGCACACAGCACACCTGCCTCGCGGACAAGACGTATATTACCAGATTCCCCCCCGTTTGTCAACACCCATTTTGAAATTTTTTCAGCAAGCCCACCGGCCATCCCTTTTTCACGCCCCAGCCCTCTTGCATTTCAAGGGAATTTGCATTAAAATCTAAACAGACACTGCCCCATACTGAAAAAGAGGTGATCCGATGAGGGAGCAGCGGCGCACCGCGCGGAATGGCCGGGACTTGTCACATAGGAAGCCCGCCGCTGTCATATGGACGGCCCTCCTCGATCTCCTCTTCCCGCCCCGGTGCGCCTTCTGCGGTGCCCTTCTGGAGGAGCCGGGGGACGTCTGCGGAGACTGCGAGGCCCGGCTTCCCCTCCGGGAGGAGGCGGCGCAGCTGACCGCCATCGGGGAGAGAGGCTGCCCCTGCGCCGTGGCGCTCTACTACGACGGGGTGGTCAAGGAGGGAGTCCACGCCCTCAAGTTCGGCAAAAAATCCTGGCGGGCCCGGGTTTTTGCCCGCTATGTGGCTCAGGCGGCGGCGGAGCGGCTGGGCGGAGAGTTCGACGCGGTGACCTTTGTGCCCGTCAGCTGGCGGCGGAACTACGCCAGGGGCTTCGACCAGGCCCGGCTGCTGGCGGAGGAGACCGCCAAAATCTGGGGCGTCCGGGCGGAACCCACCCTGCGAAAGATCCGTCATACAAGGGCACAGTCCTCCCTGGAGGATCCGGCGCTGCGCACGGGCAACGTGAAGGGGGCCTACGCCGTCCCCCGGCCGGACCGGGTGCGGGGCCGCCGGCTGCTGCTGATCGACGACGTGTGCACCACCGGCAGCACCATGGCCGCCGCCGCGGAGGCCCTGCTGGAGGCGGGCGCGGCGTCGGTGGTCTGCGCCGCTCTGGCCGGCGGGCACCGAAAAGTGCAGAAACCGGTGGAGGGCCTCCGTTCCTTTGGTGAATTTTAAAAAAGAAAGTTCCTGGAATGGCTTGCAAAAATTGGACGGGCTTAGTATAATGATTTGTCGGAGTACAAGCAAGAAATTTGCTAAGAATAGAATAGACAACTGACGAGGTGGAAAGTATGTGCGCTTTTGCGAAGGATATTGGGATTGACCTGGGGACCGCTTCCGTTCTGGTATACGTAAAAAATAAGGGGATCGTCCTCAACGAGCCCAGCGTGGTGGCCATGGACAAGAACACCGGCAAGCTGCTCAAGGTGGGCGAGGAGGCCCGGCAGATGCTGGGCCGCACCCCCGGCAACATCGTGGCCATCCGCCCGCTGCGGGAGGGGGTCATCTCCGATTACGACATGACCGAGCGGATGCTCAAGGAGTTCATCCGCAAGGTGGCGGGCTTCATGGTCTTCAAGCCCCGGGTCATCATCTGCGTCCCCTCCGGCATCACCGAGGTGGAGGAGCGCGCGGTGGTGGACGCGGGCATCCAGGCCGGCTGCCGCCGCGTGTACCTCATCGAGGAGCCCGTAGCCGCCGCCATCGGCGCGGGCATCGACATCACCAAGCCCGACGGCCACATGGTGGTGGATATCGGCGGCGGCACCGCCGACATCGCCGTCATCTCCCTGAGCGGCGTGGTGGAGTCCGCCTCCATCAAGGTGGCGGGCGACCAGTTCAACGAGGCCGTGGTCAAGTATATGCGCCGCAAGCACAACATCCTGGTGGGCGAGAGCACGGCGGAGAAGATGAAGATCGCCATCGGCTGCGTCTTCCCCAGGGAGGAGGAGTCCTTCATGGATGTGAAGGGCCGGTGTCTGCTCACGGGCCTGCCCAAGACCATCACCGTCTCCTCCGCGGAGATGCTGGAGGCCTTCAAGGAGCCCTCGGAGCAGATTCTGGAGAGCATCCACGCGGTTTTGGAGCGCACGCCCCCGGAGCTGGTGGCGGATGTGTCCACCAATGGCATCATGATGACCGGCGGCGGCAGCATGGTGGACGGCTTCGACAAGCTCATCACCTCCCGCACCGGCATCGCCACCACCGTGGCGGAGAACGCCATCGCCTGTGTGGCCGAGGGCACCGGCAAGAGCCTGGACATGATTACCGACATGCAGGAGGGCACCATCAATCTCTCCCGCCGCCGCCAGGTGAACTGAGTCCGGGGGCCGCCGCACCCCGTCCCGCGCCGCCGGTTTCCGGCTGCTGGGAGCAATTTTTACAAAAGACGGATTTTCTCTTGCAAAAGGCGCGAAAATCTGCTAAAATAATTCAGCGTCACGCCAAGAGGCAGCTCTGCCCTGGGTGATTATCCGTTCGGAGGTTTCAATAAATGGCTAAAAAAGCAATCAGTCAAAAGCGGACAGACCGGGAGAAACAGGAAAATCAGGCGCTTCACCGCGTCTTCAATGTATTTTTGCTGGGCCTGGCTGCGGAGTGTTATCTGTTCATTGTCTACCGGGGCTACGGGGTGGGCGCCATCGACTCGGTGCTGATCTGGGACAAGATCCTGACCTGGGGTATGTACCTGGGGCTGGTGATGCTCATCGGTGCCGCCATCGCGGGCTATGTCAAGCGCGCGGACAGCCGGCTGCGCACGGCCATGACCTGGGTGGGCGGCCTCGGCCTGTTCCTGGCGGCCTCGGGCTGGATCATCACCACCTTCTTCGACAATCACCAGGGGGTCACCGCCATGTGCATCATGGTGCCGATTCTGACGGTGCTGGGTCTGGTGTTTCTGCTCTACCAGCACGAGTGCTTCCTGTCCACCCTGGCGCTGGTCTGCGCCATGTTCACCGTGTGGGCCCGCGGGGCCACGGCGGCGGGCGCGTGGAAGGTGCCTGTGATTGTGGGGGCCGTGCTGGGCATTGTGCTCCTGGGGCTGGCGGCGTTTCTCGCCGGCAAGGCCCAGAAGAGCGAGGGAAAGCTGTGGAACATCCGGGTGCTCTCCCTGGAGTGCGACTACCGCATTTTATATGTCGTGCTGGGCGCAGGGGCCGTGGCGGTGCTGGCCGCCGTCGTCTTCCCCGCCATCGCTGTGTACCTCATGTGGGCGCTGGGGATTCTCCTCTTCGCGGAGCTGGTGTATTACACGACGAAGCTGATGTAAACGCATAAAGCGGCAGGGCCCCTCGGCCCTGCCGCTTATTTTGTCTGCCGCCCTACAGAATAAATCCCCCGTCCGCCGTGATCACCTGCCCTGTGATAAAGCCGGCCCCCTCCCCAGCGAGAAAGGCCACGGCCGCCGCCACGTCCTCCGGCGTCCCCAGCCGCCCCAGGGGCGTCTGCTCTGCCAGTGCGGAGAGGGTCTCCGCCCCCAGCACCTCCGCCATATCCGTGCGGATGACGCCGGGGGCCACGCAGTTGACCCGGATGCCGGAGGGTGCCAGCTCCATGGCCAGAGAGCGGGTCAGGCCGATGAGGGCCGCTTTGGCGGCGGAGTAGGCCGCCTCGCAGGAGGCCCCCCGCTGGCCCCAGATGGAGGAGATATTGACGATGCAGCCCGCCTTTTCGTGGATCATGCGGGGCAGCACCACCTGGATGGTGTGGAAAGCGCCGTCCACGTTGACGGCGAAGAGCCGCCGCCAGAAGTCCTCTGTGATGTCCTGAAACTGGTGCTGCCCGGCGATGCCGGCGTTGTTCACCAGCAGGGACACGGCCCCCAGCTCCGCCTCCACCCGGCGGATGGCGGCGGTGACGGCCTCCCGGTCCGCCACGTCCGCCTGGACCGCCACGGCGGCGCAGCCCCGGGCGGTGAGCTCCCGGACCAGGTCCTCCGCCTGGTCCTTTGCCTGCAGGTAGTCGATGCCTACGGCGCAGCCCTCCGCCGCCAGGCGGCGGGCGATGGCCCGGCCGATGCCCCGGCTGCCGCCGGTGATGAACGCCACTCTTTTCATAGTCTCTCCCCCGGATGAAATGAATTGTGTGTGCATTATACCCGCCGGGGCGGGGGTTGTCAATTCCCTTGCGCTTTTTCGCCGGGAGTGGTATACTGCAGGCAATCCAAGGAAAGGGAGTGAAACCGTGTTCCCCCTCTGCATTGACAGGGCTCCATGCAAGGTCTGACCGGACAGGACGGCATGGAGCGAACCATCTCACAGCGGCTGCCCGGACAGGCTTTGCGTAAGCGCCTATAGTATAAAACGCAAAGGAGCAAAGCCTGTATGAAACATACATTTCCTGTACGCATCCCGCCGGCGGCGGGATGGAGACCCTTTCTGATTCTGTGGAGCACCCAGGCCCTCTCGGCCTTGGGCAGCGCCATGACCAGCTTCGCCCTGGTGGTCTGGTCCTACCAGCAGCAGGGCTCCGCCCTGACCACGGCCCTGCTGAGCGTGTGCTCCTACGCCCCCTACGTGGCGCTGAGCATCTTCGCCGGCAGCCTGGGGGACCGGTGGGACCGGCGGCGGACCATGATGCTGTGCGACGCCTTCGCGGCGGGGACCACCCTGGCGGTGCTGTGCCTGCTGCGGGCGGGGCGGCTGGCCGTCTGGCACCTGTACGCCCTCAACGCCCTCAACGGCCTGATGAACACCATTCAGCAGCCGGTGAGCGACGTGGCCGCCACCCTGCTCACCCCCAGGGACCAGGCCCAGCGGGTGGGGGGCCTGCGGGCCCTGTCCGGCTCTCTGGTCACCCTGCTGGGACCGGCCCTGGCCGCCGCCCTGCTGGCCCTGGCGGGGCTGGAGGCGGTGATCGCCTTCGACCTGCTCACCTGCGCGGCGGCGGTTTTGAGCCTGGGGCTGTTCATCCGCCTGCCGGAGGAGCCCGCCGGCGGGGCGCGGCCCTCCCTGACCCAATCCGCCGGGGAGGGGCTGCGGTGGCTGTGGGCGAACCCGGGGGTGCTGGATCTCATCCTGTTTCTGGCCTGCATCAACCTCATCGCCAGCATGTACAACGCGGCCCTGCCGGCCCTGCTCCTCTCCCGCCCCGGCGGCGGGGAGCGGGCGCTGGGGGCGGTGCAGCTGTGCACGGGGCTGGCCCACCTGGCGGGGAGCCTGGCGGTGACGGTCCTGCCCCCGCCGAGGAGCCGGGTGCGGGTGATCTGCAGCAGCCTGCTGCTGTCCATGAGCACGGAGAATCTGATCCTGGCCCTGGGCCGGAGCGTGCCGGTGTGGTGCGCGGGGGCGGTGCTGGGCTGGCTGACGGTGCCGGTGATGAGCGCCAACATGGACGCCCTGCTGCGCCTGCGCATTCCCGTGGAGATGCAGGGCCGGGTGTACGCCGCCCGGAACACCCTGCAATTTTTCACCATCCCCCTGGGCTACCTGCTGGGGGGCTGGCTGGTGGACCGGGTATGCGCCCCTCTGATGGACGCCCAGGGGCCGGACGCGCCCCTGACCTGCCTGCTGGGCAGCGATGGGGGCGGCGGCGCGGCGCTGCTGTTTCTGGCCATCGCCCTGGCGGGGACGCTGGTGTGCCTGGTGTTCCGGGCGGACCGGCGGCTCTGGGAGCTGGAGCGGTAGCCCCTTTCCAACCGGCGGTTGGCCGCCGCTGTCCATCTGACCGGTGGACGGCGGCGGCCATTTTCAGTATGATGGCGCTGTAGGCGGCAATCCGCCGAAAAAACAAGGAGGGCTGTTTTATGTACGATATAGGCGAGCGCATCAAAACCCTGCGCCGGGAGAGGGGGATGACCCAGGAGCGGCTGGCGGCGCGGCTGGGGGTGTCGGGCCAGGCGGTGAGCAAGTGGGAGAACCGGCTCACCGCCCCGGACATCTCCCTGCTGCCGGTCATTGCCGGCGTGTTCGGCGTGTCCCTGGACTGCCTCTTCGGCTGTGACAGGCGGGAGACGGAGGAGGCGGTGGAGGACCTCTGCCGCCGGAGCTGGGCCTGCAGGGAGGAGGACCCGGCGGAGAGCCGGGCGCTGCTCCGGGAGGGCCTGGAGCGCTTCCCGGGGCACCCGGGGCTTCTGCGCCACTACCTCCACAGCCTGGACCGGGAGGCGGACCGGGAGGAGATCATCCGCGCCGCCTCGGACCTGGCGGAGAGCGCCCCGGAGGAGGGGGACCGGCTCACCGCGCTGGCCTTCCTGGCGGAGGCATACGCCGGGAAGGGGGAGGCCGATTTCACCAGGGCCACCCTCGCGCGCATACCGGAGACGTACTTCACCCGGCTGTCCCTGGCGGCCATGTACCTGCAGGGGGAGGAGAAGCGCGCCGCCGCCGCCGCCCAGAGGCGGATCAGCGTGGAGCTGCTGGTGGACATGATGCGGGAGCTGGCGGCCTGCTATGAGGAGGCCGGGGAGGCGGACCGGGCCCGGAGAGAACGGGAGAAAGCCCGCGCCCTCATCGGCCTTTTCGCCGGCGAGGAGGAGGATGCCTGGGTCCAGGCTCTGCTCCGGGAGACGGAATAGCTCCCTTCACTCCTTCCGGACAGGCTCTGGCGGGGCATTCATAAATATTTTACAGCCGCCGGACAACTTTTACTTGCGAAACAGGGCGTAATCGAGTATACTAATGTTCGCTGAGCCCTGACAGGGCCTGCCACAGGATACTGTCGCCGCCTCCCCTGCGGCGAGGCGGCAGAAAATTTGGAAGGAATGAACAACACATGAGCGCATCCAGAGAAAAGAAGAAGCGTCAGGAATTACTGTCCACCGGCACGACGGACTCCAAGGCCGCCCGCGCCGCCGAGCAGCGCGCCGCCGAGCGCAGGAGCAATATCCTCTACGGCGTGGTGGCGGGGCTGTTCGTGGTGGTGGCCGTGGCGCTGCTGGTCTACAACTCCGGGATCATCCAGCGCAGGCAGACCGCCGTCACCATCGGCGGGGAGAGCTACACCGTGCCGGAGACCTCCTTTTACTACCAGCAGGCCTACCAGGGCTTCCTGAACAGCCAGAACGGCTACCTGTACGCCGCCCTGGGCATGCTGGACACCAGCGCCTCCCTCAAGAGCCAGAACTACACCGACGACCAGACCTGGGATGAGTTCTTCAAGGAGCAGGCGGTGGAGACCATGCGCTTTGTCCACGCCGTCAAGTCCGCCGCCCAGGCGGAGGGCATGGCTCTGGACGACGAGGACATGGCCAGCTTCGACGAGGCCGTGCAGTCCATGAAGAGCTCCGCCGCCCAGGCGGGCTACACCTACGGCTCCTACCTCAGCGCCGTCTACGGGGCCACCATGACCACTTCCATCTACGAGGAGTGCGTGAAGGACCAGCTGCTGGTGAGCAAGTACGCCACCACCCACGCCGACGAGAACTTCACCTTCACCGACGAGGAGGTGCAGGCCTACTACGACGAGAATAAGAACAACTTCGACCTGGTGAACGCCGAGTACGTCACCATTTCCGGCGCCCCCGAGAGCAAGACCGACGGCGAGGGCAACACCGTCGAGCCCACCGACGGGGAGAAGACCGCCGCTATGGACAAGGCCAAGGGACTGGCCGAGGACATCCTGCCCCTGTACCAGACCAGCCACAGCCTGCCCCAGGACTACGACGAGAGCGCCAGCTACACCGCCAACGAGGAGATGCGCTACTCCGCCGGCGTGCTGGGCGACTGGCTCTTCGACAGCGCCCGGAAGGCCGGGGACGCGGAGATCCTGGTGGACGAGGAGAACAGCCGCTGCTATGTGGCCGTGTTCCGCGGCCGTGAGCGCAGCGAGGACCTGGACTACAGCGTCCGCCACATCCTGATTACCGGGGACAGCCTGGAGCTGCCCGAGGGCGAGACCGCCACCGAGGAGCAGCTGCGGGCCAAGGCCCAGGAGATCCTGGACAGCTGGGACGGCACCGAGGACGGCTTCGCCGCCCTGGCCGGCGAGCACTCCCGTGACGGCGGCAGCAACACCAACGGCGGCCTCTACGAGAACGTGCCCAAGGGCCGGATGATCGCCGCCTTCCAGGACTGGTGCTATGAGTCCGGCCGCAAGACCGGCGACACAGGCATCGTCTACGACAGCTCCACCGGGGCCCACATCATGTACTTCGTGGGCTACGGCGACACCCCCTACTGGTACTACGCCTGCGAGACGGAGCTGTTCAATGCCGCCTACAGCAAGTGGCAGAGCGAGATGACCAACAGCGTCACCGCCGAGGTCAAGGGCGGCATGAACGCCATCGGCTGAGACAAGCTCCTGCGGACGGCCCCGGAAGGCAATGCCCTCCGGGGCCTCTTTTGGTGAATGGAGGAGGACGCCATGAGCGAACGATTTCTGCGCAGCGAGATGCTGCTGGGCCCCGCCGCCCTGGACCGGCTGGCCCGGTCCCACGTGTGCGTGGTGGGCCTGGGGGGCGTTGGCAGCTGGGCGGCGGAGGTGCTGGCCCGGTCCGGCGTGGGGGAGCTGACCCTCATCGACCAGGACGTCTACGGTGAGAGCAACATCAACCGCCAGCTGGGGGCCTTGACCTCCACCCTGGGCCGGCCCAAGGCGGAGGTCATGGCGGACCGGGTGCGGGACATCAACCCGGACTGCGCTGTCCGCCCCCTGGTGGGTACCTACAGCCGGGGGGAGGGGGAGCGGTTCTTCGGCCCCTACGACTGCATCGTGGACGCCATCGATCTGGTCTCCTGCAAGGTGGATCTCATCTGCCGGGCTCTGGAGCGGGGAATCCCCATCCTCTCCGCCCTGGGCACGGGGAACAAGCTGGACCCCGGCCGGCTGGAGGTGACGGATCTGAGCAAAACCCGGGGCTGCCCCCTGGCCCGGGTCATGCGCCGGGAGCTGGGCCGCCGCGGGGTAAAGCACCTGAAGGTGGTGTACAGCCCCGAGGAGCCCGCCCCCTGCGCCCGGCTGGAGGACCCGCCGCCGGGCCGGCGGAGCGTGCCGGGCAGCGTCAGCTGGGTGCCGCCGGCGGCGGGGGTCCTGCTGGGAGGCGCGGCGGTGATGGAGCTGCTTGCGGGGGCGAAACCGGAGGAGAAGGAGGATACGCCGTGAGGATTCGGGAAGCGCGCCCGGGGGACATCCCCCGGCTGGGGGAGCTGCTGGTGCAGGTGTGCGACGTCCACCACCGGGGCAGGCCGGACCTGTTCCGCGCCGGGGGCAGAAAGTACGACGACCGGGCGCTGGAGGCCCTGCTGGACGACGGGAGCCACCCCATCCTGGTGGCCGTGGACGGGGAGGACCGGGTGCTGGGCTACGCCTTCTGCGTCCGGCAGAGCCGCCGGGGGGACGGGGCCCTCCAGGACCTGGAGACCCTGTACCTGGACGATCTGTGCGTGGACGAGGCCTGCCGGGGCCGGCACGTGGGGCGGGCGCTGTACGAGGCCGTGGTGGAGCTGGCCCGGTCCCTGGGATGCTACAATGTGACGCTGAACGTGTGGAGCTGCAACGGGGAGGCCATGGCCTTCTACGAGCGCTGCGGCCTGCGGCCCCAGAAGGTGGGGCTGGAGCAGATCCTGTGAGCGGCGGCATACGCAAGAGGGCCCCTGGAGGCTAGATGCCTCCAGGGGCCCCTATGTGCGTCTGGATCAGCAGCAGCTGTCGTTGCAGCCGCAGCTGCACCCGCAGTTGTTGTTGCAGTTGCAGTTACAGCCGCACCCGCAGCCGCAGTTGCAGTTGTTGTTGTTACAGCCGCAGCTGCACCCGCAATTGCCGCCGCATCCGCTCCCGCTGCCGCAGCAGCAGAACAGGATGATAATCAGGATGATGATCCAGCAGCATCCACCGCCAAAGCCGTTATTGTTCCACATAAAGCAAATACCTCCTGTGAGATGTGAGGCAGGGAAGCGCCTCAGTCTCATCATATGCCGGAGGGCTCGGGTGGTGTCAGTAGACGCGCTGAGAATTTACAAGGCCTTTTGCGGCGTTGAGCTGGGTCTCGGTGAAAAAGCGGGCCTCCTCCAGCCGCTGGGCCAGGGTCTGCCGGCTGCCGCTGACGGTGGTCTCCAGGCTGTAGTAGGAGACGTAGGCCACATGGGCTCGCGAAAAGGGCTGGCTGGTGAGCAGCACGTACTCCCCGTTGGTGAGGGCCCCGCAGTCCAGGGCCCGCTCCAGGCTGGTGGAGTAGTCGTGGACGCCGGCGATGCTGTAGCCCAGGGCCCGCAGGAGGAACTCCTGGTACTCCACCGCCGAGAGGGGGCTGGCGGGGGCGAAGCGGGTGGGGGCGACCCCGTTGGCGTAGCCCCGCTGGTACGCCCAGGCCACATACCGGTCCAGCCAGGCGGGCACGTCGGCGAAGGGGTGGGAATAGGTGCAGGCCAGGGCGTCGGACTCCTCCCCCAGCAGGCGGATGAACATCACCAGCCCCTCCCCCCTGGTGGGGGCCAGGTGCAGGTCAAAGCCCTCGCCGACGGTGGAGCCGGTGCCCCGGAAGAGGTCCAGTTCCCGCAGGGCGGAGGCGATGGCGAAGTAGTCGGGCACGCCGGCGGAGGCGGTCAGCGCGCAGGGCCCCTCAAAGCTGACCACCGCCGTGGGGGAGGTCACCGTGTAGGAGACGAGGGCGTCCTCCGCCGCGATGCAGCGGTGCCGGAGGGGCAGGGCCTGTCCGGAGAGGGCCTCCCGCCCCTCGGTGACGTCCACCACCCCGCCGCTGTCCGCGGTCAGCACCGCCTCGCCCGCCAGGAGCGTCACCACCAGCCCTGTGGAGCCGGTGAGCACGTCCCCCTGCTTTAAAGTGCGCTCCTGCGGAGACAGGGCCTGACCGGAGGCCGCCGCGAGGTTGGCCTCCATGGCCTCCAGTCGCCGGTGAACCTCCTCCCGAAGCTGGGTGTCCCCGGCGTCCAGCCGCCCCTGCGCCGCCGCCTCCAGGGACTGGGAGAAAGTGCCCTCCAGATAGGACAGGGAGATGAGCGGGTCGGCAGCCTCTCCCCCGGCGGCGGCGGCCGCCGCCAGGCAGGCCGCCAGCGCCAGGCACAGCGCAGCAAGGGATAGGGATTTTTTCATAGGGGGTACTCCTTTTATCGGTCGTGGTTTCTTCGCGCCCTCCGGGCGCGAGGGGAGGGCTGCGGCGCAGCCCTACAGCCCCGGGGGCTACGCGCCCCCGGACCCTGCGGTTACTTTTTGTGCGAACAAAAAGTAACC
>CAJTOM010000078.1 GCA_910577915.1 uncultured Oscillospiraceae bacterium
CGCACAAAAAGTAACCGCAGGGCGTGGGGCCGCGCAGGCCCCACAGGCCGGTTCCAGCAGAATCTAGCCCCCGCGCCGCGCAGCGGCGCAGCGCTCCAGAGTTCGGCAATACGCTTCCGCATCAAATGCATCCAGCCCGCTGTCCTTCCGGAGATACAGGGGGTGGTGGGGGTGCCCCGCCTTGGACCGGGCGCCGGCAGTGTACCAGCGCGCCCCCCAGGCACGCCCCGCCTCCACCATGTCCCGGACACAGCCGGACAGGTAGGGCCGCCGCTCAATGACGGTCCCCCAGGCGGCCCAGACGGCGGGCGAGGCGGAGCGGGAGAGGGCGTAGGCAAAGGCCGCCATGTTCTCCCGGTGGAGGGCGGGATTTAAAACGTGCTCCAGGTCCTGGGGACGGGTGGCCCGCTGGGGGTAGACGTTGAACATGATGAAGCTGTCGTAGCCGTTGTGCAGGGCTACCCGCTCCACGCTTTTGAGGGTGTTGTCCAGGTTGCCGGGGGCGGCGGTGGAGGGGTTCACCCCTACGCAGATGAGGGGGCGCTCCCCCCGCGTGGCCAGTATGTACCGGTACTCCTGGTACGTATTGGGTACGTACAGCCAGCGGCCCGCGTCGTAGTCCGGGGAGGGGCGCAGGGCCTCCGCCAGCGCCTGGTCAAAGGGCAGCAGCTCCGTCTGGGTGGTGGGACAGGCGGGAATATGCATAGGTCGCCTCCTCCTGCTTTGATAGGCACAGTGTACCACAGCCGCCCGGCTCTGTGCAACCATATTCCCGGGGGGACGGGAAAAAAATCTTCTCCTGCCCCGGAGGGAGGCGCGACTTTTGTGAATTTGATATTGAAATGGGGAACAATTTACAGTATACTCTATTGTGCAAACATGTATTTCCGGGAGGCGCCATGAGTACCCTTATTACTTCCATCGACCGACGCTCTCCGGCGGAGCGGGCGGGGGTCCGGCCGGGGGAGCGGCTGCTCTCCATCAACTCCCGCGCCGTGGAGGACGTGCTGGACTACCGCTTTTTCGGCTATGACGCGAATCCCCTGCTGGAGCTGGAGGCCCCCGACGGCTCCCGCCGGAGCCTGCGGGTGAAAAAGCCCGAGGGGACGGACCTGGGGCTGAACTTTGAGACCTACCTCATGGACAAGCCCCGGCCCTGCGCCAATCACTGCCTGTTCTGCTTCGTGGACCAGATGGCCCCCGGCTGCCGGGACACCCTCTATTTCAAGGACGACGACGCCCGGCTGAGCTTCCTGATGGGCAATTATATCACCCTCACCAATCTGTCGGACCGGGAGGTGCGGCGGATCATTGAGCTGCGCATCAGCCCCATCAACGTCTCCGTCCACGCAACGGACCCCAAGCTGCGCAGCGTCCTTCTGGGCAGCAGAGCCGGCGGGGAGAGCCTGGCGGTCATGCGCCGGCTCGGCGAGGCGGGCATCGCCATGAACGGGCAGATCGTCCTGTGTCCGGGGTACAACGACGGCGAGCAGCTGCAGAGGACCATGGAGGACATGGCCGCTTGGGGGTTCAACAGCTGCTCCATTGTGCCGGTGGGGCTGACGAAGTTCCGGGAGGGGCTTTCGAGGCTCCGGCCCGTGGACCGGGAGACGGCCAATCAGGTGATCGGCCAGGTGGACGCCTTCGGGGCACGGTGCCTGGAGCGGTACGGGTCCCGGAAGTTCTTCTGCTCCGATGAGCTGTATATCCGGGCGGGGCGGGACCTGCCGGAGGAGGTGTACTACGAGGAGTACGTCCAGATCGAAAACGGCGTGGGGATGCTCCGCAGCCTCATGGCCGAGTTCGAGGCGGGGCTGAGGCTGGAGGACGGGGGCGCGGAGGCCTCCCCCTACACCATCGCCACCGGCGTCAGCGCGCGGCCCTTTTTGCAGGATCTGGCGGACAGGGCGCGGGAAAGGACCGGGGTGCGCGGGCAGGTTGTCGCCATTGAGAACGACTTCTTCGGGCACACCATCGACGTGGCCGGGCTCGTCACCGGGGGGGACCTGATCGCCCAGCTGCGGGGCCGGGACCTGGGGGCGCGGCTGCTGATTCCTGTTAATATGCTCCGCCACGGGGGAGATGTGTTTTTGGATGATCTCCGGGTGGTTGATGTGGAGAAGGCCCTGGGCGTGCCGGTGACGGTGGTGGAGCAGGATGGGTTTGATCTGCTGGAGAGCATGGTGGGGAGAAAGTGAGCTGGGGCGCAGCCCTACAGCTTGTGGGGCCTGCGCGGCCCCACGCCCCCGGGGGCCATCATTCGGCCTTCGGCCGAACGACCGGCCCGGCGGCCGCAGGCCGCCCAGTTACTTTTTGTGCGAACAAAAAGTAACCAAAAAATCGCTGGAACCGGGGGTTCCAGACCTCCCCTCTCGGGGCCGCCCTTTGGGCGGACCTCCTCGGCGGGGGATTTATGGGGATTGGGCGGAAGCTTTGATGGATTGGGCGCCACGTGAATGAGAAATCCTTCGGGGTTCTGATCTGGGGGCTTGGCAGTCGACCAACTCCGCCTGCCGGCCTTTTAAAGGGGAAAGGCTGCTGTTTGTGGAGCGTTTTATTGGAGTGCTGTGGGATACGGGGCCGTGTGGGATTGGGGTTACAGGAGATGCAGCATGAGGGATGCGCCCAGGCGGAAGCCCTCGCGAAACTATTGCAGATTGTCCGCGCGGGCAATGTCCGCTTGCGCGGCGTTGAGTGAATCGAGCGCTTCCGGGCTGAGCTCCGGTACGAGCTTCTCCCATAGCTCGGATTCCCGCTGGTACAGGGCGCGCAGTTCCTCCGGTGGGTCGCAGCGGGAATAAAATGGACTGTCGAAGAGTTCTTTTAATATGTCAGTCATGGCAATGCGCCTCCTCTCGATGGCAGTATATAACAAAATCTTCAATCAGTCAGTATTATGATCTTAAATGTTTAACATAATGATGAGGTACACATGGAGCACTCTGAGAGAATTTTGCAAATTATAAAGGAATGCGGGTACACGGAATATCGCGTCGCTAGAGATACGGGGATTTCTATGAGCTTGTTCAGTCAGTGGAAGAAAAAACCCTCTTCCAACATTTATTCCAGCAAACTCGTTGCAATCGCCGACTATCTGGGGTGCTCCGTGGACTACCTGCTGGGGAGAGCGGAGGAGCCGGAATAGGGCGCATCCGCAGGAGTAGGCACTCCTGACGGCCCAGGGTACTCCGCAGAACAAACAGTCTCCCATATCGCAGCGAAGACAGCCCGCGCAGGGAGGACGCAGAAAAATCAAGAAACCATTCCCCTCGCGCCGGAGCGCGCGAAGAAGGAGTTAAACCATGCCAAAACCAATTATCGCCATCGTCGGCCGCCCCAATGTGGGCAAATCCGCTCTGTTCAACAAGCTGATCGGGAGGAGAATCTCCATCGTGGAGGACACCCCCGGCGTTACGCGCGACCGTATCTACGGCGAGTCCGACTGGAACGGACGGAAATTTACCCTCATCGACACCGGGGGCATCGAGCCCCGCACCGACAGCGAAATCCTCACCTTCATGCGCGAGCAGGCCGGTATCGCCGTGAGCCATGCGGACGTGATCGTCTTCCTCACCGACATCAAGACCGGGCTCACCGCCTCGGACCAGGAGGTGGCCGCCATGCTGCTGCGCAGCGGCAAGCCCATCGTGCTGGCGGTGAACAAGATGGACTCCACCGGTGCGACGGATCCGGACTTCTACGAGTTCTATAATCTGGGGCTGGGGGACCCCGTGGCCGTCTCCGCCCTCCACGGCCACGGCACCGGGGACCTGCTGGACGAGTGCGTGAGGTACTTCCCCCCCGAGGGGGAGGACGAGGAGGACGAGGACCGGATCCAGGTGGCCATCATCGGCAAGCCTAACGTGGGCAAGTCCTCCCTGACCAACAAGATCTTGGGACAGCAGAGGACCATCGTCAGCGACGTGGCCGGCACCACCAGGGACGCCATCGACAGCTATTTCGAGAACGAGACCGGGAAGTACGTCTTCATCGATACCGCCGGCATGCGCAAAAAAGCCAAGGTGGACGAGGCCATCGAGCGCTACAGCGTGCTCAGGGCCCAGATGGCCATCGAGCGGGCGGACGTGTGCCTGATCCTCATCGACGCCCAGGAGGGCGTCACCGAGCAGGACACCAAGGTGGCCGGTATGGCCCACGAGGCCGGTAAGGCCAGCATTATTGTGGTCAACAAGTGGGACCTTATCGAGAAGGACGGCAAGACCATGGACCGGATGCGGGAGGAGGTCAGGCGGGATCTCGCCTATATGACCTACGCCCCCGTCCTCTTCATCTCCGCCGCCACGGGCCAGCGGGTGGACAGGCTCTTCGAGCTCATCCAGTACGTGAACAACCAGGCGGCCACCAGAATTACCACCGGGATGCTCAACTCCGTGCTGGCCGACGCCCAGACGCGGGTCCAGCCCCCCACGGACAAGGGGCGGCGGCTGAAGATCTACTATATGACCCAGGCGGGGGTGAAGCCCCCCCACTTCGTGTGCTTCTGCAACGACGCGCGGCTGTTCCACTTCTCCTACCAGCGGTATTTGGAGAACCAGATCCGCACGGTGTTCGGGCTGGAGGGAACGCCCATTAAAATGACGATCAGACAAAAGGGCGATAAGGAGGAGTGATGGGGCATGCCTGTAAGTTTCATGGATTGGCTGCGGTATTTCGCCGCGGCGCTGCTGCCCGCGGCGGCCATCGCCTATCTCTGCGGCTGCTTCAACGGGGCGGTCATTGTGTCCAAATATATTCTGCGGGACGACGTCCGCAGCCACGGCAGCGGCAACGCGGGGCTGACCAATTTCTACAGGACCTTCGGCGGCTTTCTGACACTAATGGTGATCCTTACCGATGTGCTCAAGGCGGTTGCGGCGCTGCTCCTCGCCGGGATGCTGGTCGGCGGGACCTTCGGGCAGTACTGGGCGGGGCTGTTCTGCCTGCTGGGGCATATGTTCCCCTGTATGTTCCGGTTCAAGGGGGGCAAGGGCATTCTCTCCGGCGGGGCCATCGCCATTATGATCGACTGGCGGATCGCCCTGGTGGTCTGGGGCGGGTTCCTGCTGCTGACGGTTTTGACGCGGTATGTGTCCCTGGGGTCCCTGTGGGCCGGGGGCAGCTTCCCGTTTATTACCTGGTACTGCTTCCCCAGTCCGGGGATCGTTGCGCTGGCCTTTGTCATCGGCGGACTGATCGTGTGGCAGCACCGGGCCAATGTCCGGCGGCTGCTGAAGGGGACGGAGCGCAAGTTCAGCCTGCATAAAAAGCGGGAGTAGAGGGCGCTTTTATCTCTTTATACATGATACATTTTTTTAAAAACCGCATGCCGGATCGGGAGGTCTTTTGATATGCGCATCACCGTACTGGGCAGCGGCGGCTGGGGGACGGCCCTGGCGCTGCTGCTGACGGACAACGGACATAGGGTGACGCTGTGGTCCCACAGCGCCCAGCGGTGTGAGCTGCTGCGCCGGGAGCGGGTCAATCCCCGGCTGCCGGGGGTGGCCCTGCCGGAGGCGCTGGAGCTGACGGACAGCCTGGAGGCGCTGGGAGAGAGCGAGGTGGCGGTGATGGCCGCGCCGTCCTTCGCCGTGCGGGAGACGGCCAGAAAGGCCGCCCCCTTCCTGGCGCCGGAGACCCTGTGGGTGTCGGCGGCCAAGGGCATCGAGCGGGACACCGCCCTGCGCATGACGGAGATCCTGGAGCAGGAGACCGGGCGAAGGGCGGCGGCGCTGTCGGGGCCCTCCCACGCCGAGGAGGTGGGCCGGGGCGCGCCCACGGGCTGCGTGGCGGCGGCCAGGGATCTGGAGACCGCCCAGCGGGTCCAGGATGTGTTTATGAGCCCCCGGTTCCGGGTCTACACCAACGAGGACCTGGTGGGGGTGGAGCTGGGGGCGGCGCTGAAAAACGTGCTGGCCCTGTGCTGCGGCATCAGCGACGGCATGGGGCTGGGGGACAACGCCAAGGCCCTGCTGATGACCAGGGGCATGACGGAGATGGCCCGGCTGGGGGTGGCCATGGGGGGACGCAAGGACACCTTCGCGGGGCTGGCCGGCATGGGGGATCTGATCGTGACGTGCACCTCCATGCACTCCCGAAACCGGCGGTGCGGCATCCTTATCGGCCAGGGGCGCTCCGCCAGGGAGGCCGCCGGCGAGGTGGGGGCCGTGGTGGAGGGCTGCTTCGCCGCCCTCAGCGCCCAGCAGCTCGCGGAGAAAATGGGGGTGGAGATGCCCATCTGCCGGTGCGCTTACCGGGTCATCTACGAGGACGCCAGCGTGGAGAGCGTGGCGGAGGAGCTGATGCGCCGGAGCAGGCGGCGGGAGGTGGACGAGAGCTGGATCGGGGGTATGTAGCAGAGAGGGCATCCCCCGGTTGCAAAGAGAGATTCCAGGAGAGCAGGTGCGTATGCGGATCGAACAGATCAAGGAGTCCCAGCGGAAAAAGGGGCGGCTGCTGGTCAGGCTGGAGGACGGGAACGTGCTGCGGGTGACGGAGGAGGAGCTGCTGCGGTTCGGCCTGCGGGCCGGGATGGAGCTGGACGAGGAGACGGCGGAGGCGCTGCAGGCCTCCGCCAGGGCCTCCGCGGCCAGGGCGGCGGCGGCCAGCATCATCGGCAGCCGGGCCCTCAGCAAGCAGGAGCTTACAAGTCGGCTGGTGAAAAAGGGAAATGAGGCCTCCGACGCCCAGGCGGCGGCGGACTGGCTGGAGGACATCGGGGCGGTGAACGACGCGGACTACGCCGCCTCCCTGGCGCGCCACTACGGCGGGAGGGGCTATGGCCCCGCCAGAGTGCGGGAGGAGCTGCGCCGGCGGGGCGTGGACCGGGCGCTGTGGGACGCGGCCCTGGAGGAGATGCCGGAGGCGGCGGAGGCGCTGGATAAGCTCATCCGGAAGATTTGCCGGGGGGAGCTGTCCGACCCGAGGGAGAAAAAGCGGGTCAGCGACGCGCTGCTGCGCCGGGGCTTTGGCTGGAGCGACGTGCGGGCCGCCATGGGGCGGTATACGGAGATGCTGGAGGACGCCTATGATTAGGGACGTTCGGTTTTATGACGAGGCGGAGGACGCGCTGCTGAAGTTCGCGGTGATCGCGGCCCGGTCCGAGGGAAAATGGGTGTTTTGCAGGCATAAGGAGAGGGACACCCTGGAGATCCCCGGGGGACACCGGGAGCCGGGGGAGAGCGTGGACCAGGCCGCCGCCAGGGAGCTGCGGGAGGAGACGGGGGCGAAGACGTTTACTTTGCGGCCTGTTTGCGTGTATTCCGTGGTGCGGGACGACGCGGCGGAGTCCTTCGGCGGGCTGTATGTAGCGGAGATTTCTTCTTTTGGGGCGTTACATAGCGAGATCGAGGAGATTTTTTTGCTGGAGGAGCCGCCGGAGGAGAATTGGACGTATCCGGAGATTCAGCCCAAGCTTGTGGAGGAGATCCGGAGGAGAGGGGCGGTTTGAGAGATGCTGCCTATGTGCTGTCCGCCTGCTGGCAATATTATAAAGCGACAACTAAGCGGACCGGTCGGGCCGTTCTGCCAACAAGGAGATCGAACAGCTCATTATCCGGCATATCGAGACGTGGGAAAAGTCCCATGGGCCGATCCTGTTTGACGACGGGTTCGTTCCCCGCTCAAGATCATAACGACCCCTTGCCGCCCCAATACGGAGGCAGAGAAAGAAGGCAACCATGCCCTATAAACTCCATTTTATTTCCCTCGGCTGCGCCAAAAACGTGGTCAACTGCGAACAGATGATGGCCCTGTGCCGTGAGGCGGGCCATACCCTGACGGACGCCCCGGAGGGGGCGGACGTCGCCATTGTCAACACCTGCGGCTTCCTGGCCTCCGCCAGCGAGGAGGCCATTGAGCACATCCTCCGCATGGGGGAGCTGAAGGCTGTCGGAGGGCTGAAAAAAATCCTGGTCACCGGGTGCATGCCCCAGCGGTACGGGGAGGACGTGCCCGCAGAGCTGCCGGAGGTGGACGGCATCCTGGGTACCGGCAGCTACGGGGACATTGTCCACGCCGTGGAGGCGGTGATGGCCGGGGAAAATCCCCGGTGCTTCGGCGACATCAACGCCCCGGTGGACGAGTTCGGCCGGGTGCTGACCACGCCGCCGTGGTACGCCTACCTGCGCATTGCCGAGGGGTGCGACAACTGGTGCGCCTTCTGCATCATCCCCAAGCTGCGGGGCAGGTACCGCAGCCGGCCCATGGAGAAGGTCCTGGAGGAGGCGCGGGGACTGGCGGCGCGGGGGGTGAAGGAGCTCATCGTCGTGGCCCAGGACATCACCCGCTACGGCACCGACTGGGACGGGCGGCCCCATCTGGCGGAGCTGCTGGAGGCGCTGTGCCGGATGGACTTCCCCTGGATCCGGCTCCACTACCTCTACCCGGACATGATGGACGAGCGGCTTATCGCGGTCATCGCCGGGGAGCCGAAGATCCTGAAATATCTGGACATCCCCCTCCAGCACTGCAACGACGGCATCCTGCGGCGGATGAACCGGCGGGGGGACAAGGCCTACATCGAAAACCTGCTGGAGACGCTGCGGGAGCGGATTCCAGGGCTTGTGCTGCGCACCAGC
Organism: uncultured Oscillospiraceae bacterium; assembly: GCA_910577915.1. Classification (GTDB taxonomy): domain Bacteria; phylum Bacillota; class Clostridia; order Oscillospirales; family Oscillospiraceae; genus Pelethomonas. Next base: position 8,577 of record CAJTOM010000078.1, read on the forward strand.
CTCATCACCGGCCTGCCGGGAGAGGGGGAGGCGGAGTTCGAGGAGCTGTGCCGGTTTCTGCGGGATCAGCGGATGCTCCGGGCGGGGGTGTTCCCCTACTCCCCGGAGGAGGGCACCCCGGCGGCCAAAATGGAGCGGGTGGACGCCGACGAGGCCCGGCGGCGGGCGGAGCTGGTGGTGGACATCCAGTCCCGGATCATGGACGAGTGGAATGAGCAGATGCAGGGGGAGACCGTCGAGGTGCTGTGCGAGGGTTTCGACGGACAGGCCATGATGTACGCGGGCCGCAGCTGGGCCGAGAGCCCGGACATCGACGGGAGAATCTACTTTACCGCAGAGGGACCGGTGGAGGCCGGCGCCTTCGTGCGGGTGCGGGTCACCGGGACTATGGACGGGGAACTGACGGGCGAGCTGGCGGAGGAGTGAGGATGGAGCTGTATCATGCCTCCCCCGCAGCGGGGCTGACGGTTTTAAGGCCCAATGTGACGGAATTTTTCGGGAAGCCGCGGCAGGTGTGCCTGACGGCGCTGAAGCCTATGGCGCTGCTCTATGGCGTCCGGCATTTTGAGTATACATATGGATACACGCGGGAGGGGAAGCTCTACTATGAGGAGTATTTCCCGGGCGCGCTGGAGGAGCTCTACCGGGGAAAGCGCGCCTCCCTCTACCGCTGCGCCTGGCGGGAGGGGATGGAGACGACGGCAATCCCCAACGAGTACGTCTCGGCGGCGGAGGTCCCCGTGGAGGAGGAGACGCCCATACCCGACGTCCTGGAGGCCCTGCTGGAGCAGGAGCGGTTGGGCGCGCTGCGAGTCGTCCGCTGGCCGGAGGTGAGCGGGGCGAGGCGGGACTGGATTGTGCGGGCCGGGGCGGACGTCATCCTGGAGAAGGGCCTGCTGGGGCAGGAGACGGACTTTGCACGCTACATGCGGGAAAAATACCCGGAGAGCTGGGAGCTGGCTCTGAGAAAAGGAGTGGTGAGACATGAATCTTCCCAATAAGCTGACGCTGCTGCGGATCGTACTGATTGCGCCCTTCCTGCTGGTGCTGTACCTGGACGTTCCGGGGGCGGCGTATATCGCTTTGGCTATTTTTATCCTGGCCAGCCTCACGGACCTGCTGGACGGAAAGATCGCCCGGAAGTACGGCCTCATCACCGACTTCGGCAAGTTCGCCGACCCCCTGGCGGACAAGATGCTGGTCACCGCCGCCATGCTGTGGTTCGTGGAGAACGGGCAGATGCCCGGCTGGGCCCTGCTCATTGTCATCGTGCGGGAGTTTGCCGTCAGCGGCCTCAGAATGGTGGCCAGCGACAAGGGGCGGGTCATCGCCGCCGGGTGGTCCGGCAAGGTGAAGACCGCCGCCACCATGGTGTGCGTCATTTTGATGTTCCTGCCCATTCCGCCGGCGGTGAACGCCCTGTGCGTGGGGGTGATCGTGGTAACCACCCTCTACTCCGGGGTGGAGTATTTCCTGAAAAACAGGGACTGCCTGAGCGAGATGTGAGGCATAAACCGGCTGTGCCGGAAAATGGCGGCACAAAAAGCCCATCTTTGGCCATTTCCCCACTTGCGGCCGGATAGGTTTCTTGTCATAATAGGCGGTAAGAGGGCGCTGTGCGCCGAAACCGCTTGAAAACAGGAAGAAAAGGATGTGACAGACGATGCAGCAGCTCAAGGACCGCATTCGCCGGGAGGGTAAGGTGCTCCCCGGCAACATCATCAAGGTGGACGGGTTTCTCAACCACCGGGTGGACACACGGCTGATGGCCGACATCGCCGACGAGTTCGCCAAGTTCTTCGACGTGGAGAGCATCACCATGGTGCTCACCGCAGAGGCCAGCGGCATCGCCCTGGCCACCATCTGCGCCCAGAAGTACAACGTGCCCATGGTCTTCGCCA
>CAJTOM010000079.1 GCA_910577915.1 uncultured Oscillospiraceae bacterium
GGCGGATGGCCTCCCGGACGTTGTAGTCGATGTGCCCCAGCTCCAGCAGGTCGCTGGGGTGCTTGTCGTCGGTGCAGAACATGCACCGCTCGGCATACTGCTCACACAGCAGCGGCGCCAGCGCCTCCAGGTTCCGGGCCGCCGTGCCCTCCCGGATCATGATGAACTGGCCCCGCTCCAGCTTGGCGATGGCGTCCGCCGGGTCGAAGCACTCGTGGTCCGAGTAGACCCCGGCGGCGATGTAGGCGTTGAGGTCGCTGCCCACCAGACCGGGGGCGTGGCCGTCGATCTTCTTGTGGTGGGCCTGGGCGGCCACGATCTTCTCAATGACCTGGGGGTCCGCGCCGATGACCCCGGGGTAGTTCATCATCTCCGCCAGACCCTGGACCCGGGGGTGGTCGTAGAAGGAGTCGATGGTCCGGTAGTCCAGCACCGCGCCGCTCTCGTCCATGGGGGTGGCGGGGACGCAGGAGGGCAGCATGAAGCGCACGTCCACCGGCAGATCCTCGGTGGCCTGGAGCATGTACTCGATGCCGTCGGCCCCCATGACGTTGGCGATCTCGTGGGGGTCGGTGACGACGGTGGTGGTGCCGTGGGGCAGGACGGCCCGGACAAACTCCTGGGGGGAGACCATGGCGCTCTCCAGGTGGATGTGGGCGTCGATGAAGCCGGGGAGGACGATTTTGCCGGACACGTCCACCTCGGATGTGCCGCTGTAGGTCCCCATCCCCACAATGAGGCCCTCCGCCACGGCGATGTCCCCCCGGCACAGCTCGTTGGAGAACACATTGACGTAGACGGCGTTTTTCAGCACCAGATCGGCCTTCTCACGGCCGGCGGCCACCTCCACGATCCGCAGTTTCTTGCTCAGCTTGCGGTTGATGCGGCCGGTGTAGCTCTCAGTTCCCATACAGACCATCCTTTCTCCGCAGTCGCCCTCCGGGGAGGGCAGGTGATTGATCACACACATTTTATCACAGGGAGAAGGATTTGTCTACGCGGGAGATGGGAAAAGAGCGGAAAAGGGCGGGAGCCATGAAACAGGCCGGGCGCCCCGGAGCATGTCCGGGGCGGCCGAGGGCGGCGCGGTTCTCAGTAATTTTCCGCCGCGACCTCAAAGTAGGCCTGGGGATGGGCGCAGGCAGGGCAGATCTCGGGGGCCGCGGCGCCCACCACGATGTGGCCGCAGTTGCGGCACTCCCACACCTTCACCTCGCTCTTTTTGAAGACCTCCTGGGCCTCCACGTTCCGCAGCAGGGCGCGGTAGCGCTCCTCGTGGTGCTTCTCGATGGCGGCCACCAGGCGGAACTTGGCGGCCAGCTCGGGGAAGCCCTCCCGCTCGGCGGTCTCGGCGAAGCCGGCGTACATGTCGGTCCACTCGTAGTTCTCGCCGCTGGCGGCGGCGGCCAGGTTCTCGGCGGTGGAGCCGATGCCCTCCAGCTCCTTGCACCACATCTTGGCGTGCTCCTTCTCGTTGTCGGCGGTCTTCAGGAACAGGGCCGCGATCTGCTCGAAGCCCTCCTTCTTGGCCTTGGAGGCAAAATAGGTGTACTTGTTCCGGGCCTGGGACTCCCCCGCAAAGGCGGCCTCCAGGTTTTTCTCTGTCTGTGTACCAGCGTATTTGGACATGGCTGTTTCCTCCCTGTCGGTATATTTCGGCGGCCGCCCGGCGGCGGCCGTTACAGTCATTATACCATATTTCCCCCCGTAAGCAACCAATTTCTGCGGCTCCGGGCCGGCGGTCCTTGACTTTTCCGGCGCAGACGGTATAATAGCTCTGGAAACACACCTATCTCTCCCGCCCGCCGGGCGCGGAGTCAATTGTGAGGAGGCTTCTTATGACGTACACCATGAAGGTCGCCGGCCTGGAGCGGGAGCTGCCCCTGTGCAGGGTCAGCGACGAGCTGTACATCGGCGCGTTTATCATCTTCGGCGACGCGGAGCTGACGGTGGCCTGCGCCTCCGCCCTGCTGGAGCGGATCCCGGCGGACAGCTATGACTACATGCTCACCGCCGAGGCCAAGAGCATTCCCCTCATCCACGAGATGGCCCGCCAGTCCGGGGCCAAGAAGTACTTCATCGCCCGGAAGGGCTCCAAGGTCTACATGCCCGACCCCATCCACGTCTCCGTCCGCTCCATCACCACCCTGCGCACCCAGGACCTGTTTTTGGGCTCCGACGACTGCGCCCTTATCAAGGGAAAGCGGATTCTGCTGGTGGACGACGTGATCTCCACCGGCGAGAGCCTCCACGCTCTGGAGGAGCTGGTGAAGACCGCCGGCGGCACCGTGGCGGGCCGGGCGGCCATCCTGGCCGAGGGCGACGCCCTGGCCCGGAAGGATATTACCTACCTGGCGCCCCTGCCCGTGTTTAACGGGGATGGGACGGTGAAGGAGTAGGTTTTCTTGAAGAGGGAGGCGGCTGTCCCGGTGGGACAGCCGCCTTATTTTGGGGATTTTGCAGGGGGCGAAGGCGGGCCGTCCGGACCGTGTCCCCCATTGATCCCGACGGCCTGTTTTACGCCGGGTCCTCCCGCGCAAGGGGGAACCTCCGCAGCGCCCGGTCTGCAGCCGCCGCCATGGGAAGCGCGAAAAAGGCGGGGAACAGGAAGGACAGCCACCACAGGCGGCCCATGATCCAGCAGCCGAAGCCGCCGGCCAGCAGAATCACCAGCGTTGACGGCAGCTGCCGCAGGGCCAGCAGCACCGCGGCGCCCGCAAGCTGCCGCAGCGGTCCGCTCCATCGGGGAAGCAGCAGGAACAGGTACACCTGCGCCGCGCAGAACACCAGCGCCGCCCCCGCCATAAGGCCGGTCAGCACGGCCCATCCGTATCCGGCGGTAAAGTTCTGCACGCAGACGGCGAGGTCCACCAGAAGCAGCCCCCACACGGCCAGGGCGGCCAGCCAGCAGAGCGAGGCCCGCTTCCAGTGCCGCCCCATGACGGACAGGAAGGGTTTGACTACGCCGCCGCTCCTGTCCGCCTGGAGATCGGACAGAACCGCCAGCAGCGCCGTTGTGGACGCGCCGGCGGTGATCACCGGCAGGCTGCACAGCGTCCAGCACAGGCTCAGCTCCAGCAGCTCCGAGAGCATGGTCAGGATATGCCAGAAGCGGGTGCTGATAATTGTGGAAGATGGTCTCATAGCTGCTCCTTTGTCACACAGTTCGTGGGAATGTAGTCCAGGCCGAGGGCGATCATACGACGGACCGCCTCCGGCGTATCCCCGGCCCGGAGGCAGACCAGGACCCCCCTGCGGCGGGTCTCCTCGATGAGCCCCGGCGGGACCTCCTTCAGGTCCGCATATTTGTACGAGACCCCGCAGCGGCCCAGTTCGCTCAGATGGATCATCTGCTCCGGATCGCTGAAAATGTGGTGGAGAAATACGCCTTCGCAGAGGGAGCGCGCCTCCAGCAGGTGCTCCAGACGGAGGCTGGAGAGGACGATCTCTTCCGGCTTGAACCGCGCCAGGGCCTCCGCAAGGACGGCCGCCACCGGCGCGGTTTTGATTTCGAGAAACGGGACGGCGCCATAGGTCCGGCAAATATCCAGATACTCGGAAAACAGCGGCATCCGCTCTGTCCGGGCATCCCGGCAGCGCAGGCGGGAAAGCTCCGCCCAGGCGTATGCCTCCACCGCGCCCGTGCCGTCATAGAGGCTGTCCACGGTGCCGTCGTGGCAGCAGACCAGTACGCCGTCTCCCGCGGCCCGGACGTCCGTCTCAATGGCCCAGAATCCCCGCTCTCCCGCCGCACGGAAGGCGGACAGGGAGTTCTGCGGAGCCGAGACGGCAAAGCCGCGGTGGGCGATCAGCTTTGGCTGGTCAAGGGTCTGTCTTTGATAGATGCGGTCCATCCTATTTCATCCTTTCACACCGGTGGTTGCGATGCTTTCCACAAAATACTTCTGGGTAAAGATGAACAGGACGATGATCGGCACGATGGCGCTTGCCGCCGCCGCCATCATCAGATTGTACTCGTCTGTCATCTGCATCCAGTACTGGATGCCCAGGGAGACCGTGAAATTTTTGTTGGAGGGCAGGAAGATCAGCGCGTTGAGGTACTCGTTCCAGGAGTTGATAAAGGACAGCACCGTCACTGTCACCAGCGCGGGTTTGGTCAGGGGCATCATAATCCGCCCCCAGATCTGCAGGTGGCTGCCCCCGTCCATCCGGGCGGCGTCCATCAGCTCGCCGGGCAGGCCCATATAGAACTGGCGCAGCAGGAAAATGGACGTGATGTTGAAAAAGGCGGGCAAAATCAGCGCCCACAGGGTATCATAGATGCCGATGGTGTAGAACATCATATACCGGGGTATGATGGTGGCCTGGGCCGGGATCATCATGGTGACCATCATGGCCATAAACATGGCGTTCTTTCCCTGAAAGTCAATCTTTGCCAGGGCGTAGCCCGTCATGGAGGAGATGAGCAGCTGGCCCAGCGTGCCCACCACGGAGATCACCAGAGAATTGACGTACAGCCGCCAGAAGGGCACCTTGCTGTCTGTCCAGATGCGGACGTAGTTCTCCCACTGGAACACCTCCGGCAGCCAGCGGAAGTCCAGGCTGAACACCTCCGGTCCGGTCTTCAGAGAGGAGGACAGCATCCATAATAGCGGAAAGAGGAAGAGGACCGCGCAGGCCGTTACCCACACCGTATGGATCCACTTGATGGTTTTTTGTTGTTTCATGCCGCACTCTCCTTAATAATGGACCCACTTTTTCTGGCCCCAGAACTGGAATACGGTGACGGTCAGGATGACGGCCACCAGCACCCACGCCTCCGCACTGGCGTATCCAAACTTATAAGAGTTGAAGGCGTTGCCGTAGATCTCGGTTACCAGGCTGGGCGCACTGGTGGACACGCCCATAATGTTAATGGCGGAAAAGGCCTTGAACGCCGCAATCAGCCGCACAATGCACAGATAAAAGGTGGTGGGCGACAGCATGGGCAGCGTGATGCTCACAAACTTGCGGAAGGAAGCGGCGCCGTCCATCGTGGCCGCCTCGTAGAGCTCCTTGGGCACGCTCTGCAGGGCCGCCATGTAGACAATCAGGCTGAAGCCGATGCCGGCGTAGATCATAACGCAGATGACGGGAATCCTGCACAGAGAGGTATCCGTCAGCCATTTGGGCACTGCGGAGATGTGGAATACCTGGGTCAGCAGCAGATTGATGGGGCCGTCGCTGCGGAACAGGAAGCGGAATACCGCCGCCAGGGCCACCATGCTGGAGATATAGGGGATGAAAAAGCAGAGGCGGTTGAATTTCCGGAGATGGGTTTTGTCATTGATCATGTAGGCGAACAGCAGCGCCAGGATGATCGAGATGGGCGTAACCGTCAGGGCGTAGATCAGCGTATTGACCAGCGCCATTTTGAATTTCCGGTCCGCAGTAAATATCTGAGTAAAATTCTTCATGCCGACCCATTCGATGCCGCCCAGGCCGGACAGGAAGTTCCACTTGGTAAAAGAGAGCAGGAGCGATACGACCACCGGAACGGCCACCAAAATGACGAAGATGATCATAGCGGGCGTCATAAACAGCCAGCCTGCACGGTTTTCCTCCTGCGCCCGTTTAGAAATTTTTCTCATAGATATTCCCTTTCTCTAGTTGTGCTTCCCTTGTCAACGGGAAAGCCCCGCCCGCTATGGGGCGGGCGGGGTTTTGAGAGAGCGCCTGGCGCGGGTCAGTCCGCGTCGTCGATGGCCGCCTGGGCGTTGCTCTGGAGTTCCGCCATGGCGTCCTCGGCGGTCATCTCACCGTTGATGACATAGCGGGTGTACTCTTCCACCATGCTCTGAATCTCGGCAAAGGCGGTGATGTTGTCCTCCGCATAGGCGGGCTCGCCGATGGCGATGACATACTTGGTGAAGCTGTCAACATCAATATATTTGGAGGCGTTTTCTTCGGAGCCGAACACCACGTCCACAATCTCGGAGGGGTCGGCGCCGGTCCAGGTGCTGGCGTGTCCGGCGGCGTACATGTACTTGCTGCCCTGGGTGGCGAGGAATTTGGCGAAGGCGTAGGCGGCGTCGGGATCCCCCGCGTTCTTGCTGATGCATACGAAGGAGTTGGGCATTGCGCCGCCCATATAGTTCGTCTCGCCGGCGGCGTTGGTGGGATAGGGGGCGTAGGCGGTCTTGAACGAGGGATCGGCGGCGGCGATGTAGCGGGTCAGAATGGACTCCACCGTGGTGGCGTTGGTCCCGTTCAGATACATATCGCGGGATTTGGTGCTGTCGGCCAGGTAGTTGGCCTTGGAGAACCAGATGCCCTCGGCGGCGGCGTCCACCTCCCGCTGAAGGGCGGCGGCCCACAGGGGGTTGTCAAAGTCGGCGGAGCCGTCCTCCTTGTAAAAAATGTTGAAGCCCTTGCTCTGGCGCACGGCATAGGTCCAGTAGTCGCTCTGGTTGAAGTCGGAACCGCCGTAGACCACGGTGCTGCCGGAGGCGTCCCGCTCGGTCAGCTTGCGGCAGGCGTCCAGGTACTCGTCCCAGGTCCAGGCCGTGGGGATCTCGCCCAGGCCGGCGGCGTTCCACTTTTCCGTATTGACCGCCACGTAAATGGAGAGGCCGCCGGAGGGGAAGGCGTAGACGCGGCCGTTGTACTTGTAGGCGTCAGACCCCCACTCCTTTACCAGATCCAGGTTGTCCGCCGCCAGGCGGTCCGTGATGTCCATGAGCAGGTCGTTGCTCCAGCGGTTGGCGGTGTTCTTCACGCCGTAGCTGAGGATCACATCCACGTTGCCGGCCATCATGGAGGTGTCGGCGGCCACGTTGCCGTCGCTGTTGTTCTTATAGACCTCGTACTCCACGGTCACGTTGGGGTAGTAGGAGTTGAATTCCTGGATCAGAGCGTCCGTGCCGTTTTCGCCGGCGAATGCGGTATAAAAGCGGACGGAGCCGGTCAGTTCGGAGGCGTTGGCGTCGATATAGACCGGGTCGCCGGAGGGAGCGGCCGGCTCCGGCGGATTGACGCTGGCATCGGGAACGGCGGGATCCGGCGCGTCCGGGGTTTTGCCGCCGTTGTTCCCGCCGCAGCCGGCCAGCAGGCTCAGCAGCATGACCGCCGCCAGGCAAAGAGTAAAAATCTTCTTCATCATGTTTCCTCCTCAGTTTTTGTTTGGCATTGTGTGCAGTTTTATGTACAAGGCGCTCCGCCTTACACATCCTGTCCCATGGAGCGGAGGTCAGAAGACCTCAAAGGCGAACAGGTGGACGCTGGAACTGCCGTAGTCCTCCTGCTTCTTCTCGCTCTGGTAGGTGGACAGCGGAATCAGCCGGACGGCCAGTGCCGTCTGATCGATCCGCCGGCGGATCAGGCGCTGGCGGTTGCTGTCGGTTTCGTACACGGTCCGCCAGGTCCCGTCCTCCCCCAGCGCCTCCACCCGGAAGGATTTCAGCAGGCATCCGGGAAAGCCGAAGGTGGTGTTGTTGTGGCTCGCGGGGTAGAAAAGCACGGAAGAGGTGTTCAGCCCGTCCGGGTTGCCCTCCACGAACTCCCGGTCCAGATCGCTGTCCGCCACCAGGCGGAAGCCGGCAATCTGTTCCGGCTTTTGAAACGTGTAGGTGATGGCCATATTGGTTTTTCCGAAGTAGCCGTTATCCATGCCCCAGATCCGCCGGTCAATGCCATTGATCAGGTTGGAGCAGTCGCCGTAATCGCAGCTGAGCCGCGCCGCCTTTGCCAGAGGGGAGATCTCCCGCCTGAAGTGGGGCAGAAAACAGTCGTCCTCCATCAGCGCCGCCTGAATCTCCCGGATATAGTCCCTCCCCGCCTGGCGGGGCGAGACGCCGTGGGCGGCGGCGACGGCGGCGCCCGTGCCGGCAGCCTGGCCCAGGACGGCCACGGTGCCCATAACGCGGGTCGTGCTGATGCCGATATGGGTGCAGCTGATGTTGCGTCCAGCGAACATCAGGTTGTCCACATTGACGGAGTACAGACAGCGGTAGGGAATGCTGTAGGGCTCAGACAGGCGGCGCTTCTGGAGGTGCCCGCCGTCCTGGGCGTTCATAAAGAAGCCTCCGGGGAGGTGGTTGTCGATCTGCCAGCCGCCGTAGGCTACGGTGTCGTCAAAGGCCGACGGGTGCTCCACATCCCGCTGGCTGAGGATGTAGTCCCCCACGTAGCGGCGGCTCTCCCGCTTGCCGGGCAGAAAGCCAACCCACTCCAGTTCCCAGTTCTCTGCGCCGTGGTCGCCCCAGTTCTTGATGTGGTCCCATACGCCGAAGGCGATTTTCAGCAGCTCGTCCCGGACGGTTTCGGTGTCTGCGATGCTGTCCTGCAGGCCCCCCAGTTCGATCCAATAGAAGTTGGTGTTGACGGCGTACAGGTCGTGGGGCTTGTTGTTCATCTCCTGGTCCGTCTTGAAGCGGTAGGCCCAGGGGGGAGGCGTGTAGGATACCGGATGATCGGTTTCCCGGGCCTGGATCAGCAGGCTCATGCCCATGGTGTTCTTGTCGGCCTGCTCCAGGCCGAATTCCTCGCAGAATTCCTCCCGGCTCTCGCGGCCCACCCGGAATTCTGCGCCGCTCAGCGGGGCCAGGATGCTGTCCCCGGAGCAGTCGATGAAGATGTCGGCCGTCACCGTATGCCAGGTGTAGGTGGTCAGCTGGAAGCCGGTTACGGACCGGATGCGGCTGCCGTCCATCTCCGCCTTGCAGCAGGTGCAGTTGAGCAGCAGGTCGATATTGGGCTCGAAGCGGACCTTCTCATAGAGAATGCTGTCCCACACGGAGTAGTTCCGTTTGGGGTTGCGGTACATATTTTCCAGCAGCAGCTCCTCCAGCAGCCCCGTCTCCTGCAGGTTCCTCACCCGCGTCCCCGCGCCGGAGATCCACATGCGGATCTCCGAACTGGCATTGCCGCCCAGTACGGGACGGTCGTGCATCAGGACCACCTTTGCGCCGCTGCGGGCCGCCGCAATCGCCGCGAACATACCGCCGATGCCGCCGCCGACGACGCAGATCTGCGTCTGGTGTGGGATCTCGCTCAGTTTCATCCTTGTTGTCTCCTCTCCCAGTTGAAAGAAACTGTGTCAATTCTTCCAAATAATTGAATTGACATCCAGTTTGATTTCCTGTATAGTCTGCATTATAACATCATATTATTGGAATTTCTCCTTATTTTGTGATATACTTTTTTGGTTTTGTGATACGTTTTATATAATTTAGACAAATAAACCGGCAGAAGCGGCGGCGGGGAGAGTGAAAAATGCTGAACTATTATGCTGTGCATGCACAAAAATACTACACCTCTGTGTATGACGCATTGTCTGCCCTGCGGGTCTGTACCAGCAGCCGGGGCTGGACAGACTACTATTTTGGCCAATATATGCTTTTTTCCCACCGCATCAATCTCTACGGCAGCAGCAGCTTTCCGGATAAGCTGCATACCCATGATTTCTTTGAAATGGACATCTTCTACGGCGGGCAGGTCTCCTACGTGATGGCCGATCATGAGGTGATTCCCGGCAAGGGCGGCATCCTGCTGATTCCGCCGGGGACGATTCACACCGGACGGCTGATGGAGAGGAGCGAGTTTGACCGGATGGTGTTCTATTTTGAGCCCAGGGCCTTCTCCTTCCTGGGGCGGAGCGGGCTGCCGCCGCTCTTTCAGAAGACCTCCGCCAGCTACCTGGTAATACATGAGAGCGCCCGCGCCGCATACTGCTATTTGACCCAGAAGATCGAGAGCCTATGCGCCCAGGCGGACAACAGCACCGGTCTGCTGGGATTCAGCTATATCATTCAGCTGCTCCACCTGATTGGAACCCAGGCGCAGATCGACCACGAGCATCTCGCCACGCTGCCGTCCAATGTGCTGGAGATCAAGCGGTATATTGACGAGAACTTCCAGGCGATCTCCTCCACCTCCGACATATCCGACCACTTCTTCTACAGCCGGGAGTATATCTCCAGAATGTTCAAGCAGTATTTCAACACCAATATCTCCGAGTACATCACCCACAAGCGGATCGACGCGGCAAAAGAGGCGCTGGAGGCCGGACAGACTGTGACCCAGGCATTCAATGCCTCCGGTTACCGCAGCATGTCCTCTTTTATCAACACATTCCGCTCCGTCACCTCCATGCCGCCCTCCCACTACCGGAGGGAGATCATCAAGGGAAAGTGACGCGCATGAAGCAAGAGCGGGGACCGGCTGGGTCCCCGCTCTTGCTTCATGGCCTACCCTCTGGTCTTTCCGCCGGCCACGTTGAGGGTGACGCCGTGGATGTAGCTGGCCT
>CAJTOM010000080.1 GCA_910577915.1 uncultured Oscillospiraceae bacterium
TGAAGGACGTTCCCCCCCTGCTCTTCGCCGTGGGCGACGGGAACCACTCCCTGGCCACCGCCAAGCAGTGCTATGAGGACCTGAAGAAGGTCACCCCCGAGAGCGAATGGGCCTCCCTCCCCGCCCGGTACGCCCTGGTAGAGGTGGTGAACAACCACGACGGCGCCCTCCAGTTCGAGCCCATTCACCGGGTCGTTTTCGGCGTGAAGCCGGAGGCGGTCCTGGAGGCGTTCAAGGCCTACTACCCCGGCGCATACGAGGGCAAAGGCGAGGGCCACGTCATCGCCTATACCCACGCGGGAGGCCAGGGCCTCCTGACCGTTCCCCAGCCCCGGGTCCAGCTGGCGGTGGGCACCCTCCAGGCGTTCCTGGACGGCTACGTCAAGGACCACGGCGGCGAGATCGACTATATCCACGGCGGCGAGGTGACGGACCGCCTGGGCCGCCAGCCGGACAGCATCGGCTTCAAGCTGCCCGCCATGGGAAAACAGCAGCTCTTCAAAACCGTCATGGCCGACGGCGTGCTGCCCCGGAAGACCTTCTCCATGGGCCACGCGGAGGACAAGCGGTATTATGTGGAGGGGCGGAAGATCCGGTAAGGCGGCATACATTCTTTTCTTGTGAACAAGAAAAGAATCAAAAGAAAACTTTATTGGGCCTTATCTGTGAGGGCTCCGTTCAGGCCGCAGCCTGTGCGGAGCCCCAGCAGGAAGGCGTTGACCGCGTAGAACTCACGGGTTCGCTCGTAGTGCTCCCGCTGCGCCGCGTCCAGAGTGGTCTCCATCAGGGACAGGGGCGTCTCCCAGCCCGTGGGGTCGCTGGCGTCAAGCTGGGGCCTGATGTAGTGGGCATACAGCCAATGCATAAAATCGGTCATTGTCTGTTCCTCCTGTTTTTGATAGAATGCACATATTGTTTGATGTGCTCCACCCCATTATAGTACATATCTTTTGGTGTGTCAAGAGGCCATTATGGAAGTAAGAGATTTTCTAAAAAACAAGCTTCGCTCCCTGCGCACAGAGCACGGTGAAACCCAGGCGCAGGTCGCCCAGGGGATTGGCGTCAGCTCACAGCACTATCAGAAGTTTGAGTACGGCTCCATCCTGCCCAGCCTGGAGAATTTTATCGCCCTGGCGGACCACTTCGGCGTGTCCCTGGACGAGCTGGCGGGGCGCGGGGATGGGGGGCGGGCGCTGTGAAGCTGACGTTGGGCCAGGCCAGGCTGGTAACCGGCGTTCTGGCGCTGCTGACCCTGGTGCTGTTCCCGCTGGCCAGCGCCCTGCGCAGCGAGGGAGTGCTGTACGCCGCGCTGCTGTGCTTTGTGCTGACGGTCCTGGTCTGGTTTGCCTGCAACCGCTGTCCCCGCTGCCGCAGGCACCTGGGCCGGAGTACAAGCCTGTACTGCCCCCACTGCAAGGAGAGGCTGTGAGTCCTCCATAGAGGCTCCTTTTGGCCTCTTTTTCTCTCGCAAAAAAGGCTGTACGCCTATCTGGAGGTGGCTATGATTTACACAGAGCCCGCCTGCGCAAAGTTGAACCTCAGCCTGGATATTTTGGGCAAGAGGGCGGATGGGTACCACGATCTGCGGATGGTGATGGCGTCCATCGACCTGGCCGACGAGGTGACGGTGTCCTTTGTGTCCGAGCCGGGGATCCAGGTCAGCGCGGACCTGCCCTACCTGCCCAGAGGGGGCGGGAACATCGCGGCCAAGGCGGCGGAGCGGTTTTTTCAGGAGACCGGGCTGCCGCCCGCCGGGCTGTCCATCCACATCCGCAAGCGGGTGCCGGTCTGCGCCGGCATGGCGGGGGGCAGCAGCGACGGGGCGGCGGTGCTGCGGGTGCTGCGCCGGGCGCTGGCCCCGGAGATGACCGAGGAGCGGCTGGAGGAGATCGGCGCGCTGGTGGGCAGCGACGTGCCCTACTGCGTCCGGGGCGGAACGGCCCTGGCCGAGGGCAGGGGGGAGCGGCTGACCGATCTGCCGGCCCTGCCCCCCTGCTGGCTGGCGGTGTGCAAGCCCCCCTGCTCCATCTCCACCCCGGAGCTCTTCTCCCTGGTGCGCCTGAAAAAGCTCCGCTGCCACCCGGACACCGCCGGTATGATCGCCGCCCTGGAGCGGGGCGACCTGGAGGGCGTGGCCCGGCGGATGTACAATGTGTTCGAGGATGTTTTGCCCCGGCGGTACGTCCAGGTGTTTGAGATCAAGAGCGCCCTGCTGGGCCTGGGGGCCATCTCCGCCTCCATGACCGGCAGCGGCCCCACCGTCTTCGGACTCTTCCGCGACCGGGAGCCCGCTGAACAGGCGGCGGAGGTGCTGCGGGGGCAGTTCGGGAGCGGGGTGCTGTGCAGAGCGGTAGGGAGCGGCAGGCATTCTTTTTCTTGAAAGAAAAAGAATCAAAAAGAACCCTTAATAGCACATTGGGTGGTTCTTTTGTGGGAAAAGGAGCCGCGAGACGAAGGTCTCGCGGCTCCTTTTTACAGGGATGCGCAGAGGGCCCCGATCAGGTCCTCCCGGCCAACGCCCTTCTCGGCGGAGAAGGGGAGCAGAAGGTCCCCCTCGCCCAGGGACAGGGTCTGGCGGATGAGGGCCAGGTTGGGGTCGATCTCCGATTTTTTCAGCTTGTCCAGCTTGTTGGCCGCCACCACCAGGGGGCAGCCGGTGTCGCGGAACCAGCTGGCCATGGTCACGTCGTCGGCGGTGGGCTTGTGGCGGGCGTCCACGATCATAACCCCCAGGGAGATGAGGCCCGAGGCGAAGTACGCCTCCATCAGGCGGCCCCAGCGGTCCCGCTCCGCCTTGGAGACCTTGGCGTAGCCGTAGCCCGGCAGGTCCACCAGGTAGGCCGCGCCGTCCAGGCGGAAGTAGTTGATCTGGCTGGTCTTCCCCGGCGACGCGCCTACCCGGGCGAAGTTCTTCCGGTTTACCAGGCGGTTGATGACGGAGCTCTTCCCCACGTTGGAGCGGCCCGCAAAGGCCAGCTGGGGCAGGCCGTCCCGGAGAAAATCCCGGGGGGACACGGCGGAGCGGATAAACTCCACCTTGTTGAAGTTCACGTCCATGGGCCCCTCCTCATTGCCGCAGGGATGCGTCCTGCACCGGCTGCTCCACCGGCACAAAGGCAGTGATGATCTGCTTCTCCTCCTTGGGCGCCGGCCGGAGGGCCTCCGCCAGCACCTCGTCAATGGTCTCGGCGGCCACAAAGCGCAGGCTCTCCCGGACCACCGGGTCGATCTCCGCCAGATCCCGCCGGTTCTCCTTGGGGATCAGCACGGTGCGAATGCCGCTGCGCTTAGCGGCCATGGTCTTCTCCTTCAGGCCGCCGATGGCCAGCACCCGGCCCCGCAGGGTCACCTCCCCGGTCATGGCCACATCCCCCCGGACCTTCCGCCCCGTCAGGGCGGAGACCACGGCGGTGGTGATAGCGACGCCGGCAGAGGGGCCGTCCTTGGGCACAGCCCCCTCGGGAAAATGGATGTGGATGTCCCGGTTCTTATAGAACTCCGGGTCGATGCCCAGCTGGGCGCAGCGGCTGCGGATGCAGCTGAGGGCGGCGTGGGCGGACTCCTTCATCACGTCCCCCAGGTTGCCGGTGAGCTCCAGCTTGCCGGCGCCCTCCATGGCGTTGACCTCCACCTCCAGAAGCTCGCCCCCGGACTCCGTCCAGGCCAGGCCGTTGACCACGCCCACCGGGTCCTGCTCCAGCACTGGCGGCAGATAGCGGCGTACCCCCAGAAAGTCCTCCAGGTTCTCCGGCGCGACGCGCACCCGCTTGCTCTCTCCGCTCACCAGGCACATAGCGGTCTTCCGGCACAGCTTGCCCATCTGCCGCTCCAGGGAGCGGACGCCGGACTCCCGGGTATACCCGGTGATGACGGCACGCAGGGCCTCGTCGGTCACCCGCAGGGCGCTCCTGGCGACGCCGTGCTCCTTCATCTGCTTGGGCAGCAGGTACCGCCGGGCGATCTGCAGCTTCTCCTCGTCGGTGTAGCTGGTCAGCTCGATGACCTCCATCCGGTCCAGCAGGGGGCGGGGAATGGTGGAGGTGGTGTTGGCAGTGGTGATGAACAGCACCCGGCTCAGATCCAGGGGAATCTCCAGGAAGTGGTCCCGGAAGGCGTGGTTCTGCTCGCTGTCCAGCACCTCCAGCAGGGCCGAGGCCGGGTCACCCCGGAAGTCGCCGCCCATCTTGTCGATCTCGTCCAGCAGCAGCAGGGGATTCATGCTGCCGCTCTGGGTGATGGCGTTGACAATCCGCCCCGGCATGGCCCCTATGTAGGTCCTCCGGTGGCCGCGGATGTCCGCCTCATCCCGCACGCCCCCCAGGCTCAGCCGGGCCAGCTTCCGGTTGAGGGCGGCGGCCACGGAGATGGCGATGGAGGTCTTGCCCACGCCGGGAGGGCCCGCCAGACAGATGATCTGGCCCTTGGCCGCAGGGTTGATCTGCCGCACGGCGATGAACTCCAGAATGCGCTCCTTCACCTTCTCCAGGCCGAAGTGATCCCGATCCAGAATCCTCCGGGCGGCGGCCACGCTGGCCCGCTCCCTGGTCTCCTCCCCCCAGGGGATCTCAAGGCACACGTCCAGGTAGTTGCGGATCACCGAGGCCTCGGCGCTGGAGTAGGGCTGCTTGGCCAGGCGGTCCACCTCCTTGAGGAGCCTGCGCTCCACCTCCTCGTCCAGCCCGCGCTCCAGAATCCTGTTTCGGTACTCGGTCAGCTCGCTGTCCTCGTCCTCCCCCAGCTCCTGCTGCAGAAGGCGTATCTGCTCCCGGATAATGTGGTCCCGCTGGACCTCCCCCATCTCCTGGCGGATCTTGCCCTCCAGCTCCTGCTCGCAGGAGAGGACCTCCGCCTCCCGGGCCAGCAGCTCGTTGACCTTCCGCAGGCGGGGCACGGGGCGGATCTCCTCCAGAACGGCCTGCTTATCCTGGTAGCGGAGCATGATGTTCTGGGCGATGAAGTCCGCCAGGTGACCGGGGTCCCGGTCGTCCATCACGGCGGCGGCCACCTCCTCCCCCAGGCGGGGGGCCAGGGCGGCGTACTCGGCAAAGTTGGCGTAGGTCTGGCGCAGAAGAGCCTCCAGCTGGGACTCGGAAATTCTCGAGCGCCCCTCCGTCATGGGCTCCACGTTGCCCTGGAGGTAGGGTTCGGTCTGCCACAGCCGCCGCAGGCGGGCGCGGCTCCTGCCCTCCATCATCACCCGGACCGAGGTCTCCCCCACCCGGAGAATCTGGCGGATCACAGACACCGTGCCCACCGGGAACAGGTCGCCCGGGCCGGGCTGGCCGGTTCCGATCTCCCGCTGGGCCACCAGGAAGATGTACTGGTCCCGCTCCATGGCCCGCTCCAGGGCGCGGATGGAGATCTCCCGCTCCACATCAAAGCTGAGGATGCAGCCGGGGAAGATGGTCAGCCCCCGCAGGGCCAGCACCGGCATGTTTATCGCGGTATTCTCAAGCATATCCATTTACCTGGGTCTCCTTTCCCCGGCGGCTCCGCCGGGCGGGATGCACAATATCGCCAATCAGCCTGAGAAGAAGCAAAATGGGGGAACGGCGCGCGGCGCTGTATCCGCCGCACTTTGCTGATTCCCATGCCGGCCGACGATAAAGGGGGGCAGAAACGCCCCCCTTTTCATATTGCTTGCCGTCGCGTCCCCGCAGCGCCCTGCGCAAAACGGAGCGCTCAGGAGGCGTGATCCGGCGCGGCGCGGCCGCTGTCCCGGACCAGGGTGGGGCCGCACTCCCCCCGCACACAGGCGGGGGTGATGACCACCTTCGCCACCGTAGGGTCAGAGGGAATGTCGTACATGATCTCCGTCAGAACCCCCTCCATCACCGCCCGCAGGCCGCGGGCGCCGATGTTGCGCTCGATGGCCTTGTCGGCCACCGCCTCCAGGGCCCCCTCGTCGAAGCTCAGCTCCACGTTGTCATACTCCAGCAGGCGGTGGTACTGCCTGACCAGGGCGTTTTTCGGCTCGGTGAGAATGCGGACCAGATCCTCCCGCTTCAGGCTGTCCAGCGGCGCGATGATGGGCAGGCGGCCCACCAGCTCTGGAATGATGCCGAACTTGAGCAGGTCGTGGGGCTGGACCTCCTTGAGGATCAGGCCCACGTCCCGTTCCCGCCTGCTCTGGATGGGTGCGCCGAAGCCCAGGCTCCTCTTGTCGGTGCGCCGCTCAATGATCTTGTCCAGGCCGTCAAACGCGCCGCCGCAGATGAAGAGGATGTTTTTCGTGTTGATCTGGATAAACTCCTGGTGGGGGTGCTTGCGGCCGCCCTGGGGCGGGACATTGGCCACAGTGCCCTCCAGAATCTTCAGCAGAGCCTGCTGCACCCCCTCGCCGGACACGTCCCGGGTGATGGAGGTGTTCTCGCTCTTCCGGGCGATCTTGTCGATCTCGTCCACGTACACGATGCCGTGCTCCGCCAGCTCCACATCGTAGTCCGCCGCCTGCAGCAGCCGCAGAAGGATGTTCTCCACGTCGTCGCCCACGTAGCCCGCCTCCGTGAGGGTGGTGGCGTCGGCGATGGCGAAGGGCACCTGCAGAATGCGGGCCAGGGTCTGGGCAATGTGGGTCTTGCCGCTGCCCGTGGGGCCGATCATAAGGATGTTGCTCTTCTGAAGCTCCACGTCCTCGCCGCCGCCGAACTGGACCCGCTTGTAGTGGTTGTAGACGGCCACGGAGAGGGCCACCTTGGCCTTGTCCTGACCGATGACGTACTGGTCCAGCACCTCCCGGATCTCCCGGGGGGTGGGCAGCTGCTCCGGCAGGTCCACCGGGGAGTACTCCTCCGGCCGGCCCAGCTCCTGGTCCAGCACGCTCAGGCACAGCTGCACGCACTGGTCGCAGATGCGGGCGCCGGGGCCCTGGATCATCCGCCGCACCTCCTCCTCCCGCTTGCCGCAGAAGGAGCAGCGCAGAGACTTTTTCGTCTCGTCACTCATGGGCAATTCTTACCCTCCCGATTTTTATCTGGAATAGATGACCTTGTCAATGAGGCCGTACTCCTTGGCCTCCTCGGCGGTCATAAAGTTGTCCCGCTCGCAGTCCGCGGTCACCGTCTCCAGGCTCTGCCCGGTGTTGCCGGCCAGGATGCTGTTGAGCCGCTTCTTGATGATCTCCAGCCGCCGCAGGTGGATGGCCATGTCGGTGACCTGGCCCTTGGTGCCGGCGGAGGGCTGGTGGATCATAATCTCCGCGTTGGGCAGAGCCAGGCGCTTGCCCTTCGTGCCGGAGGAGAGCAGGAAGGCCCCCATGCTGGCGGCCATGCCCACGCAGATGGTGGACACGTCGCACTTGATATACTGCATGGTGTCATAGATGGCCATGCCGTCGGTGACGGAGCCGCCGGGGCTGTTGATATACATCTGAATCTCTTTATCCGGGTCCTGGGCCTCCAGATACAGCAGCTGGGCCACCACCAGGCTGGCCGTGGTGGCGTTCACCTCTTCGCCCAGGAAGACGATGCGGTCGTTGAGCAGCCGGGAGAAGATGTCGTAGGACCGCTCTCCCCGGTTGGTCTGTTCAACTACATATGGAACTAAACTCACAGTAGACTACCTCCTGTTATGAAATCAGGTTCTCCCTGCCTGCCGGGGCGGACACACCTCCGCCCTGCTCCGGGAGGGGACGCAAGCCCCCCTAGGATGCCCAAAACCGGAAAGTTTTAGTACAAATCATTCTGCGGACTCAGGGGCCTCCCCGGCGCTCTCCTTCTTGGCGCGCTTCTTCTTCTCCTCGCCCTCGTCCTCCTTGGGCTCGGGCTTGACGGCCACGGCGCTGTCCACCACCAGGCTGACGGCCTTCCGGCGGGAGACCTCCTCCTTGATGAGCTCGGGGTTCACAAACTGCTTGACCCGCTCCACATCCATGCCGTACTGCTCGGCCATCTTGGCGATCTCCGCCTCAACCTCCTCGTCGGAGACCTCAATGTTCTCCTCCTTGACGATGGCGGTGACGGCCAGGTCCATGCGCACCTGCCCCACGGCGGGGCCCATGGCCTCCTCCAGCAGCTTCTCCTCGTCCATATTGGTCATCTGCATGTACTGCTCGAAGGGAATGCCCTGGGACTGGACCTGCATCTTCAGGTTCTCCACAAAGCGGTGGGCCTGCTCCTCCACCATGGCGTCGGGGATGTCCGCCTGGATGCCCTCGGCCACCTTATTCATCACAACGTCCTCAAAGGCGCGCCGGCCGGCCTCCTCCCGCTCCTCGGTGAGCTTGGCCTTCACGTCCTTCTTCAGCTCCGCCAGGGTATCAAACTCGGACACGTCCTTGGCAAACTCGTCGTCCAGGGCGGGGGTCTCCTTGACCTTGACGGCGTTGACCTTCACGTGGAACACCACGCTCTTGCCGGCCAGGTCGGCGTGGTAGTCCTCGGGGAAGGTGATATCCAGGTCCTTCTCCTCGCCGATCTCCATGCCGATGATCTGGTCCTCAAAGCCGGGGACAAACTGGCCGGAGCCGATCTCCAGGTCAAAGTTGTCGCTCTTGCCGCCGTCGAAGGGCACGCCGTCCATGAAGCCCTCGAAGTCGATGTTGGCCACGTCGCCCTTCTTAACCTTGCGCTCCACGCTGACCATGCGGCTGTTGCGGTCCGCCATCTCCTTCAGGCGGGCGTTGACATCGGCAGCCAGGACCTTCACCTCCGCCTTGGGGGCCTCGATCCCCTTGTACTGGCCCAGGGTCACCTGGGGGTACACGGCCACGGTGGCCTTGAAGGAGAAGCCCTCCTTGCCCACCTCCAGCAGCTCCACCTGGGGATAGCCCACCACCTGCAGCTCCTTCTCCTTGACGGCGGCGCCGTAGGCGTCGGGCAGGGCGGCGTTGACGGCCTCCTCGTAGAAGATGGCCTCGCCGTACATGCGCTCGATCATCTTGCGGGGCGCCTTGCCGGGACGGAAGCCGGGCATGCGGATGCTGCCGCGCTGCTTTCTGTAAGCCTTCTCAACGGCAGCCTCAAAATCGGCGGCGCCCACCTCCACAGTCAGCGCGACCATGCTCTTTTCCAATGTTTCACAGCTTTTCACACTCATTTTATATATCCTCCGTTTACTGTCGGCCTTACACAGTCAGCCAGCATTGTATTGTATCACAGCAAGTTGAAAAATTCCAGTGCTATTTTGCTTAATCTACAATTTTTTTCGGGATAAATTCCAGATAATCCGCCGACACCAGGCTGTAGGCCACGCCGCCCACCGTTCCCTCGATGGCCCGCTTATGGGTGGGGCCGTGGAGATGGCCGTAAAAGCAACGCTCCACCTGAAATTCCTCCAGCTTTTTGATGATCTCCGGGCAGCGGTAGCCGGTGTACAGGGGGGGGTAGTGGAGGAACGCCAGCTTCGGCCGGTCCCCCGCCGCCCGCAGGGACGCCTCCAGCCGGCCCGCCTCCCGGTTGAGGACCTTCTCGTTGTGACCGGTCTGCTCCTCCTCGAAGAACCAGCCCCTGGTGCCGCACAGGGCGTACTCCCCGTAGAAGAAGCAGTTGTTGTGGAGGATGTCGATGGAGGTGATGCCGTTCTCCCGGAAAAAGCGCCGCATCTTGGCGGCGGTGTTCCACCAGTAGTCGTGGTTGCCCTTCACAATAAGTTTCCGGCCCGGCAGGCGGTCGATCCACCGGAAGTCCTCCAGGCTCTCGGCGAAATCGATGCCCCAGGAGGTGTCGCCGCACAGGACGGTGACGTCCTCCTCCCCCAGGCGGGAGAAGGCCTCCTCCAGCCGCTGGATGTGGCCGGCCCAGCCGGGGCCGAAGACGTCCATTGGTTTATTGACTTTCAGGGAGAGGTGGAGGTCTCCGATGGCGTAGAGAGACATGGCGGGCTCCTTCTTCGCCGCCCTCCGGGCGGCGCGGGGT
>CAJTOM010000081.1 GCA_910577915.1 uncultured Oscillospiraceae bacterium
AAGATGAAAATAAATCCCTTCCACTTAAATGTAACGTGTAGTGACATGAGCCTCACCTCCTTTCGGAGGATGCAGCTGACCGCCTACCAGTTTTCGCGCCTGCGCGAAAAGACCAAACACGCCGCTCGACGCGGCATCGTTTGGTACGCCCCGCAGCGCCCCAGGAACCCGCCTGAGCGGCCCCCTGTCCCCGGAAGATCCGGGGACTTTTTCATTTTACCGGATTTGCCGAATTTTGTCAACGAAATCCAAATAAAAGTTCTTTTGATCCTTTTCTTTCAAGAAAAGGATGCTTACCGAAACGCGATGTAATAATACACCTTATTCCTCTGGTTCATCATGGGATAAAACTGCCCGCCCACATTCGGCACTCCGCCGGGGTTCTGAACGGTAAAGCCGTTCTCCAGAAAGGTAACGCTGCTCAGCATGTTAGAGCTCCCCCTCATGTTTCCAACAATCGCGACCCCGCAGATGTCCTCGTTGTTGGCCTGCTCTCTCTGGGCGGTGATGATGAGGAACTGGGGCTTGTAACCCAGCGTGATCGAGACCTTCTCGTCGTTGCCGTAGTACATGCCGATGGAATAGGGCAGGTTGCCGGGGCAGTAGGCGCTGCCGGCGGTCTCCTGGGCGGCTTCGGCGGACTGCTGGGCCCGGTTGGCGGCGGCCATGGCGGCGTCAGCGCTGGCCTGAATCTGGTCCGAGCGCTTGGAGGCGTCGCTGGCGGTCTTCTCCAGCCCGGCCTCCAGATTGCCGCACATGGCGTTGAAGTCGTCCATCATAATCCGGTCGGACTTTTCCCACTGAGGAAGGTGATAATTTTTCGTATAATGCATACTCTGTACTCCTGTCTGTATTTTTTCTGTCCCGGAAAAACCGTTACACATAGGCTGTGTAACGGCCAAAAGTTGCATGGAGCTGTGCAACGTCAAAATCACAAAAAATCAGGGAATCTTCCCGGTGAAGCCGAAAAAATGAAGGGCAAGACAGACCGCTGCGGTCTGCCTTGCCCTTTTGTTCTGTGCAACCCACTATGACACCTTCAAGGGGCGTGTCCGTGGAGGAGAATTGCAAATGATCAGTTCTCCCTCCCAAAGTGCCTGTATGCCAGTACACCAACCGGCAGAAAGTATGCACACCACGCGACCAGCGCAGCGGCGCCCCCGCTGCTTGCCCGTCCGTCCGACAAACCGGCGAACGCACCGGTCATCGGCATGATAAAACAGCTGAAAAAGAAAAGCCCGTGGATCACCAATAGCGCTCTCATCCACCTGTCCTCTCTGCTGTCCCCTCGGACGGACAGGCCCAGGAAAAACGTGGAGAGGGCCATCATTCCATACCCCAGCAGATCATAGTTGAACATGAGCCCCCCTCTTTGAAAATCCAGGATACTCTGCGCCTGTTCGTTCAGCCCGCCTAAGCGAACGCTTGTTGTCTGCGCAAAATATACCAGAAAAATCAATACCGCATAGACAACCGCAAAGGCCATCCCGGTATTTGCGGCCACACGCCGGCTTTCGTCACTTTCATAGTGCAGTCCTGCCGCCAGCATAAGATACCCAATGGGCAGAAGCATACATACGAAGTATGCGCCAAAGGGAAAGTCAGCGATCAAGCAGACCGCAAAAAGAAATACCGCTGCTGTAACGATCCCTGCGCCGATTCTTGGTATTGTCCTGTTCATTCTGTCCTTCCCCACAAATATGAATTTGCTGGTCCCGTTCATTGTAAAGCAACACCCGCCGAAAAGCAGCCTCCTCCCGGCGGGTATCAACGTTTGCTTCACATATTTGCCTGCTTCATGGACAGCGAAATCCGCTTCTTTTTCTCATCCACCTCCAGCACCGCCACCTTGACCACATCCCCCACCGCCACAGCCTCGGAGGGGTGCTTGAGAAACTTGTCGGTGATCTGGGAGATGTGCACCAGCCCATCCTGGTGGACGCCGATGTCCACGAACACGCCAAAATCGATGACGTTGCGCACCGTCCCCGTGAGCACCATGCCCGGCCGCAGGTCCTTGATCTCCAGGATGTCCGTGCGCAGAACCGGGGGCGGCAGCTCATCCCGGGGGTCCCGGCCCGGCTTCTGCAGCTCCTTGGCCACATCCAGCAGGGTGGGCACGCCCACGCCGCATGCCGCCGCCAGCTGCTCCGCGCCGCAGGCCCGGATGCGCTGGTCCAGATCCCCCAATCCGCCGCTGGAGACGTCCGCCAGGCTGTACCGGGTCAGCTCCAGCAGCCGCTCCGCCGCGGCGTAGCTCTCCGGGTGGACGGCGGTGTTGTCCAGCACGGCTCCGCTCTCCGGTACCCGCAGGAAGCCGGCGCACTGCTCAAAGGCCTTGGGACCCAGCTTGGGCACCTTCAGGATCTGCTTCCGGGAGGTAAAGGGGCCGTTCTCTTCCCGGTATTTCACCAGGTTTTTGGCCGTGGCGGCGGTCAGCCCCGCCACCCGCTGGAGAAGGGAGGGGGAGGCGGTATTCACATCCACCCCCACGGAGTTGACGCAATCCTCCACCACGCTGCCCAAGGCCTCGTCCAGCCGCTTGGGGGGCATGTCGTGCTGGTACTGGCCCACGCCGATGGCCTTGGGGTCGATCTTCACCAGCTCCGCCAGAGGGTCCTGGAGCCGCCGGGCGATGGACACGGCGGAGCGGAGGTTCACGTCATACTGGGGGAACTCCTCCGCCGCCAGCTTGGAGGCGGAGTACACCGAGGCCCCGGCCTCGCTGACGATCATATAGCTGACCCCGCCCCCTACCGCCCGGATGAGCTCCACGGTCATCTGCTCGGTCTCCCGGGAGGCGGTGCCGTTGCCGATGGCGATATGGGCCACGCCGTGGCGGCGGATGAGGGCGGAGAGGGTCTCGATGCAGGCCTTCTTCTGCCGCTCGCCGTGGGTGGGGTAGACCACCGCAGTGTCCAGCACCTTGCCAGTGCCGTCCACCACCGCCACCTTGCACCCCATGCGGTAGCCGGGGTCCAGGCCCATGGTGACCCGGCCCTTTACCGGCGGCTGCATCAGCAAGGGCCGCAGGTTCAGGGCGAAATTGTGAATGGCCCCCTCGCTGGCCTCGTCGGTGAGATGTGCCCGCATCTCCCGCTCCAGGGAGGGGTAGAGGAGCCGGTCATAGGCGTCCTCCGCGGCGGCCCGGACAAAGGCCATGGCCCTCGACCCCGGCCGCACCACCGCCCGGCGGAGCAGCACCAGGGCCGCCTCCCGGTCGGTGACCACGGCCGCCCTCAAAAAGCCCTCCCGCTCCCCCCGGTTGATCGCCAGGATCTGGTGGCCCTGGAGCCGGGGGACGGACTGGGTGAAGTCGTAGTAGAGCCGGTAGACCGAGTCCTCCTCCCCGGCGGCCCTGGAGGTCAGCTGTCCCCGCTTCAGCATCAGCTCCCGGAGAACCTTGCGGATGGCGGCGTCGTCGGAGATGTCCTCGGCGATGATGTCGCTGGCCCCCTGGAGGGCGTCGGAGGTGGTCTCCACCCCCTTCTCGGGGTCGATGTAGGCCTGGGCAGCCTCCTCCGGGTCCGGGCAGTCGCGCTCCTGGGCGAACAGCAGGGCCGCCAGCGGCTCCAGCCCCTTCTCCCGCGCCGCCGTGGCGCGGGTGCGGCGCTTCTGCTTGTAGGGGCGGTACAGGTCCTCCACCTCCGCCAGGGTGGCGGCGGCGTCGATGGCGGCGGCCAGTGCCTCCGTCAGCTTCCCCTGTCCGTCGACAGCTCCCTTGACCTCCTCCCGCCGCTTCTCCAGATTGCGCAGGTACTGCAGCCGCTCCTCCAGGGCGCGCAGGGCGGTGTCGTCCATGGAGCCGTGGAGCTCCTTGCGGTAGCGGGCGATGAAGGGGATGGTGTTGCCCTCGTCCAGCAGGGCGACGACGTTGGATACGTGCTGCTCGCTCTGATTGAGCTCCCGGGCTAAGATATGGGTAATGGTTTCCATGGGCGTCCTCTCTTACTCGTTGACAATGCCGATCTGGCACATCTTCATGGCCTCCAGGGCGTTTTTGTGGCCTGCGGGGCTCACCCCGGCGCAGCAGGCCGCGTCCACCCGGATGGGCACCTCCGGCAGGAAGGCCTTGAGCACCAGGGCGTTGGAGATCACGCAGATGTCGGTGCACAGCCCCGCCAGCTCGACGGCCTCGATGGGCGTCTCCCGGTGCAGCTCCAGCAGCTGCTGGGCCAGGTCCCGGCTGCCGAAGGTGGACTTGGTGAGGTAGAGCACGCTAAGGCTGCGCCCCGCCCGCTCCGTCAGTGCCTCGTGGACTGCGGGGGCCACGCGCCAGCCGGCGGTGCCCTGGATGCAGTGCGCGACCGGCAGGATCCGGCCCTCCTGGGTCTCCAGATAGTCGGCGAAGTGGGTGTCCTGGGTGGCGTAGACCGGGCCGTCCCAGGTCCGGATTTTCTCCGCCACGCCGGGCACGATCCCAACGGCCTCCGGGGTGCCCAGAGCGCCGTCGATAAAGTCGTTCTGCATGTCGATGACAACTAAAACCTTCATATTGTCTCCTATTGCTTGAAAATTTTCTCCACATGGACGCGCTCCGTCCTGGAGAGGTATCGCGTCCCCTCAAAATCCAGCTCCACCACGAAGGGCATCCAGTCGATAACACGCAGGAAGCTGTCGCAGTTCCAGGAGGGATCGTAATAGTTCAAAATGGTACTGAGGGCGGTGCCGTGGGTGCCGATGACCACCGTCCTGTCCCGCTCTGCCGTCAGGATGTCCGTTAGGGCGGCGATGTTCCGCTCCTGGACGGCACGCAGGCACTCCCCGCCGGGCTCGTGCCAGTCGAAATCCGCCCAGCGCTTCCGGAACAGCTCCCGAACGTTGCCGCCGGGGGCGGCCTCCCGCTCCCGCAGGCGCTCGTCGGTGCGGATGGGCAGGCCGAAGTGCTCCGCCGCCTCCCGGATGGTGTCCATACTGCGGCGGTAAGGGCTGCACCAGAAGGCGTCCACAGGCTTGTCCCGGAGGAAGTCCAGGACGATCCGCCGGTCCTCCATGGCCTCGGCGGTGAGCCCCCGTTCCCGGTCGGACCCGCCGCGGTAGTCGGGCTGGGCGTGGCGGACGAAATAGATGGTGGTCATAGGCCGCTCCCTCTAATCGGTAGAAATGAAGTGCTTGATGGGACCGTCCAGGCAATGAATTTCTTCCCTGAGAAACCGGGGATAGATCGTAAGCGCCTGGAGCGCTTCTATCGGCGTCCAGCCAAGGACCACGCTGCCGCTGTCCCTGTCCGGGACAAACACGCCGCTGTCAGGCAGCGCGGCGGCGTCCTCCAGTTCGATCAGGTAGTAAAAGGCGATGGTATGGGTCTGCCTGTCCTTCCACGCCCAAAAGGACTCCTCGCTCCACAGCAGACGCCGGCATCTGATTGATGCGCCGGTCTCCTCCCTGTATTCCCGCGCCAGGCCGTCCTCCAGTGTCTCCCCGATCCGAATATGGCCTCCGGGAAGCGCATAGGCATCGCCGTCCGCGTCCCGCTGCAAAAATATCCTCCCGTCCCTGACCAGGACCCCCGCGGCTCTGAGTCCGACAATATGCGCTCCCGTCTGAAACAGCCAGTCTCCCGCCATCTCCGTTTCTCCTCCGATTACTTATAGTACAGCCGCTGCCGCTCGTACTTGGCCTCGTAGCTCACGTGCATCCCCAGGCGCTTGTAGAGGTTTTCGTCCACGTCGCTGAGCACCACCGTGAAGTGGGCCCCGCAGCCCTTGAGCTTGGGCAGCTGCCTCTGGGCCAGGTCGGCGATGGGGTTCGTGAGGGCGCTGACGCAGAGGGCGATAAGCACCTCGTCGCTGTGGAGCCGGGGGTTCTTGTTGCCCAGGCTGCCGGTCTTCAGCCGGCAGATGGGCTCCAGCACCTGGGTGGAGATGAGATCCAGCTCCTGGTCGATGCCCCCCAGGGCCTTCAGGGCGTTGAGCAGCAGAGACGCGGAGGCCCCCAGCTGGTCGCTGGTCTTGCCGGTGATGACCCGGCCGCCGGGCAGCACCAGGGCCCCGGCGGGTGCGCCGGTGGCGGCCTCCTTCTCCAGGGACGCGGCCACGGCGGGGAAGATGGCCGGCGTCACGCCGGCGTGCTTCATCAGCAGCTCCAGCTTGTAGACCACCTCCCGGTCCACCGTGCCCCGCAGACAGCCCGTCAGGGCGGCGTAATACCGCCGCAGAATCTCCATGTGGGACGCCTCCCGGCAGACCTCGTCGTCCACGATGCAGCTGCCCACCATGTTGACCCCCATGTCCGTGGGGGACTGGTAGGGGCACTGGCCCAGAATGGACTCGAAGATGGTCCGCAGCACGGGGAACACCTCCACGTCCCGGTTGTAGTTGACGGTGGTGATCCCGTAGGCCTCCAGGTGGAAGGGGTCGATCATGTTCACGTCGTTGAGGTCGGCGGTGGCGGCCTCGTAGGCCAGGTTCACCGGGTGGTCCAGGGGCAGATTCCACACGGGGAAGGTCTCGAACTTGGCGTAGCCCGCCTTCCGGCCCCGGCGGTGCTCGTGGTAGAGCTGGCTGAGGCAGGTCGCCATCTTCCCGCTGCCGGGGCCGGGGGCGGTGACCACCACCAGGGGCCGGCTGGTCTCGATGTAGTCGTTGCGGCCGTAGCCCGCCTCGCTGACAATCAGCTCCACGTTGTGGGGATACCCCGCAATGGGGTAGTGGCGGAAGGTCCGCACCCCCAGGGCGTTCAGGCGCTTCAAAAAGGCGTCCGCCGCCGGCTGGCCGCTGTACTGGGTGACCACCACGCTGCCCACATACAGCTCCATGGCCCGAAACTCGTCGATGAGCCGCAGCACGTCCTCCTCGTAGGGGATGCCCAGATCCCCCCGGACCTTGTTCTTCTCGATGTCCCCGGCGCAGATGGCCACCACGATCTCCACATCGTCCTTCAGCTGCTGGAGCATGCGCACCTTGCTGTCCGGCTCGAACCCCGGCAGCACCCTGGCGGCGTGGTAGTCGTCGAAGAGCTTCCCGCCGAACTCCAGGTACAGCTTGCCTCCAAACTGCCCGATCCGCTCCCGTATATGGGCGGACTGGGTTTCGATATACCTCCGGTTGTCGTACCCGACCTTCACCATAGCTTACTCTCTCCCTCTTGTAGTTTGCGCCCCTGTCACCAGGGCCGGTTCAGCTCCGTTCTCTCGCACACACGTCCGATCTCCCGCTGGAGGCTCTTCAGATCATCAAAGGTCTCCGGCCGCTTGCCGGGGTCCCGCAGCAGGGCGGAGGGGTGGTAGAGGGCCGTCATGCGCATGCCGTCCACATCGAACCACACGCCGTGGTCCTTGGTGATGCGGAACTTGGGGTCGATCAGGCGCATGGCGGCGATCCGGCCCAGACACACCAGGATTTTGGGGCGGATCAGCGCCATCTGGCGGCGCAGATAGCCGATGCAGGCGTCCTGCTCCACGTTCATGGGGTCCCGGTTGTTGGGCGGGCGGCACTTGACGATATTGGCGATGTAAACCTTGGTCCGGTCCAGGCCGATGATGGCCAGCATGTCGTCCAGCAGCATGCCGGCCTTGCCCACAAAGGGGATGCCCTGCTGGTCCTCGTTGGCGCCGGGGCCCTCGCCCACCAGCAGTATTTCGGCCTGGGGGTTCCCCACGCCGAAAACCACATGACGCCGGGTCTGGCTCAGAGCGCACTCACGGCAGTCCATGCACTCCCTGGTCAGGCTCTCCCAGTTGTCCTGCACAACGTCACCTCCTGTATATTCGCGGCGGGAGCGGGGATGCTAGGGAAACACTGCATCAATCCCGTACACAGAAAGGAGCCCTTCCATGTCCCGCTGGTTTCTGATGTTTTTCTTCTACAGCCTGGCCGGCTGCGGCCTGGAGAAGCTGTACGCCCGCGCCATCCGCTCCCCCCGGCGCACCCGCAAGTGCTTTCTGCTGCTGCCCCTGTGCCCGGTATACGGGCTGGCCATGGTCTGCGTGCTGGCCCTGGCCCCGGCGGAGGGGGGGCTTGTCCCCCTGGCGGTGCTGGGCGGGGCGGTGTGCACCGGCGTGGAGTACGCGGTGCACCTCTTCTACGAGCGGGCGCTGGGGGTTCGCTTCTGGGACTACAGCCAGCTGCCGGGGCACATCCGGGGGAGGATCTGCCCCCGATTCGCCGTGATCTGGGGGGTGCTGTCTGCGGCGGCGGTCCGCCTTGTGCAGCCGGCCCTGGAGGTCCTGGCCGCCCTGGTCCCGCCCTGGCTCACGTTCCTGCTGTGGGTGGTGCTGGCGGCGGACAGCGTATTCACCTGGGCCCTGCTGGCCCGGCGGCACGACACAAATCTGCTGGCGCTGCGGGCAGCCCTCGGTCAGACCCGGGCCTCCAGCCAGTCCAGCACGTCCTTGTAGACGTACTGCCGGCTGGCCTCGTTGAGAATCTCATGGCGCAGTCCGTGGTAGAGCTTGATGCGCAGGTCCCGCACGCCGGCCTTTTGGAAGCAGTCGTGGGCCTTTCGCACGCCCCTGCCCATGTCGCCCACCGGGTCCTGGTCGCCGGCGATGAAAAAGATCGGCAGCTCCTTGTCCATCTTGTTGATGTTGGACTGCTTGGTGAGGTAGCCCAGCCCCTCCAGCATATCCCGGAAGAGCCCCAGGGTGGCGTCCCCGCCGCACAGGGGGTCGGCGATGTAGGCGTCCACGTTGGCCTCGCTGGCCGAGATCCAGTCCACCCTGGTGCGGGCGGGGGCGAAGTGCTTGTTGTAGGCACCGAAGGCCAGGTCGTCGGCCTTGGCGCTGAAGGCCTTTTTGCCCAGGCGTTTGATCTCTTTGTCGGCGATGAGCCGGCCGCCGGCGATGACCACCGGTGACTGGTGGCCGGTGCCGCACAGGATGCAGCCATCCAGCCGGCCGGGGTAGCGGATCAGATGGGTTCGGGACAGGAAGGAGCCCATGGAGTGGCCGAAAAGAAAGTAGGGTTTGCCGGCAAAGACCTTGGCGGTGCGGCGGCGCAGCTCCTCCATGTCGTCCAGCACGTGCCACCAGCCCTCCTCCTCTCCCAGGTAGACCATGGGGCTGTTTTCAATCAGGGACTGTCCGTGGCCCAGGTGGTCGTTGGCCACCACCACGAAGCCATGGCTACACAGATACTGGGCGAAGGGTGCGTAGCGCGCGCCGTACTCAGCCACACCGTGGGCGATCTGAACCACGCCTGCGATGCTGCGGCCGGACGGCGTCCATTGGTTGACATGGATCAGGGTTTTGCCGTCGCTGGACGGGAAGAAATATTCCGATATAATCGCCATATACAGCTCCTCCGCAATTCTCTGATTTGACATATTGTTTCTATTGTACCACACCGCCAGGAAAAAGCATAGGGACAAATTGGGAGAAATTTTTCAGAGAATTTTGTGGGGAAGGAGCAATATTTTGCCAAGAAATATAGTTATGTAAATCATATGAATCTGTGTATTTTTATCAGATACTATTTTCGCAGAACGGAGGGATTATATACCATATTTGCAAAGTTTTTATCAAAAGTTGAACGCATTGCACATACGCGCTACCACCCCGCTACCACGTCCCATTCCCTGCTACCACCTGCAATTCCTACGCTCATAACCAATATAATTTACATAAATTCGGCTTTCTGCTACCATCTCTCCCGAATCTGCTACCAACGCCCTGCTGCCAAATCCCCCTATCCCCTGCGTCCCAGCCATCTCCCGCCCTCCTTCTTCTCGGGTAAGTGCCTTGATACTTGCCGTTTTGGACAAAAAACCGGTAACTTTTTCGTCTGAAACCTAGTTTCCTCTCCCAAAAGTTCTCCGAACAAAATTCAGAAGGAGGAATCATCCACC
>CAJTOM010000082.1 GCA_910577915.1 uncultured Oscillospiraceae bacterium
ACGAATGGGCCTGCCGGATACCTCCGGCAGGCCCGCTCCGCGCCCATAAAGAGCCCGCCGGGGCCGATGGCTCCGGCGGGCTGAATCGCGGTGGGACAGCGCTGCTTACTTTGCCCGGTTGTTATAGGCCGCGATGCCCTTGGCCAGCAGGTCCATGGCCCGCTCCAGATCCTTCTGCTTGAGGACGTAGGCGATACGGATCTCGTTGACGCCCTTGCCGGGGGTGGCGTAGAAGGGGCCGCCGGGGGCGAACATGACGGTGTCGCCGTTGTCGTCAAAGTCGGTGAGCAGCCACTTCTGGAAGGCGTCCGCGTCGTCCACGGGCAGGGCGGCCATGAGGTAGAAGGCGCCCCGGGGGCACTCGCAGATGACGCCGGGAATCTCCTTGAGCTTGGCCACCACGGTGTCCCGGCGGAGCTTGTACTCCTCCCGGACGGCGGCGAAGTACTCCGGTCCCACGTCGTACAGGGCGGCGGAGGCCACCTGGTCCAGGGTGGCCACGCTCAGGCGGGCCTGGCAGTACTTGATGGCCTCGGCCATGAGCTCCTTGTTGCGGCTGAGGATGCAGCCGATGCGGGCGCCGCAGGCGGAGAAGCGCTTGGACACGGTGTCGATGACGATGACGTTGTCGGCGGCGTCGTCGAACTGGCCCAGGGACTGGAGGGGCTCGCCGGCGTAGACGAACTCGCGGTAGGCCTCGTCGCCGATGATGAACAGCTCGTGCTCCTTGGCGATGTCCACCATCATGCGCATCTCCTCGGGGGTGAGGACGCTGCCGGTGGGGTTGCCGGGGTTGGTGCACATGATGGCGCGGGTGTGCTCGTTGATTTCCGCCTCGATCTTGGCCCGGTCGGCGTAGTGGTAGCCCTCCTCGGGGGCGGTGTGGACGGGGTGGATCTTCGCCCCGCAGGTATTGACCATGGTGTTGTAGTTGGGGTAGAAGGGCTCGGGGATGAGAATCTCGTCGCCGTCGTCGAGAATGCAGTTGAGGACGATCTGCAGGGCCTCGCTGCCGCCGGTGGTGATGAGAATTTCGCTCTTGTCGAAGTGCATGTCCAGGTTGTCGTAGTACTTCTGGATGGCGTCGATGAGCACGGGGAGGCCGGGGGAGGGGGCGTACTCCAACACGGGCAGCCGGAAGTCCCGCACGGCCTGGAAGTACTGGGGGGGCGTCTCGATGTCGGGCTGGCCGATGTTCAGGTGATAAATTTTCTTGCCCGCGGCCTCAGCGGCCACGGCATAGGGGTGGAATTTCCGCATGGGAGAGAGACCGCACTTTTTCACCTTGCTGGAAAATTTCATGGCAGATTCCTCATTTCTATCAAATTTGCGGGAGGGCGAGGAGGCTCACACCCCTTCGTTCCCTTCCATTCTAATATAGCGGGGGGAGGTTGTCAAGGAGAGAGTTGGCAGGGTCTGCCAATCCCTTCCATTCCCGCCGCCGGGCCGGCGGCGGGGATATTTTTTCTGTTTTGACGGATACTACCGCTGAAAAAGCGCTGTGGAGGACATTCTATGGAACAACTGACCGGCAAGCTCAGCGAAAACCAGCGGACCCTGGACGCCCTGCTGGGGGTGGGCCGCAACTACGACGTCATCAGCCGGGACCTGTATATCGGCAGTCAGAAGGGGCGGCTGTACGTCATCGACGGCTACGGCGACGACGGCGTTATTGAGCGCATCACCTCCTTCCTGCTGGGGCAGGGGGCGGCCCTGGGACAGGGGTGCGGGGACATGCAGGAATTTATCGACCGCTGCGTCACCTTCTGCGAGGTGGACTGCGAGGGGGACGTGGATAAAATCCTCACCGGGGCCTTTATCGGAAAGACCATCCTGCTGCTGGAGGGCTTCGACAAGTGCGCCATGATCGACGCCAAGAAGTTCCCCGGCCGGAGCGTGGAGGAGCCCTCCGACGGCAAGGTCCTCCGGGGCAGCCACGACGGCTTTACGGAGACGCTGGTGCAGAACACCGCCCTGCTGCGCCGCCGCATCCGGGACCCCAATTTGACGCTGGAGAACCACAAGGTGGGGGGGCGCAGCCGGACGGACGTGGTGCTGGCCTATATGGACAACCAGGTGGACCAGGGGGAGCTGGCGAAGCTGCGCCAGAAGCTGGACGCCATTGACGTGGGATCCATCGCCATGAGTCAGGAGAGCGTGGCGGAGGCCATCGTCAAGCCCCAGTGGTACAACCCCTTCCCCAAGGTGCGCTACACCGAGCGGCCGGATACGGCTACGGCATGTATTATGGAGGGGGATATTATACTGCTTGTAGATAATTCTCCCTCTGTCATGCTGATGCCCACCTCCCTGTTTGACTTTATGGAAGAGGCCAACGACTACTACTTCCCGCCCCTGGTGGGGACCTATCTGCGGTATCTGCGCATCGTTGTGATGCTGCTGGCCCTGTTCATCACGCCGGTGTGGTACCTGCTGGTGAAGGATGCCAGCCGGGTGCCGGAGTATCTGCAGTTCATCGTGCCGGAGGAGCCGGGGAGTGTGCCCCTGCTGCTGCAGCTGCTGCTGCTGGACTTCGTGGTGGACCTGCTGAAGCTGGCCAGCCTCAACACCCCGGACGCGCTGAGCAACTCCTTCAGCATGCTGGGGGCCCTCATACTGGGGGATTTCGCGGTGCAGGCCCGGTGGCTGGTGCCGGAGGTGCTGGTGTATATGGCCTTTGTGGCCATCGCCAACTTCGCCCAGCCCAGCTTTGAGCTGGGGTACGCCCTGAAGCTGACGCGGATGGTGTTTCTGATACTCGTGGCCCTGCTGGATGTGTGGGGGCTGGTGCTGGGGGTGGCCGGGTTTCTGGTCATGCTGGCCACGACAAAGCCCATTCTGGGGAAGGGGTATCTCTACCCCGTGTGCCCTTTTGACGCCAAGGCCCTGGGGCGGCTGCTGGTGCGCCAGCCCATCAGCCGGAAGAATACCTGACAGGGGAGAGCGGTCCCCAGGGTGCGGGCCCTGGGGACCGTTGCCGGCAAAAGACAAAAACGTCCAAAATATAGCGGTTAAAATTGTATAAAACGCTATATTTTGGCGGGGGTTTTGAAAGAATCCCGGGGATTTATTGCGCTCTGTGGCGTTTTCGGGTATACTGCTCTTGGCCGGTGAGGTCCGGCGGCGCGTCGTTGGACAAGCCCGCCCAATTGTTTTTCTAGGAGGATACGAGTATGCTGTTTGAAATGTGGCTCGGCCACCCCCTGATTCAGGCGGACAACAACTGGGGCCTTATGGGTGTCATGTGCCTGTCCGTGGCCCTGGCCATCTGGCTGGAGCAGAAGTACCAGTGGGCGTCCAAGGTCTCCGGGGCCATCATCGCCCTGATCCTGGCCATGGTGATGGCCAACGTGGGCATCATCCCCACCAGCTGCGCCCTCTATGACAATATCGTCTGGGGCTATGTGGTGCCTATGGGCATCCCGCTGCTGCTGCTCCAGTGCAATCTCAAGAAGATCTGGAGAGAGGCGGGCAAGATGCTGACCGTCTTCCTCATCGGCGCGGTGGGTACCATCGCGGGGGCCTTTATCGCCTACTTCGCCCTGCGGGGTCCCTACGCGGCCACGGGCGGCAGCGTCCACGACCTGGCGGCGGTGGCCTCCATGATGACCGGCTCCTACATCGGCGGCGGCGTCAACTTCACCGCCATGGCCAGCCAGCACGGCATGAACGGCACCGCGGTGGCCGCCGCTGCCACCGTGGCGGACAACCTGCTGATGGCCCTGTACTTCTTCGTGCTCATCGCCTTCGCCGGCATGCGCCTGTTCCGGGCCAAGTTCTCCCACCCCCACATCGACCAGGTGGAGAGCGGCCGCACGGACAAGGCCGCCGCCCAGACCCAGGCCGCCGCCTTCTGGAGCCGCAAGGAGATCTCCCTGAAGGACATCGCCATGAACTTCGCCTTCGCCGTGGCGGTGGTGTGGATCTCCAACATCGTCGCCGGTCTCTTCAGCCCCATGGCCGTCGACGGCGTGGCCACCGGCGCGGCGGAGGTCCTGCGGGACTTCGTGGGCAAGTTCTTCGGCAGCCAGTATGTGTGGATCACCACCTTCTCCGTCATCGTCGCCACCTTCTTCTCCAAGTCTGTGGAGAAGATGCACGGCTCCCAGGAGATCGGCACCTACCTGATCTATCTGTTCCTGTTCGTCATCGGCGTGCCCGCCAACATCTACACCGTACTGGTGGAGGCGCCCCTGTTCCTGGTGCTCACCTTCATTATGGTGGTCATCAATATGCTCTTCTGCTTCCTGGGCGCGAAGCTGCTGCGGTTTGACCTGGAGGACGCCATCATCGCCTCCAACGCCAATATCGGCGGCCCCACCACCGCCGCCGGCATGGCCATCTCCCAGGGCTGGGCCAAGCTGGTGGGTCCCGCCATGCTGGTGGGCACCCTGGGCTACGTGCTGGGAACGTATGCGGGCACGGTCGTGGGAATCGTGCTGGGGCTGTAGAAGGCCGGCGTCCTTTTCTCAGAGGAAAAAGGGTCAAAAAGAGCCCATTGGGCAGATTTGAGGAGGCTGCTGCGACGCCCCCGGAGAACCGCCCAATGGGCTGGCAAAGTTCTTTTTTGATTCTTTTTTCTTTCAAGAAAAAAGAATGTCCGCCAGGAAGGAGCGGCTTGTGAAACTGTTTGATGCACATTCGGATATTTGGAGCGACGTGACGGTCCGCCGGCTGCGGGGAGAGCGCCATGTGCTGCGGGAGCGGCACCTGGAGCGGCTGCGGGCCGGGGGCGTGGAGGGCGGCATCTTTGTCATATGGGTGGACCCGCCCTTCGACGCGGACCCCGCGGCGCGCACGGAGCAGATCATGGAGGCGGTGCGCGCCGAGCTGGCGGAGGAGAGGGGCGTCCGGCTGGTGCGCAGCTGGGCGGAGCTGGAGGCGGCGCGGACGGAGGGGACCTTCTACATCCTGCTGGGGATCGAGGGCCTGGCGGCCGTCGGAGAGGACGTGGAGCGGATCGACTGGTACTACGCCTGCGGGGCCCGCCACGCGGGGCTGACCTGGAACGAGGAGAACGCCCTGGCCACCGGCGTGAAGGGCGACCCGGACCGGGGGCTCACCGCCGCCGGACGGGCCGCCGTGAGGAAGATTCAGGAGAAGGGCATGCTGCTGGACGTGTCCCACCTCAACGAGAGATCCTTCTGGGATGCGGCGGACGCCGCCGTGGGGCCCATCGTCGCCAGCCACTCCAACTGCCGGGCCCTGTGCGACGTGCCGCGGAATCTGACCGATGAGCAGCTGCGGGCAGTGCGGGACCTGGGGGGCGTGGTGGGCCTCAACGCCTTCCGGCTCTTCGTGGACCCGGACCCCCGCCGGCAGGACCTGGTCCACCTGCTCCGCCACGCGGGGCACATGATCGACGTCATGGGCATCGATCACGTGGGCTGCGGCTTCGACTTCTGCGAGTTTCTGGAGGCGGATACCATGGCCTCCATGACCGAGGGGGACGCGGTGCTCCGGGGACTGGAGGACTGCGCACGGCTGCCGGCGCTGCTGGAGGGCCTGCGAGATATGGGCCTGACGGCGGAGGAGGCGGAGAAGATCGCCTTTGGGAATTTCCACCGCCTGCTGCGGCAGGTGCTGGGGTAAATGTGCGCAAGGAGGCGGGCTCTGGGGAGCCCGCCTCCTTGTATGCTGCACCTGCCGTTTACAGGGGCCGGTAGTGGTAGAATTTGGCGAAGTTGCGGAACAGGATGTCCTCCAGGAAGGAGGGCTCCAAGCCCAGGGCCAGGGCCTTTTGCAGCTCCTTCTTCGGGCACCAGATGGGGTAGTCGGAGCCGAAAAAAACGTGGCTGGGGTCGTACTCCCGCAGAATCTCGTACAGGGGCCCCTTGTCCTGGACGTAGCTGAAGGAGGAGCTGATGTCGGTGTATACGTTGGACAGGCGGGTCAGGGGGCGGATCTTTTCCGGATCCCAGTCCCCCCAGTTGCCCAGGTGGGCGGCGATGCAGCGGAGCCTGGGGAAGGTCCGGGCGATGGGCAGCATCCGGGCGGGGCCGGACACGTTTACCCGGGGGTCCCCCATGTGGGCGATGAGGAACATGTCGTGTTTCTCCATCTCCTCGAACATAGGGAACAGCCGCTCGTCGTCCAGGACAAAGTGCTGAAACTCCGGGTGGAGCTTCACCCCGTACATGCCGTGCTCCCGCATCCAGGCCAGCTCCTCCCGGAAGCCCTCGCAGGCCGCGTGGAGGGTGCCGCAGGGGATGAACTGGGGGTGCGCCTCCGCCTCGCTGAGAATATAGCGGTTGATGTGCTCCACCTGGTGGGCGGTGGTGGCGGCGGAGAAGACCATGGCGCGTTCGATTCCCGCCTGGCCCAGGGCCTCCACCAGCTCCGCCACACTGCCGTAGTGGTTGGGGGGCTCCGGGAGGTCGAAGTACTCGGCGGTGGCCACGGTGGCCTTAGCGGCGATCTTCTCCGGGAAAATGTGGGTGTGCATGTCGATGACTCTCATGACGTCGGCTCCTATGTGCAGGGGGCGGAGGGGGTCCGCCCCGGAGTGGTTTCTATAATTATAGCACACACAAAACCCACTATAAAATAGCGGATACCGCCAAAAATACCCCGGTCAGCAGGAAGAAAATCAGTACCAATTTCCAGACGAACCGCACCCAGCGGTCATAGGGCACTCCGCCCACCGCCAGGCCGCCCATCACCACCGCCGCCGTGGGCGTGACGATGTTCACCAGCCCCGAGGCGGACTGGAAGGCGGTGACGATGAGACTGCCGCCGATGCCCGCGAACTGGCCCAGGGGGGCCACGATGGGCACCGACAGGGTGGCCAGCCCCGAGGAGGAGGGGATCAGCACCGACAGGGGCAGGTAGATGAGATACACCAGCAGGATAAAGGACACGGACCCGGCCCCCTCCAGGGCCCGCTCCCCCCAGTAGAGCACCGTGTCGGTGATGGCGCCCCCGTCCATGAGGACGGTGATGCCCCGGCTGATGCCGATGATGAGCCCCACGCCCACTAGGTCCGCCGCCCCGGAGACAAAGGACTCCACCAGCTCCTCCTCCCCCAGGCCGTAGGCCAGGCCGATGACCACGCCGCCCACAAAGAACAGCCCGCTCAGCTCCGGGAACCACCAGCCCAGGGTGGGCAGGGCCAGGCCGATCTCGTTAAAGGGGATGACCGCGTAGACCATGATGAGAAACACCACGGCGAAGAGGGCCAGCACGACCTTCCGCCGGAGCGTGAGCGCGGGGACCTCGCCCCCCTTTTTTTCGTGGAATTTCCGCTCCAGTCCCACCAGCAGGGACTTCTCCGGATGGACGCGGACCCTGCGGGCGTAGGCGGTGACGTACCAGATGGCGATGGCGTCGAACAGTACCAGCATCAGAAGCCGCAGCCCCAGGCCGTCCCCCAGGCTCACGTCCGCGAAGCCCGAGGCGATGCCGGTGGCGAAGGGGTTCACCGTGCTGGCCAGCACCCCGGCCCCGCTGCCCAGCAGTACCACGCCGATGCCCACCAGGGCGTCGTACCCCGCCGCGATGAACACCGGAATCAGCAGGGGGTAGAAGGCCATGGTCTCCTCCCACATGCCGAAGGAGGTGCCCCCCAGGCTGAAGAGGATCATCAGCACCGGGATGAGCCAGATCTCCTTCCCCCCCAGCAGGCGCACCACATTGCCCACCCCGGCGTCGATGGCCCCGGTCTTCATGACGACGCCCAGGAAGCCCCCCACCATCAGGATGAACAGCGCCACATCCACCGCGTCGTAGAACCCCTGGAAGGAGGCCAGGATCACGTCTCCCGCCCCCTGGGGCTGCTGTTCCACGCTGTGATAGGTCCCCGCCGCAGGGACCTGCGCCTCTCCTGTCCGCTGATAGGAACCGGCGGGCACCACCCATGTGGCGGCGGCCACCAGGACCAGCAGGATAAAGAGGATGGTATAGGCTGTGGGCATTCGAAAATTCTTCATGTTGCTCCCTCCATTCCCAGGTAGTGTGTGAAAAAGGCGGGGCGTTATACCTGCCGGGGCGGTCTGGATGGATTTGACAGGAAGAAGACGGCAAAAGGCCCGGATGCGGCATGCATCCGGGCCTTTTTGCTGCGATGGAGGAAAGTTAAGCGGCGGGAGTGTCAGTGTTGTCGCCGGAGTTGTCGCCGGAGTTGTCGCCGGAGTTGTCGCCGGAGTTGTCGCCGGAGTTGTCGCTGGTGTTATCGCCGGTGTTATCGCCGGTGTTATCGCCAGGGTTATCGCCAGGGTTGTCAACGTCACCGCCGGGTTGGTTCTCATCACTGCCTTCGTCGGGCGGAGGCATGGTAGGAATTTCCATATCCTCCGGATTTGAAAAGCCGATATTCACGCCGAGGGGATATTCTTCCTCATTGCCCTCGGGGTCCACAAACGTCTCGGTGTCAACGACTATTTTTTCGCCGTTATCGCCTGTCTTGTAGTACTCATAAATCAAGGCAATGGAATAATACCCGTTATAATCATCGACTTCGGCATTGGGGTCGTGAAGAGGGTTGACCGTCTCATTATCTCTGACGATTTCGAGGGTATCCATCTGGATGCTGATGGTGTAGCTGTTTGAAGCGGAGGGGTCCTGTACCGCAACGACTGTCCCCTCAACTTCCTCTTCCGTTGAGTAGATAACATTGCACTCATAGTACAGGGCAAGCTCGCTTGTGTCAACGATGTCGCCCTCTTCCGTTACAGCGACAGAAACGAGGCGCTTAACGAAGAATCCTGTCACCTTGCCCTTTTCAGGGTCAAAGGTATAGGAGACTTCCAGCGTATAATGCGTACCGTTTGCGGCGGTTTCGTCGGTGGTTTCAACAACCTTGCCCGTTGCATTTTCAGGAGCAGGCTCCTTATCGGAATCGGTGTTGTCATCATCTCCGCCGGCGGGGGGCTGGGGCTCGTCCGGCTCATCGGGCGTTTCCGGATTGTCGGGAATCTCCGGCTCATCCGGTTCGTCCGGCTCCGGCTCGGTGGGGGCGCTGGGCTCGGTGGGAGCGGCTGCGCCCGCCTCGGGCACCTTTTCCGCACCCGCGCCGGTGATCTCCATGGTCTCCTTCACGCTCTCATGGGCGGTGACCGCGCCCACAACAGCGGTTTCGGCGGCGTCCAGCTTAAAGCCGGCGGCCTTCTCCGTCAGCTCTACGCTCTCCACAGAGCCCTTTACCTCGGCCTTCACTTCGGCGGCGTCCACGGTCAGCGCGCCCAGCTTGGCAGCCGACTCCACCAGCACGGAGGCCCCCTTGGCGGTCTCCGCCACCTTGAGCTTTTCGGCGTAGCC